>JAYSUV010000629.1:0-3119 GCA_043718945.1 Planctomycetota bacterium
TCGTTCGCCTTGCCCAGCGAGAGCCCCAGATGCGCCCGGCAATATGCTTGCAGCACGACCGCATTCGGCCCGATGCGCGCGTGCGGCGTGACCTCGGTCGAACTGCCCGTGACCTGCTTCTGACAGCACGGGCACTCATAATTACTTCGTCGATCACGATGCACTACGACCAGCGGCTGCGGGATGACTACGACGATCTGGTCGATCAATTCGCCCGTGTCGAGCAGCTGGCCTTGACAGTCCGGACACACGTCCTCTGTGACTTCGTGCTGCTGGACCGTGCCCTCGTCGATCGGCGGTGCGGGCCGCGTCGAGCCCGGATGTTTTCGCTCGTCCGCCTTCCGCCGATCCTGCGTCGACTTCGTGCGCGTCGAGGTGTTGGCCTTCGACCGAAACCACTTCTTTCGCCGCGCCAGTTCCAGCTGCAACTCCGCGACCCACCCCCGTTGCCCGTCAGGGACGCTTCAGACGGCTGAAGTGTTACCGATGAGGCTATGCCGGAAACGCCATGCGGGACAACCACACGGTCGGCAAGTCAGGCTTCAACAGCGAGGCAGGGCGGCCCAAGCGTTTGAGGACATTCTCGGCTGCGAGATAGCCGCTGCGGACAGCCGACTCCATCGTGGCGGGCCAGCCGGTCTGCGTCCAGTCTCCGGCGAGTTGCAGATTGGGAATCGGGCTTTGCTGGACCGGGCGAATGGCGTCGATGCCGGGCGTGACCGAGAACACGGCACGGCGTTCGACGACGAGGCGGCCTCGCAGCAGTTGGGCGTCACTCGCCTCGGGCCAGATCGCCCGCAGTTCATCAGCGACTCTGGCGACGGTGGCCTCACTGCCGAGAGCCTCGACATCGCGGCTGGCACTGATGACCACCTGGCAGTACCACGGCTCGCCCGGTTTGAGATTCTCGATGGAGCGATTGAACATCCACTGGCTCAAGCGATCAACCAGCACGGCGTTGGGCAGATTCGTGAGCGGTCGATCAAACCACAGATGCACACTTGCGATCGGTGCGGTTTCCATGGCCGCCAGCGCGGGCCAATCATTGGTTGTCGCATTTTTCTTCGAAAGAGGGCGTCCTTTTTCGGAGAAAAAGGCGACATGCCCCGCCTCTAAAAGCGGCAGCAGTCGGTACGGGGGAACTGTGACGATGACCTCCTCCACCGGGATCGTCTCACCCGTCCGCGTGGTGAGATGCGTGACTCGCTCTGCCCCCCCATGAATCGCTTCGACCCCAGTAGAGCGATCGATCTGCACGCCTTGGCGGGTGAGCCAACTCGCGGCGAGCTTGTCCGAAAGATCGGTCAGCGATGTGGTGGGGACCAAGACCTCCCAACCCGTGCGGTTCCTCGCGAACCCATCCAGTAGAACCTTCCTCGCATAACTCGCATCGATCCGGTCGAGCGATTCGCTCAAGGCACTCACCAGCACCAGATGCCAAAACCCGCTGCAAATCCGCTCGGATTGTTTGTGCTGAGTCAGCCAGTTCGAGAGACAGACGCCGCGCAGCTTGGCACTCGGAGTCCGCAGCAGCGACGAGAGTCCCATCAAGAGTCGCAGCCGCTCTTTCCAAGTCAGCCAGTGCAGTGAAGCCAGCGAGGGGAGCAAGTGCAACGGGGCGGGCAGAGGGGCGGCTTGCATGACCGTCGAGCGCCCGGTCGGCCCGATGAAGGTCAACGACTTCTCTCGCCGAAAGTATTGGGCTGCACCAATCGTCTCGCAGAAGTGAGCGAGGTTGGTGCAACAGCCCATGCTGACATGCTGGCAGTTGTCGAGCCATTCGCCGTTCGCGGGATCGATGAACGACGACGCCCGCCCACCAAGCTGCTGCCGCGATTCCAGGATGCGGCAGGCCACTCCCCGCGATGCCAGCCCGGCAGCTGCGGCCAGCCCGGCGAGACCGCCACCGATGATCAACACGGGAGGGGAGGGCATATCAACCGATTCTCACGGACCGTAGGACGGGCACATTTGCCCGTCCGTGATTGTCAAAGGCCATGCAGGTTCTGATTCAGAGTTTTGGAACACTAATCTTCGCTAATCAACACTAATCCAGAGAGACAACATGGAAGATTAGTGTTTATCAGTGTGAATTAGTGTTCCAATCTCTTACTTCTAATTGTGAGTTCGTCCGACTCTGCGAACGGCTCGGAATGCGAGTCGCGGAGCGACATCGCCTACGATCAATCGCCGTGCAGCGTCCTAAGCCGGCCCGAGGTTCGCAGCATCCACTGGATGCGCTCGAACTCATCCAGCCAGTCTTGCATCACCGACAGCGTGAGGTCGTCGCCGAGGGCAATCCCGGTCGAACATGCCGCTCCAGTCAGTGAGCCGATCAAGCTGCGGTACTTCGAGAGGGTGCGGTCGCCGTACCGTCCGCAGACGTGGCCGTCCTCGCTGAGGAACACGACCGAGGGGACGCGGGTGGCACCACATGTGGACATCGCCTGACCGAGATCGGGGTTCGCATCGCGGTCGAAGTAGCGGATGTCGAGCAGTGGACAAGCTTGGGCGAAGTGTTCGAACATCGGGCACTGATTGACGCAGTCACCGCACCAGGTGCCCGCCAGCACGATCACCTTCATCTGCCGCGTGAAGCTGCCCAGCAGAGATTTCTGTGAGTCGTTGAGTGACACGCACTCGAAGAATTCACTCCAACGGCGACGCTGATCGGGTGAGCCGTATTTCTCTAAGAAGGCACTGTACGACAACCCCTCAGCAAACTTGGCAGCGAAATCCATCGGGGGTCATTCCTCGGTTGAAGCAGGGGGCAGGGCGGCGGCGCGCAGCTGGGACGCATATCGAGTGATCTTATCAAGCGCCGCCCGGAAGTCGCGAGCGGCAGACGCACCTTCCAGAAGCAGCGGGTGATGGAGCATGACGACATTGGCACACGCCCGGGTCGCATTCGGCAGATCACCGACCGCTCGAAACCGTCGCCGAGCATGTATTTGATGCAGCCCCGCGAAGCCCGGATCAAGGGCGATTCCCTCGGCCCGCATCGCTCGGCAGAAGCGATCGCGAGGGAGTCCTTCGAACGCGGCCTTGTCATACCAGAAGCCGAGTTTGTAGTAGGCAGCAAGTGTCGCCTTTTTCTCCGAAAAAGGGCGTCCTTTTTC
>JAYSUV010000630.1:0-3104 GCA_043718945.1 Planctomycetota bacterium
GAGGTGAGGCTCCATCGCGTTGGTCCGAGAAGCGACAGGCCAGCGACGGTTCCCCACGCCGGGGCCATCCGCAAAGCCTCCTGACCCCGCCACCCGCCGATTTGAAAAGTGGCGCTGTCCAACTCAGTGTTCCGACGTGTCTGAGGACTTTGGAAGTCTGGCGGACCGGATTCCATGGGCCGCTCGCGCGAGGAACTGATCCGAAACAACTTCCCGATTTGATTTTGGACCAAGGTATCTACCGAAACTTCTGCGACTCGGCGACGGCGAGCACGTCACACCGTTCGTTCTCGGGATGACCCGAGTGACCCTTGACCACAGTGAACCGGACCTCATGCTTTTGAAGCAGTTCATCCATCAGCTGCCAGAGTTCGACGTTCTTGACGGGCTTGAATTGCTTGCCCTCTTTGCGTCGCCAGCCGTTTCTTTTCCAGCCGGGCATCCATTCTTCGGAGCCTTGGGCCACGTATTTGCTGTCGGTGATGACTTCGACCTGAGAGCGGGACTTCAGAGCCCGCAGCCCCTCGATGACGGCCATCAACTCCATTTGATTGTTAGTGGTGTCGGCTTTGCCGCCCGCTCCCTCTCGCTCTTTTCCCGAGGCGGGATGACGCAGAATGAACCCCCAACCGCCGGGGCCCGGGTTCCCACTACAAGCTCCATCGGTATACAGCTGCACGAAGGGCAGTACGGTCGGAGTGGCAGGGGAGGTCGTCATGACGAATCCTGGAGCGTGGGAGAGGCTTCCAGCCTGTCAAAACCAGCGGATGACGGCTGGAAGCCTATCCCACGGGAGGCACTCTTACCTCTCGCGGAACGTGATCCGGCCCCGGGTCAGATCGTACGGAGAGACTTCGACCTTCACGCGGTCGCCGGGGACGATACGAATGAAATTCTTGCGCATACGGCCAGACACATGGGCCAAGACCATGTGTCCGTTATCGAGCTTCACTCGAAATGTCGTGTTGGCGAGCGCCTCGACGACGCTGCCCTCCATTTCGATTCCTTCTTCCTTCTCTTTCGCCATACGGCATCCGACTCCGACAAACAGGGTGAGGTGGGGAACGCAGGACTATACCTGTTCTTGATCGCACGGGCAAATCGGGGCCAGATCGCCAGCCCTCGAAGCCAGCGCGGGGAGCCAGCATTCAATCAGACAGCTGCAATACATGCCGCAAGGCTCACCCCTTCGACTCGTCGACTTCCATCCCGAGTTGGCGCATCTTGCGGTACAGGTTGGACCGGTGCAGGCCGAGGACGCGGGCGGCTTCGCTCATGTTGCCTTGGACGCGCTTGATGGCGCGTTTGATGTACTCGACCTGGAAGCGGTCGCTGGCCTCGGCGAGGCCAAACCCATCGGACAGGTCCTGGAACGAGTCCTTCTGCGGGCTGAGGATGAAGGCAAGGTCGCTGACCTCCACCGACTTCCCCGCCGAGAGGAACGCCACTCGCTCCATCAGGTTCCGCAGCTCACGGACGTTCCCCGGCCAGGGGTGCCCCTGCATCCGCTTGCGGGCGTCGTCCGCTAGCGACAGCTTGGGGCGGTTGGCTTGGCGGCAGAACCGAGTCAGGAAATGTTCAGCCAGCGGCATCACATCTTCCGGGCGATCGCGCAGCGGCGGGATGTCGACGGTCACCACGCTGAGGCGGTAGTACAGGTCTTGGCGAAACTTCTTCTCGCGAACCATCTCGGTCAGGTTGGCATTCGTGGCGGCGATCACCCGCACGTTGACGGGGATCGACTGCGTCCCGCCAACGCGGGTGATGATCTTTTCTTCCAGCACCCGCAACAGCTTCGCCTGCCCACCAGGAGTCATGTCGCCAATCTCGTCGAGGAACAGCGTTCCGCCTTGTGCCAGCTCGAATTTGCCAGTGTGAGTGGCATGAGCGTCCGTGAAGGCCCCCTTTTCGTGCCCAAATAGCTCACTTTCGAGCAGCGTTTCGGTCAAGGCCGCACAGTTGACGGCAATGAACGGATGACCAGATCGCGGGCCGCGATAGTGCAGGGCTTGGGCGGCGACCTCTTTGCCGGTGCCGCTTTCGCCAGTGATCAGCACTGGAAGGTCTGTCGCTGCCAGTCGTTCGATCGTCCCCCGCAGAGCTTGAATCGCCGGGCTCTCGCCGATGATGTTTGAACTGCCAGTGACTTGCTCGGTCAATTGGCGGTTACTGCGAACTAGCAGGTCACGCTCCTGGGCATTCTCGACGGCGACAGCGACCTGGATCGCCAGCTGGAAGAGGGATTCTTCATCGTCGTCGGTGAATAAACCGCCGTTCTTGTTAATGAGCTCAAAGGCCCCGATGCGTTGCCCGGCGGCGTTCTCTAACGGCACACATAAGAGAGTGCGGGTGCGGTAGCCTCCCTTGTGGTCGACGCTCTTGTCAAACCGGGGGTCGGCGTAGGCATCGTCGACCCGCACGGTCTTGCCGGTGTGGATCACCTGCCCCACGATGCCGCGATTGTCTGGCAGCCAAAGCTTGCCGCCCTCGACGCCGAGGGCTGGGCAGGCGACCAATTGCTTCTGGTCCCGGTCCCAGAGGAAGATACTCGCCCGGTCGCTGTCGAGCAGCCGCGTCGCCTCGCGGGCGATCGTTTCGAGAAGCTCCTGCGGCTCCCTGGCACTGGCGAATGTCCGCGCAATGGCCAGGGTGGCGCGCAAGCGCTCCAGCCGCCGCGACAACCGCTCACTGCTTCCCAAAAACGTCGACGCATGGGACAGAATCCGCCCGACCAACTGCAGGTCCGGCAACTGCCCTTCGGCCAGTCGCCCGCCCGACAGGCAGAGCACCCGGTGGTCCCCGGGCGCGAACGGAATTGCAGCTGCGGTGTCACCTTGGATGTCCGACCAGCCAGCGGCGTCGCGGTCAAGGGCCTCGTCCATTAATTGGTTGGGGAGACCGTTTCGGGGTCGGATCCCGTGTTCCGAAATCACCACCCACGGGGGTGTCCGAGTCGCAATTCCGGCCCATTGCACATTGAAGTATGTGCCAATTTGCGGCAGGGCAACTGCTGCGAATTTCAAGAAGTCAGAATGAGAACAGGACAGCGCCGCCAATCGGTCACACAATTGAGTGAGGCCGAATTGAGGGTTCGAGTGGTTCAG
>JAYSUV010000064.1:0-6271 GCA_043718945.1 Planctomycetota bacterium
GCCCTGATTAACTTCGACGACCCAGCCATCGGTGAAGCGATCTGCACGCGCTATCACTCCCAACTGCCGGACGAGCAAGACCTCCGCAGCATCGCTCACAGCGGCCTTGATGCGGAAGGCGTCGACCTCTTGCAGGAGCCGTTTGGCCCACGGGGCGCGGCTGGCCAGCACGCGGTGGGCGATGCTGCGGAGGTCTTGCTCATCGGGCAGTTGAGAGTGATAGCGCGTACAGATCGCCTCGCCGATGGACGGGTCGTCGAAGTTGATCAGGGCTTGCAGCGTGGCCCGCTTGATGGCGATCGACGGCGACCCCATCAGGTTGATGAGGACTGGCACTGCCTTGGTCGGCTTCACTTCGCCGAGGACCGCCATATAGGTCAATCGCTTCGGTCGGTCGGCCCCTTCGTTGGTGATGAACTTGAGGGCTGAGTCGATGGCGTCGGCCTGGCCCAGCCGGATGTTGAGGACGAGGTCGTCCTGACCGACCGACTTCTGGTACACCGCGATCGCGGTGGTCAGCGACTCGGGGAGCTGCTTGATCTCGCGTCCCTGGTAGGCTTCGACGAACCCGCTGAGGAGGGTTTGACGATGGGCATCGGAAGGGGCGATGGCAAGGAGCTTCGCACACGTTTCGAGATCCTCCGGAGTCCCGGCGAGGGCGTAGCGCTGCATCAGTCGCGGGACGATTGTCTTGGCGGTGATCGGGTGGTCCCACAGGGCCTTGTCGCCGAAGAGTTTCAGAACCTCGTCGCGGTCGTTCCCGCACTGAGCCTCAATGGCCCACCAGAGGAGGAGCGGCATGTGCAGGTCGGTCGCGTCTTCGTCCCGCTGAAGGAGGGCTTGCACAATCGGCAGAGCGAACTTCGCGGGGAGACGCTTGGCCGTCGAGGCGAGTTGCGATCGGACCTGGACATAGGACTCTTCGGTCGCAAGCTTGGCCATTCGAGCGGCGAGGGCCTCATCGATCCGGCGGTCATCGCCGATCAGGCGGACCGTCCAACGGCGGATGTCTTCGTTGGGGCTGCCGAGGAGTTCGAGGGCGAGATCAGGAGTGAAGCCGCCGGTGCGGTAGACGATCCAGAGTGATTCGAGGGCACCGGGGCCGTTGGACTTTGCTGCTATCGTTAATCGTTCTCTGACTTCCAGGGCGTTCTGACTAAGTAACTGTCGAAAGTCCGGAGCGTAATTTGATGGTATACCACCGATCCCATAATCGATGAGTTCACTAAGTTGCCTGACTGCCGTGAACCTCACCCACTTGTTGGGATGAGTGAGTAGTTCAGTCAAGTTCTCAATGGTGATCTTCGTAAAGTCCGTCGCGGTCCAAGGCTTGTTCTGCGGGCTCAAGTCGGGCTGAGAGTCCTTCCCGCTCACGCGGTAAATCCGCCCGCTCGCCTTGTGCCAGTTGTCGCGCGGGTCGACATGCGTGAGCCGCGTGTCGTACCAGTCAGCGATGTACACCGCCCCGTCTGGCCCGACCTTCAGATCGACCGGACGGAACCAACGATCAGGCGTCGTCACGATCGGCGGTAAGTCCTTCGTGCGGTAGGTCGACGAATCCGGCATCAGCTCGCTGGCCCACACGCGGTTATGCAGAGCGTTGGCACTGATGACCATGCCGTGGAACTTCTCGGGGAGCAGGCCGCCTTCGTAGATTGCAAACGTCTGCGGAAACCGGTCGCCGTCCCCTTCATGCCGCATATGCTCGAACCACCCGAACGCGTACGGATTGGTGAGCGGCCCATGCTTGGCCCAGCCTTTGATTCCATAGCTCCCCTGCGGGTAGTACATCCCGCGCGTGCCGCCGCCATTGGTCCCGGAGAAGACTCGCCCCGCTCCGTCGATGTCGAGACTGAAAGTGTTCCCGCCCCCTTCGGCGTAGATCTCAAAGACCTTCGTGTCAGGGTGATACCGCCAAATGCACTGGCCCAGGAACTTCACGTTCTTCGTCACCTCGGACGAGATGTTGGCCGTCGTCGTACTCCCGTTGGCCCCATACAGCCACCCATCCGGCCCCCAGGCCAGGCTGTTGGCCACCGAGTGTGTGTCCTCCAACCCGAACCCGGAGAGTTGGACCACCGGGTCGCTGTCCGGCACATCGTCACGATTCGCATCCGGATAGAGCAACAAGTACGGCGGGTTGAGCACCCAAATCCCGCCCTGCCCGGACACGACTGCCGTGGCGATGTTGAGGCCGGTGATCACATCCTTCGAGGTGTCGTACTTCCCGTCGGCATCGGTGTCCTCATACACCGTGATCCGGTCGGCCCCCGGCACATGATTCGGCGGAGCTGCGGGCACCTTGTCGAACACCGCCCGCAGGTACTGGTCGTACTTGACGACCTTCAGTCCCTCGGGAAACGGGTATTGCAGGTACTGCACGACCCACATGCGGCCCCGATCATCGAACGACATGAAGAGCGGCTGGCGGACCTGCGGCTCGGCCATCACGAGTTCGACCTGGAGCCCCTCGGTCGTCTGGAAGAGTTTGGCCGCCTCAGTTGCGGGAGTGGGCGGAGTGTTGTCGCCGACCTCGCCCCGTCCACCGAAGGTCTGGATGATCTTCTCAACCTCGGCATTGCCCGCGAGGTCTTTCTTGAAGACCTCGCGCGAGGGAGCTGCGGGCTGGGCGGGTTCATCGTCTGCGCGAGCGTACCACACAATTGCGGTGAGTCCGAGAAGAACCGACATGCTCCAAGTGCGAATCGCCGCCATTGCTTGCCCCTGCTGAACCTCATCGCCAGTGAAGTGGCTCACTCGCCGCAGGTCATCGTACCGATCAGTCGCGATCGATTCGAGGGCTGGAGGCTGATTCAGGCAGCTACACTTTGCTCGCAATCTCTACGGCGTCTCGATCACCCGAATGCGCCTGTACTCCATCTGGCCGTTGTCGCCTTCGAGGCCAATCGGACCCGACTCCGGCATCATCAGGGCCGCTTCCAGCACCTCACCATTGCAGGTGCAGAGGCCCACGTTGTCTTTCACCACCACGACCATCTGATTCCAGTCCTGGGGCTTGTAGTTCTTGAGTTCCTTGTACGGACCGGCCAGTGGGTAGTCGCGGCATTGCAACTGGGGACGGCGGATGAAGACGCCGCTATCTGCGTTCGGCGTCGCGCGGAAGTCGAGCTTCAGCGTGAAGTTCTTGGGGAACTCCTGGGTCGTCCACAGCTGTTGCACGCGGCGGCCTTCGGGGGGAGTGGTCACAACGATGCGGCCATGCAGGGCGACGTACCGTCCGTCGTCGCTGGCAGTTTTGCCGTCGAACGTGGCCTGCTTCTCCTGCGTCTTCTGATCGCGGAAGCCCCAGCCGGTCAGGTCTTTGCCATTGAACAGGCTGATCGCCCCCGGTTCGAGTTCGAACTGGTCGTCCTCGGTCTCTAGGAACCCGAGTGTCGCGAAGATCGGACGCAGAGCCGCAGCCCACTTGTCGTAACCCGCTTTGTTGGGGTGCAGCAGGTCCGGTATTTCGGCGGCCTTGGCGTTCCCCTTCTCATCCGCGAACAGGGTCCACGTCTCGACCCGCGTCACCTGGGCATCACCCTTGACAGCTGCGAAGCAGAGTTCGTTGATCTTCTTGATCTTGTCGGCGGGTCGGCTCTTGCTGGCCGAACTCGGGAACACCTGGCAGTACACAATCGGCATTTTGGCGTTGTGCTTCTTGAGGGCCTCAATGATGAGCTTGAAGTTCCCGGCGATGACCTCCGGCTCGGCCTTCTCCTCCAGGTCGTTCGTCCCCATCAACAGCACCACCGCCGACGGATTGAGCGACAGCACATCCGCTTGCAGCCGGATCAGCATCCCGCGCGTCGTGTCCCCGCTGATGCCACGGTTGGCGACTTTGACGCCGGGGAAGCTGTTCCCCATGTCGTCGCCCCAGCCCTGAGTGATCGAGTCGCCGAGGAAGAC
Source organism: Planctomycetota bacterium (assembly GCA_043718945.1). GTDB lineage: Bacteria > Planctomycetota > Planctomycetia > Planctomycetales > Planctomycetaceae > TH-plancto1. The sequence goes on from JAYSUV010000064.1 coordinate 3,910, forward strand.
GACCGCCTTCTGGTCCTTTTCGACCTGCTTGGCCCAAGCGGTCCGCTTCTGCGTCCAGAGCCCCTTGAACCAGTCGTACCGCCGAATCGGCCCCGCCCCCGGCAGCCCCTCATCCGTCGCGGGGAGTTCAATCCCCAGCGCGGGCTTCTCCTCGGCCCGCAGACCAGCTGCGGAGGAGCACAGGAACAAGAACGCCAGGAACGGCACGACGCAGCGGAGGGGTGAGGTGTTCATGGGAGGTATCGTGTCGAATCGCATTGACGGATGCAACTGCGAGGGTATGTCGCACGAAGCTCCTCAGAGGTCATCCTCCGTCAGCACCGCGTCCTTCATGATCCCGTGTTGAGTGCCAGCACTGAGATCCTTGTTTCCGTGGACCGGCACGACGAGCGTGGTCGGATGGCCCGGCTGCTGAAAGGCACGATGGCTCCCCTTCGTGCGGACCCAGATCCAGCCGTGCCGTTCCAAGATGCGACACATCCGCTTGCCGGAGATTGGTTTCACAACTCAATCTCTTGAAGCTCTGTTGTGACCGAAGCCGAGCGGGCCTGCGCGACGGCGGTGTCGGACGTGACTTCCAGCCAGAGTTCGGCGGCTTCGCGGATGTTGTCGAGTGCGTCTTGGCGCGTGTCGCCTTGGGAATAACAACCCGGCAAGGCGGGGACGCTCGCGGAGTATCCCCCCACGGGTTCCGGAGTGATGAGGACTTTCAGCTTCATGGTCGACTCCTGAGAATCATCATAGCGTCACTGGCTCCCTGCGTTAACCGTCGAGCTTGCACGATGTGCCTCTTCGCCGCGAAAGCGGCGGCAGCATGTCGCCGTGGGCGCAGCGGCCACAGCCGCCAGCCCACAGATTGTGTCGCGAGTCCGAATCAGCCGCGAGAGCGGCGACAGGGGTTGACGCATGCAATACCAGGTCGACTCGTGTTCCTCGTGAGCCCGGAAATACCGAATCCGTGACACATTCCCCGCGAGAACGCCTGTCGCCGCTTTCGCGGCTGCTGGAGATTATCGAGCGTGAGGTCCGTGGGTTGCACACACGGCGACTCGCTGCCGCCGCTCTCGCGGCGAGGAACCGGAGGCTTGCGTCCAATGACACTGACTTTAGCCCAGTAACCCGACGCGTAAGCGAAGGAAACACAGGGAAAAGTCGCTTTCGCTCCCCCTCGCTGACGCGTCGGGTTGCTGAGAATTGGCCACGTCCTCCACTCACGCAATGATCTCATGCACCACATTCCCAAACACATCGGTTAACCGCATGTCGCGCCCGCCGAAGCGGTAGGTTAATTGGGTGTGTTCGATGCCGAGCAGGTACAAAATCGTGGCGTGCAGGTCGTGCATCTCCAGCTTATTCTCGATAGCGTGGTAGCCGTATTCATCGGTCGAGCCAAAGGCCATCCCGCCCTTCACACCGCCGCCCGCCATCCAGACGGTGAACCCGAACGGGTTGTGGTCGCGACCGTTGGAGCCTTGGGCGAAGGGGGTGCGACCGAACTCGCCGGCCCACAACACCAGCGTCTCGTCGAGCAGGCCTCGCGCTCGCAGATCGGTGAGCAGGGCGGCGATTGGCTGATCGACCGAGCGGGCGTTCTTCTCGTGCCCGTCTTTGAGGTCGTTGTGCTGGTCCCAGCGGTCGCCGTTGCCACCGGGAGTGGTGACCTGTACGAACCGTACGCCGCGCTCGACCAGACGCCGCGCGAGCAGGCAACTCTGACCGAACGCCTTTGTCCCCGGCCAGTCGTGATGCAGTCCGTACATCTCCTGCGTGGCCTGGGTCTCCTGGCTGAGGTCGGCCAGTTCGGGGGCTGCGGATTGCATGCGGAAGGCCAGTTCGTAGTTGGCGATGGCCGACTCGAGGGCGTCCTGCTTACCGGTCCGAACCAGCAGCGAGCGGTCGAGCGTCTCCATGAGTTGCAGCTTGCGGCGCTGCGTGGCCGGAGTCGCATCCGCGCGATCGACGTTGGCCACGGGGGTTCCCTCGCGGCGGAAGATCGACCCCTGATAGGTCGCGGGGAGGAACCCGTTCGAGAAGCAGTCGAGCCCGCCCGGCGGGATCAGTCCGGCGTTGACGACCACAAACCCCGGCAGGTTCTGGTTCTCACTCCCCAGGCCATACGTAACCCACGCCCCCATGCTCGGTCGCCCCTGCAACCCGTGCCCCGTGTGCAGAAAATAGTTCGCGTTCGTGTGCTCGGAGAACTCTGAGGTCATCGACCGAATCACACACAACTCATCCGCACACGACCGCAGCTTCGGAAACAGATCGCTGATCGGCAGCCCGCTCTGCCCGCAGTTCTCGAACTTCCACGGCGACCCGAGCGAGTTGCCCACATTGTCGAACTGCGTCGGCTGGACCTTCA
>JAYSUV010000631.1:0-8725 GCA_043718945.1 Planctomycetota bacterium
GGCCACCGATCGCACGCTGGCGGGCTCCTTCTGGCGGATCACATCCAGCAGAGCCGCCATCGTTCGTCCCGTATCAAAGATATCATCGACCAGCAGGACATCCCGCCCCCGCAGATCGGGTAGGAATTCCGTATTCAGGATTAACTTTTCCGGCACCGTCGATGTCCCGCGATAGCTGCTGGCCTGCACCATGCCGAGCTGATGCGGAATCTCAATCTGCCGCATCAGGTCGCACACCAGCATCACGCTGCCGGTGAGGACTCCTAGAATCGTCAGGGGTCGACCGGCATATTCCGCCGTGATCCGCTGCCCCAAAGTGGCAACTGCGGCATCGATTTCGGCGGTGGAGATGAGGGGGCGGATCATGGGGAATCACCAAACCAAGCGTCAGCCATGTCACCAGATATCATCGACATGACGTGCGGTCACGTCCGCAGGTGGCCCACGTTCTGGCGAACGTGGCTACGGGGCGCGGCCCACGGTTTACCCGGCCAGGGCCGTCGAGATCGCCGCCAGCACCTCGCCGTGCAGCAGGCCGTTGGTGACCACCACTCCTCGGTTTTTGGTGAGTTCGGATCCTTGCGTAAAATCGAGCGGAGTTCCGTGCATGTCGGTCACGCGGCCACCGGCCTCTTCCACGATTAGCACGCCGCCCGCGTGGTCCCAGATCTTTTCGCTGTACGTGGCTTTGGTCGGCATGCGGAGGTAGAGATCGGCTTCCCCGCGAGCGACAACACCATACTTGGCCTGGCTGTCGAGGCGGCGGGGCGGGGCGTTGCTGCCGAGCAGTTGGCGGATCTTGCCGGTCACGTCCTGGGCATTGTGACCTGATTCGACCGACTCGCAGAACCGGGCCATCGAGCCGCGCGCGGTCCCGCTGACGCGCACCACCTGCGGGGCGGCCTTCGCGTCAGCCAGAAGTCGCAGCTGGGCTCCGTGGCCGCGCACTGCACAAAACAAAGCCCCGACCTGCTTGTCCCAGGCATCTTCAGCGGGCAGGTTCGGGCAGCCGAGGATGCTGACCTCGATGCGGCCATCCACGATCAAAGCCAGCGAGACGGCGTACTGCTCCCCGCGCAGGAACCCCTTCGTCCCGTCGATCGGGTCGAGAGTCCAGAACCGCGACACTCCCCCGGGGCTGTTGCCGCGATCAATCCACTGGCAGATCTCTTCGGGTTGGCCTTTCAGGCCGACCTGCTCGATCTCATGCTGCACCCGTTGCAGCTGGCTGGCGTGGTCGGCGGAGCGGAGTTCGGCGGAGTCCTCCTCGCCGATGATCGCATCGTGGGGAAAGGCATCGCCGATGATCTTGCAGACGATGGCTTGGCTGGCGAAGTCGGCGACGGTGACGGGGGACTTGTCCTGCTTAGCAATCGTCTCGGGCGAGATGCTCTTCTGCACCGAGCGGCAGGCTTGACTGGCCACCCGCACAGCGTGCAGGGCAGTCTCCAGTTCGCGGCGAAACAAGTCGAACATGGGGAGCTCCTCTGGAGCGGTTTATGATTTATGGTTTATGGTTTATCGAAAGAGGATTCCTCTGGTCGATCAACGATAAACCATCCACCATCCACCGTACCTCCAATGAAAACAGCCCGAGACGACCATCGCTCGGGCTGAGGTGCTTTCGAAAGCCTCGGGGAAAGAGTCGACGACTCTTTAGACCAGAGGAGCCTTCTTTTCCTTGATGCCGGGGCACTGCGGGGCCATTTCGGCGTTCAGTGCCTTGTAGTCGGCCCACTGCTCGGGCAGGTTGTCTTCGTGGAAGATCGCTGCCACCGGGCACTCCGGGACGCAGGCTTCGCAGTCGATGCACTCGTCCGGATGAATGAAGAGGATCTGCTCGGCTTCGTAGAAGCATTCGACCGGACAAACGACCACGCAATCAGTGTACTTACAGCCGAAACACGGTTCCGCAACGATGTGAGTCATGACAAGTTCCTTCAGGATGTCCGGCCAGACGCCAAACGATAATGTCCCCTAGCATCGACCATCGGGCGGGAAACCCTGAGTCCATTTTTCCGACCTGAACCCAGATCAGTCAACCGCCTCAAACTCTCACCCATTATTGCAACTGGCGGGTGACGCTCAGCTTGCAATGGCCAATCTCAGGGCTTTCTAGGTCTGCCAAAACAGCCTGTCAAGCGATGATCTTCGTGTGGACACAGTTCTCTTGGAAAAAGGAAGCCTGGGCAGTGGGCACTCCGCCTTGTTGAGACGGAGTGTCACCTGTTCACGAAATGACTTCCGAAGGCTTCGGAAGGAGTGTGGAGGTCACGATACCTGATCGATGCGATATGAGTCCGGCTTCTTCTTGACTTCGGGAGGGGAGGGGGACCCCGATTATTCACCACTCAGGCATGTGCCAAACGCCGATTCATCGGGCCGCTCTCCCCCCCTCCTCCGCAATGACACATTCCCTGTCAATCCCGCCGTCGCGGGGAGGGGGAGCAGAAACTGGCAGCTGATCGACTTTTCGAATACATTCGCTACCTCGGAGTGAGTGGGATTGACTCACCGCAAGTGTTTATGCAACTGCGGATTACGAGACTTCCGTGTGATGCAGTCGGGGATCTGATTGTCCGAGATACGATCCGAGACATCTGGGTGGTACTCGAGCAGATTCAGAATCTGTCTTCAGTTCACACAGCCAGGAATGTCTGTGCCACTGATCAGTGGGGCAGACATTCCTGTCTGCCTTTCCTGCAAACCAATTCTGAATCTGCTCGAATGGCGGCGGAGATGTACTGGAATGCGGCGTGATTGTGGCGTGCGAACTGACACTTGGGATCTACATAGGACTTCCGTAAATCGGAGTTTCTCTTGGTCGATTCACTTCACGACGACTGCCTCACCGCGACCGAACTGATTGGCTTAAGGCGTGCCATCCCGCCGCCTTCCAAATCCTGGAACACCTAGGGAATGATAGAACTTTGCCAACTGATCTGCGTCACTGACAAACCATCCGGACAACCAGTCGTTGTAGATGTCGGCGATCTCGTCAGCTGGTGCCGATCTGGTCACCGCAGCGGAGATCAGTTTTCCGGTGGTGATACCGGAGAGCAGTGCCTTTAGGACTCCCTTGGCTGAGGTGGGGTCGAGGACCGCGGCGGCATCACCCACCATGAACCAACCCGGCCGCGCCACTGTCTGGGACAGCCTCCAGGTCACGTCGGCACCACGAGGCTTGCCTCGCGGAACTAAGTCACGAAACTCATCCGGCTGCCAATCTCGGGGAAACTTAGTTCCGTCCAGGGCGACTCGAGTCCACTGGTAAAGTCCGGGACGTACCAGTGCCGTCCACAACCATCCGGATGAATCTCCGACGAGCGAAGGCGACGGATCGAGCGCGGGAAGAGACCCTTCCGCGTAGCCGTAGCGAGCCACCAGTCGCGGAGAATGGTATCGCCGTTCGATTCCCAGTTCCGTTCCCAGCCAATGCGAACGGCCGGAAGAATCCACCACCACTGGAGCAGTCATGGAGCCCGCCGAGGTGAGTACGCCCGAGACCGCGCCGTTCTCCATCAGAACGTGGTTGGCAGCGCAGGGCTGGAAGATCTCCACTCCCACTTCGCGGGCGCGCTCCAACAGCATGGCGTCGAAATCCGCTCGCCACACTTGGTAGCCGCACCACGGTCCCTCTTCGTCTCGACCATACGGCTCGAAACGGATCGAGTCGCCCCACTGAATGCGGATCCCCTCATGACGCGATCCCACGACTGATGCCAACTGGTCGGCGACTCCCAATTGCGCGAGTACGGATTCGACACCGGGGTGCAGAGTCTCGCCCGGCCGATCTGCGGGAAACGCATCTCGCTCCAGGAGCCGGACGCGGAGGCCCAGCGACGCACAAGTGATGGCAGCGGCACTGCCTCCGGGGCCGCCCCCGATCACGATTACGTCGGAATCGAATCGTCCAGCGCCCATGAGTCGCCCGTCCTTTTGATCACACATTTGCCATCTGAGTAGGCTGTGACTTCTTCCAGGATTTCGACCAACGCGATTTTGGGATCAGCAGCATCCTCCCGTTCCTTGCCCCAGCGAAAGAGCTCGAATCGGTAGATGTTTGGTCCGGCAAAAGTGTGCTTCGCGGCGGCCGACGCGATTTGCAGAACTGCATTGTCTGCCGGGACGACTTTGAAGGAGAGTACGGCCCAGTCCGCCTTTCTGCGCATGAGCGTGGCGTAGTTGCCGGGGAACAGCAGATCGCCATCTTGGATGCCCAGGCTCCAGTAGACGGCGGCCATGGCGAGAATCCTCGCCTTGTAATCATCCGGATCGGTTCGAGCTGTGAGGGCGGCGGTCATCGTCCCGAGAATGTCGATGTAATCGACGTGTTCCATCTTCTGGTAGGCGATGACCTCGCGATCTCCCTCCGTGCGACGCTGTGGACCGACCACACCATCCCAGGACATCCGCTTGCCCTTGGCGGTCGGCACCATCCCCAGCTCTTCGTCCGTGAGTGGGGCAATCGATGGCCAGGGATAAGAGAGGCCGTCCATCCACTTTTCCGGTGGATACTGACGAGTCGCATCGGGGGCCAGGCCCGGCCAATAGGCACCGAGCGCGGCACACAGTTTGGCATCCTCAATAAAGGGCGACCCCAGTCCGTGACCAACCAAATACTTGTGAATGTCGTTGCCGCCATTGGTGGAGCGGACTCCGATGCTGACATCCCAACCCGGATCGAACAGTCCCGGCGAACCGTCCGGCAAACCGACTTTCTCGAAGTTCAATGGACCACTCGGCGTTTGCACAGGCAGTGCGCCTTGAACGAGGCCGGGTGCCGCAAGCTGCGAGACAATGGCCGTCACCGTGTCGTCGGTGAGACTGAATCCAATCGGCAACTCTACGTTCGCGGCGATACGAGCGTGCGACAAAGCCAACGGAGGAACCGACCAGAGTGTCGCGCGGAGCCGCTCGGGAACCTCGGTCTTCCACCACCGCATGAGATCGCGTTGGTTGAGCTTCGGCAGGAAATCCGGCAGTCCCACGAGTACGAACGCTGGCTGACTATTCGTCACGCCTTGGTCACGCAATTGCTGACAAGCGGCTGCGACCCAGCCGTCCCCGGTCGAGTCGGTGTAGTGCAGCACGTCGTAACCGCCCTGGCGAATCACCTCCATCAAGTCGGGACGCGGATTCAAGCTCTCGACCTTCTCATCCACGACTCGATGCCGGATGTTGATGTACTCCGGCGCGTTTCGCGGTGAGTCCTGGTCCGCATCCAAGTAGTACCCCGCAGCAATCGGCGCGCCCGCGTTCGGCATGACGAAGTACGAAGAGATCTGGACGTTCTTGGAATTCCGACTGAGTGAGTTATGCCACGGAAACGTCAACAGCTTGCCCTGGTACTTGGCCTCTCGAATCAGCGGTGCCGGTTTCGGCATGACCAAACCTGCTCCACAATCCTCCTGTTTTGAAAGCGACGCGATCGCCTCGTCTTTGATGACAAAAGGGAATTGCTCAAGGTCATTTCCTGTCCAGCCAGTGGTCAGTCCCTGGCCTTGCATGATCCGATGAAAGCTCGCGATGCAATCGTTCCGCATCCCGCTGTTCATCTGGATGTCCAAATCGATGTGGGCGATACATTCTTTGCCGCTGAACAACTTGTGGACCGGCACCCAGAACTCGCGCGTAACATCCCCGTCCTGAGGATCCTGTAGCCCAAACTGGCCCGCGTAACCGGTGACGCGCTTGGCGAGGTAGGGAGCAAACCGTCGTGGTGTGACGCGAAAGTCGTAAGGGCGTGCTTCATCGATACTCGCAAACGAGCGAAGTTGCGGATCGTAAAATGGTTCGATCGTTCCCAGATGAGCGATGCCAGTCCGCGCGAAGCACAACTGCGCGTGACGGCCGGTCGCAGACATCGGGGCATTTCGGTAGTGGAGCGCAAAGACAACGATGGAGATGTCGTCGGCACCAAGCCCGTGTTTGAGTTCGTCGAGCGTCACCTTCCGCGCCGCGTAGATGTAGTTCTCAACGGTCTCGATCTCGGCCAGCGTGGGAAACCCGCGCAGCTTCGTACCGTCGCGAGCAGCAACCACACTGGGTGCCGCGAGGGCGTGATACAACAGGCTTTGATCCGGTTGGCCTGGCTCGATGGCCTTGCCGCCGTGCAACGCGAAGTCACCGAATCCCGGACAAGTCCGATCGATCTTCGCAAGAGGTTTGCGAAGTTCACTTGCCAAGTCCGCCGCGAGCAGATCCAACTGGCCTCCGCTCACATCCAACAGCAGCTCTCTCCAACCGAGAGCCGAGAGTCGGCGGCAGACTGCCGACACGTCCTCGATCAAGGGCAATGGCGGAGCACCCAACACGGACGATCCAGTGCCGCCGACACCGAGCGAGGCAATCCCAATCGCGCTGAGCTTCACGAACTCGCGACGCGACGTTCCACCAGTTTCATACTTCCCGTTCATGGTCAAGTCCCCTGTTGAAGGTGTCGAGTACGAAGTCCTGTCGCCACGCTCACCAGAGCGTGGGGCACTGGTTGCACAGCCCACGCTCTGGTGAGCGTGGCCATTCTTTTGGCGAGGCGAAACGATCACCGCTGCGTCGTCAACTGCTCCATTTGAAGCTCGTCCTTGACGACCAGCTCAATGACTTCCTTCTCATAGCCGAGTTGGCTCAGCGAGATTCGTTGCCCGGGTTGCAGCTTGTTGGCCTCCAGATTGTCCTTGCCGATCGCGATCACCTGCTTGCCGGTAGTGACCGGTGACAATTCCTTCGAGGAATTCATGATCTCGATGGACAGCACCTGATCGAAGTCGGTTACCTGCTTGCCGGGCTTGGGTGGCGCGCTGATCTGGTGAGCCAGAAACGCCGCCTTGGGGGTTCCGAACAACACATAGGTCAGCGCCGTCGGTCGAGGAAACTTGGGATTCAGTTCCTGCTTCCACACGATGTTCTTGATGGTCACGGTCGCGTTTTGACTGACGACTCGGCGATCCTTGCCCCTCAAGTAGAAGATATCGCCGGTGAAGCTCTGACCGCTTTTCAGCGTATCGGGCAGAACCCAATCGGCTTCATCCTCGGCGCGGTCCGTCGAGACCTTGCCTTTCAGATAGGGACTCAATTGGTAACGACGTTCCTTCTTGAAGTCGTCCTTTTCCTCACTCGATACGTCCTTCATCGATTTCTCGTCCAACTCCACTTCCACGATGTACTGAAAGGCGTGAATGCTGGAGAACATCGGGAAATGCGAAATGTAGAACTTTCCGTCACCACCAAAGAATCGGAATTCGTGATAGCCGACCGGCATCGAGCCAGCATGATCGTGGGGGTCATGCTGTGCTTGTAGCGGTGACGTGAAAGCAATGCTGACGAGAATTGCCAAACACAAACAGAATTGCGTTCCGAGTTTCATACCATCTCCTTGGGTAGCCGTGAGCGAAGAGTGAACGAAGAGCTTGCCGTTGCGCTAGATCGGGGGCGCTTGATATCCACCGAGACTCTGTTCGATCTGGCGTGCCAGCGCCAGCACGATGTCTTCTCGCCACGGTCTACCGACGATCTGCACGCCAATTGGCTGCCCCTTGGAGGATGTCCCGGCACGCACCACGGCTGCGGGCCATCCCGTCATGTTGTAGGCATAGGTGTAGCTGAAGGCCGAGTTCGCATCCCCCACCGAAGAGGCCCCGTGAGGCAGTTCGGCAAACGCGCAAGGCGGACAGAGGATGGCGTCGTAGCTCTCCAAGAATTGCAGCATCCTTCCGCGCCAGGCATCCCATCGTTCAATGGCGGCAGCCATGTCACCGCTTGTCATCGCCTTCTGGTCAAGCGCGACCAGCATTAGAGGACTGGGTTCCTTTGTCCCCGATTGATCGAGGATGCGTTGCAGCGAAGCCGAACCATCTGCGCTGTACAGGTCGGCGTCGATCTTGACGACATCGTCCAATGCCGCAGGCCGTTTGGACTCGATTTGCACGCCACTGCTTTCGAGAACTTTCGCAGCGTCCCCGACCACCTTGGCCACTTCGGGATGCAGGGCGTAGGCACCGTTGCCCGTGTGCATCGCGACTCGCAGTCCTTTGACTTTGACTTGATTCGGATCGCCTAGCGGCATGGGGACGACTGAAGCGTCATGCCAGTCAGGCCCGGCAATCACTGCCAGAATCAGCGACAAGTCATCGACCGAGCGGGCTAACGGTCCCAACGTGGTGAGAGCCTGCAGATGGCCTTCCGGCCCGATGATATGTCCCGTGCGTGGCACGCGACCCGAGGTTGGCTTGATGCCGGTAATGCCGCAGAAGTACGACGGCAGCCGAATACTACCCCCGGTATCGCTGCCGATGTCAAACGGCACGCCACCCGCCGCAACAATCGCCCCCGCACCACCACTCGATCCACCACAAGACAGCTTGGGATTCCAAGGATTGTTGGTGACGCCGTAAACAGAGTTGTTGGTCTCCCAAGCACACGTCAGTTCCGGGGTATTCGTTTTTCCCACCAAGATGGCCCCCGCAGCTTTAAGCCGCTTGACCACCGTCGCGTCCTCTTTGGGAACGAAGTTCTTGCGCCCCCGCGTACCCGCTGTCGTGACGACACCGGCTGTATCCAGCGAGTCCTTGATCGTCATGGGCACACCATGCAACGGGCCAAGGACATCACCCCGTGCGAGTGCCTGGCAACGCCGTTAACCCTTTTTCGCGGCGAGGGCATTCTTGAGGGTTTTGGCTTGCTGGACTTGTATCGGAGTGGCGTTCACGATGTTCGGGGGGCCGGT
>JAYSUV010000632.1:0-8724 GCA_043718945.1 Planctomycetota bacterium
CACCGGCCCCCCGAACATCGTGAACGCCACTCCGATACAAGTCCAGCAAGCCAAAACCCTCAAGAATGCCCTCGCCGCGAAAAAGGGTTAACGGCGTTGAGTGCCACCCGTCGCTCGACGCGCCGCGTCCTGCCTCCACTCGTCCGCTGGGAACCGAAACGCTCAATCGCCGGGCAAGTGGGGGGAATTGGGGACGTGGAGCTGTCTTGATTTCTCCGGCGGTGCGATCATGAATTCAAACTGTTCACTCCGAGAACGGGTCAGTTCCAGTTCGATCTCATCCCCCGGAGAGAAATCGTGAAGAGCCAAGCTGGAGTGTTCCACGACGACAGTCGACAAGCGTGACTTTGAAGGCATTTGAGACCTGAATCCCGAGGGCAACGCCGAACGGATTCCGTTTCGGGATTTGATGTGGACCGTAGAATTGAAGCGTCCATGCCGGAAAAAGTCACAGAGGATCGCGGGGCCTTGGACACGACCCATTGCATTTCCAGCTGTGGGTCCAGTGACGACCTGCCATTTCCCATCAATCTGCTCATAGGTGCCGGGGCCGACGATTGCTCGGGTCTGAAAGACGAGATCACCCTCTTTGACGGACTTGGGCCAGGCAACAACCGTGTCGGCAGGCGGGAGCTGAATCTTCCCCAATGGGAATCGCTGGTTCAGCGGTGACGCAGCTGTGTTCGGGACGGAGAGATGGACGATCACTTTCCACGCGGATTCCCATGGCGAGACAAAGGGTCCGCGATTTCCTGTTGGGTCTTCCAGGGTGGCATAAACCTGACAGGGTTCCAGAGTCGGGTCAGTGCAGGTGCAATTGAGCACCGGGTACGCGCCACCATCCTCTGCGATATACAAGTGCGTCAACTCAACAGTGAACGGACCACGGGTGGCACGAGCTGGCATCGGCCCGGGTATCCATACCGGGAAATCGGTCCGATAGAACGGATTGTCGACCGTCATTGAGATCGGGTTTCCGGCCTGTGGGAACAATTGCATCTTGAGATGGGGATCGCGTCGAGGGATCGAAATCGTGTGGAAGACGGCGACTTGGCCGGATGACATTGTGGGGGTTCCGTGGTGAACATATCCAGCAGACTCGATTTCAATGCGATCGAAGAAGAGCGAGGGCGGAATCATGGGCCAGGCCGCTGATTCGATACTGAAGACCAACCACGGTCCTCGGTCACCGGGACTCATTTCAGTGGAATCAATATTCACAGAGAATCGTGGTTTGGAGAGGCGATTCACTCCCGGAATATAGCCCCGCGCCCACATCGGAATTGGATCAGATTCCCGATAAAGAAGTCTCCCTTCGACGGCTCTGACCAGGCGGACCTCTCCACCGGGCACCTGCACGACTCCCAGGCTCGACTGGCGCATTACGAAATACCAAAGCAGTCCCAACAGCAACACCAAAGTGCCTAAAGAAAGCACCACCCATTTTCGCCACCGAGAACGACGGGGAAACGCGACGTTCTGGTTGGTCATCTCACTCCGCCTTTCCCTGAGTCGAGCGGGGAATCACGACTTTGAAATGGGCGACGAGCCCGATGGCAAACTCAGCGGCACAAAAGCGGGCGACGAGGCCACCTCCACCGTCCGCACCTCGCCGCGGGCCAGCAGCGATGGAGCCGAGCCAGCGGTGTGATCCCGCCCCTCATACACATCGAAGTCGTTGAAGAACAGCTTCTTGGCAATCCAGTACGCCCAGCTCTTTTCGGGCACGGCCCCTGCTGGGTTGTACTGCGAGGGACGGACTTTCATCGCGTTGAGTTCCGCCATCGCAGTCGCCCGTACGGTGCCGTCTTTCGCCGAGTGCTTCGTCACCAGGTTCGCCAGCAGGTCGGGCCGCTCCAGCACGATGCACCCGCGCGTCGTGTCGCGGGCCAGCTCGCGGAAGTCTTTCAGGAATGGCGACTCGAACTTTTCGACGAGGGTCTTCTTGTCGTCATGAATCGAGTCGGTGACGAACTGCACGATCGGGCACGGCTCGATGCCGCCCCATGGGTTGATGTGGTGCGAGATTCCGGTGGCTGCCGGGCACAGGGCTTGGCCCGCGTGGTCGTAGTAGGCATCGACGAACACGATCGGCTTTTTGACTCGCATCTCGACGACGAACTTACGGATCCGCAGCATCTCCTCGGGAGACAGACACAGCTGTTCGTTGGCCTCGGGGCCCATCGGGCGATAGACGTGGAACCAGGTGTAGAAGACGCCCATTTCGATCAGGCGATCGACCCACTTCTCGGTGACGAGGTCATCCAGGTTCGTCTTGCACACGCTGGTGCAGACGCCGGTGAAGACTTTGTTCTTCAGGCAGTTCTCGACTCCCTGCATCGTCTTGGAGAGTACGCCCGTTCGACCGCGTCGCTCGTCGCTGACGATCTCCGAGCCCTCGACGCTGATGAGGGGGGTCACGTTGCCGAGCTGGCGGATACGTTTGGCGACCTCATCGGTGATGAAGTGCCCGTTGGTGAAGATCTGGAAGTAGCATTCCGGATGCTCGGCCAGAATGTCGAGCAGATTGGGATGCATGAACGGCTCGCCGCCCACGATGCCGAAGAAGACGTTGCCCGCTGCCTTGGCTTCGTTGATGAGTTTGCGCATCGCGTCGGCATCGATGATCTGCTGCTTCGCCGCCACATCGACCCAGCACCCCTGGCAGCGGAGATTGCAGCTGTTGATGACCGAGATATACAGAAACGGCGGGAAGACTTGCCCCTGCTTCAGCCGGTTCTTGTAGCGCTGGACTGAGAGGCCCCCCTTGACGCCCATGTTCCAGGCCAGCTTCCACAGCAGCCGCTTGTCGGTCTCGAAGAGAATCCGCTTGGCCATTCGAAGATACATCGCGCGGTCTCGCTGAGTGGGGAGTTTTGGGCTGTTCGATATTCTAGCAATTGCCGGAACTGGGGACGAACCTTCGCGAAGTGGGGGATGCGGGGGCCTCAGTATCCGCACTGAGCGTCTAGATTGCGGTGCGACAAGAGGATTGACAGAGATAATTCATTTGGAAGAGCTAACCCGTTCCCCACCCCTCTTAAGCCTGCTTCACCCAGCCACGCCAGAGTGATGACTCGGGAACCCCGAGTACATCGCTTCACTCGTTCTATGTGACCGATCACCAGATATTTTTCTGGAAAGACCTATTGACATCCGATATCGCACGGATAGGCTTGCGTTCAGCTGCGTACGTGGCTGCCTACTGCCTACTGCCTACTGCCTACTGCCTACTGCCTACTGCCTACTGCCTACTGCCTACTGCCTACTGCCGTTGGGAGTGTCGTCTTGTCTCGTCTTCTACTTACCTGTTGCCTCATTCTCATTTGCGCGAGCCGTAGCGGCCTTGCTGCTGATACAACACCATCGTGGGAGGAGATTCGAGATCGATATCTAGCCAACGTCGAGTCGGTGGCGACTCTGGATATCACAGCTGACCTGACCTTTGGATTTATCGATCGGGAGGGGAAACGAATTGGCCCAGACGAGACAGGTGACTTAGGATACGGAGCCGTTTCTGGGACGAAGTTGTCATTGCACTGGGTGAAAGATGGATCGAAAGAATTTGTCCACCTCATTCCGATGCTGCAAGTGCCACCGGACCCGGTGTGCATGTTTACTGATGGGGTTGTCGCGTATCAATTGAATTTTCGCGGAAAAGAGTGCGTTCGGGTGAGTAAGACTGCGAAAACGGAGTCAGTCACATGGAAGATGCGTGGTGTCAACGGAGTCAATCCCTTGCTGGAATGCATGGGATGGAACACACTGGCCCCGGTCGTCAGGCAGGTGTCACCCTTAAGTATTGAGTTGGACGCTGTGGATGATATTCCGTGTTGGAAAGTCGACCTCGGGGAGTGCGGTTTCCCGTCCTCTAACGGGATTCCATATAAATCGCAGGTCACCGCTTGGTTTCAAGCAACTGCAGGTGGCATTCCGATCCGAATCGATTCGCAGGAGGTCCAGCTTAAGTCTGATCGCAAAGTGAGGTTGCATCGCGTATCACAGCACGGCGGTATCTGGCTTCCAGATTCATTTGAACTAGTGGCAGGGCCGACTTCAGGACACTTCACGACTGGCAAGATCCTCACTGTGAAGCTGAACGAAGCAGTGCCCAACAGTGCCTTCACAGTTCCTGCCGAATACCGAACACAAGGCGTTGTCAATATCGACAATCAATCAGAAGTCCAGAAGCATCAGAAAAAACTGGCGGATGCTGATGGGACAACAGCTCGACAGCAGGCAGGGCTCGCACAAATGGTGCAACAGGCCAAGGAACAGGCGAAGAATGTGGAGCCTGCATCAGTAAATCTTGAATCTCTTGGAGTCGTCGCGAACCCACAGCGGCAAGATAGTCTTGTTCTTTGGCTCGCTGTTGCCGGTGTCATTCTGCTTTGCTGCGGAACGATTCTGGTGTTTCGAAGGTCTTGATGGAGGAATGACTGTGTTGAAGAAGATGCTGCTCAGTGTTCTGTTGTTGGTTGCCGTGGGACTTGGCCACTGGTCGAGCCTCGCGTGGGGGACTTCGGGTTCCTGTAAAATCAAGACTCCCTTGGTTCTCCCGATGCACATCTGCGATGAATGCATGCTGGATTGGACCGGCGCGAGGTGGGAGAAGTGTGAGGGCGGGGTGGGCATTCAGCCTGAGAGTGAGTGCTTCCTGCCGACAGATGTGGATGGAACGGTTTGTTGGGAGCAAGCCAATGCCTGTGGTGGTTATCGAATAGCCTATACTGACCAGCTGTGTCAGGTGCTTGATCGATCCTATCCTTGGGGCATGCCATTCTATTGCCAACGCAACTACACAACGGCAGCAGATGTCGACATGGGGGATACCCCCACCTGCCCGCTGAACTAGGACTGATTCGAATGCGGAATTCCGGATTTACACTGATTGAGGTCACTGTCACGCTGGCGATTGTGAGCTTGCTGGCTGCGGTGTTGTTACCAGCAGTGCAGTCGGTTCGCGAACAATCGCGAGCAGTGACGTGTACCTCGCAGCTTCGACAAGTCGGACTGGCGTGTACCCAATTTGAGGTGGCGCAGCGGCGCTACCCGCGCTACCTCGATTGGACGGGGCGCGGTGTTTCGGGTCACGTCCAGCTGTTGCCCTATTTGGGGGAAACCTCTCTGTTGGCGCAAGTGCAGTTCCCGGAAGTCGGTGCCGCCGCCGCTGACCCACCGAGCGTCACGCAGAACACGAATCTCCTTCGGCACAGAGTCCCATCGCTCGTTTGTCCCTCCGACAATCAGTCAGAGACGAGGTGCAGCTATCGGGCATGCTTTGGAACAACTCCCGGAATCCATGCGGACTGGAAACCGGGACGCGGTGCTTTGGTGTCCCCTGAATCGAAAGCTCTGTGGGGTGTCCTGGTGGGTGCCAGGCGACCTGCCGATGTGATTGACGGTCTCTCCAATACGGTCCTCTACTCAGAACGGGTTGCCGGGGACGGAGCTTCGATCCCCTATCAACCATTCACCGATGTGGCTGTCGTCAACCAAAATCTGCAGGGTGTGAATGATACGGTGAATGCCTGCCGTGCGGTGAGTTCGAGCCCTCAGCAGCACTTCTCCAGCGCGGGCTTTACTTGGCTGCTGGGGACATACGAGCATGTGGCATACAACCACATTTTGCCGCCGAACTCTCAGATTCCGGATTGCGTTTCCAGTATGACTTCACGAGAGCTTGGAAGCGGTGCGATTTCGGCCCGAAGCAACCATACGGGTCTCGTCACAGTGTGCTTCGCTGACGGAGCCGTCAGAAAAGTATCGAATTCTGTCGACCTGATCGTCTGGAGGTCGATTTCAACGATTCATGGTGGGGAGATTGTGAATGAGTTCTGACACATTGCCGGAAGATTCACCGAAACCGCCCCGTCGCTCGTGGTTTCCGTTTGCACTGGTTGTCGTGGCAGTCGCCCTGCTCAGTGCATCCGTTTCGGGGTATATCAAACAACAGCCCCCCAAAGAGAATCCGCTCGCTTTGATTCCTCCATCCTTGACGGTTCAAGGGACCGTATTGCGAGCAAGTGACACGAATCAGCCAGTCGAGTTCTCCTTGGTGAACGAGGGTGACATGCCCATCAAGGTGTTAGCAGTCGAGTCGACTTGTAGCTGTATGACGTTGGATACGTTCAGCCCCGTGACCCTCAGTCCCGGAGAGTCGAAATCTGTTCAGATCAAAGTCAAAATACCGCAGTTCGGTGAGAAGGAATCTTCGATTCGAATTCTGACAGACTATGCGGATCAGCCGATCAGGACGCTTGCCGTGAAGGCGGTTGGATCGCCTCCGACAAAACCTTTCGTCGTGGTCTCCAACCATAGCATCTCTCTTTCGGGCAACGAGACTGGCCAACCGATTTCGACGATCTTTGAAGTCAACACGGTTGAGCTGGCTGATGCCGAAGACGCGTGGATTACTGGCGCGACATCGACATCTCCGCTAACATCGATCAATGTGGAATCCCGTGAGGTACAGGAGATACTGAAGGACGGTCGTAAACGTTGTGTCTACCAATTGCGCATCAAGACGAGCGTGCCAGACAAGGACGAAAGCCAACGCTTGGAAACGATTTCACTGATCACAAATC
The DNA here is from genome assembly GCA_043718945.1 of Planctomycetota bacterium. Lineage (GTDB taxonomy): Bacteria > Planctomycetota > Planctomycetia > Planctomycetales > Planctomycetaceae > TH-plancto1. Next base: position 6,588 of record JAYSUV010000632.1, read on the forward strand.
GCGAAGCGTTGATACCGCCACCACGGTGGACAGTGCAGGTCGAGTTGACTCCTCGGGCGCAAGCGTTTCCGCCTTCGGTGCGCAGAGAAGTTGCGAAAGATGGCCGAAACCCGCCGAGCGCGACTGTTATCGTGAAAGCCGTACAGGATTTCCAGATCGATCGGATTGATGTCGATCAGCCTTGGGTTGAAGCCATGATTGCGACCGATTCATCAGGCGTTTCGAATCTGCAAAAGGTGCAGTTCGTGTTCGACATCACGAAGCGCCCAGAGGGAGTTCCGGTTTCGAAATGCACGGCAACCGTCGTGTTGAGAGATCCGGAAAACACGACGGTTGAGATCCCAATTGTCCTCACGTTGGCGAAGTAGGTTTTTCTCTCGATTCGAAGTGACAGGCTAAACTTATCCCACGGGATCCCAACGGGGGGCAATCAAAACATCGATCGTTCCACGAACCCGGTATCGCCTTCCCCGTTGATGAACGTCGGGTGGTCGATAATGCGGCGGGCGAGGGGGATGGTGGTCTTGATGCCTTCGACGACGAACTCGTCGAGGGCGCGGCGGAGGGTCTTCAATGTCTCCTCGCGGTTGGGGCGATGGATGATGAGCTTGCCGATCATCGAATCGTAGTACGGCGAAATCTTGTAGCCTTCATACGCGTGCGAATCGAACCGCACCCCCATCCCGCCCGGCGGTCGGAACTTGGTGATCGTGCCGGGACAGCCGCGGAACCCGTTTTCGGTGTCTTCGGCGTTGATGCGGACTTCCATCGCGTGGCCGTTGCAGGGGATGTCCTTCTGCGTGAACGCCAGCTTCTCCCCCGAAGCCACGAGAATCTGCTGCTTAATTAAGTCGATACCGGTCACCTGCTCGGTCACGGGATGCTCGACCTGAATACGGGCATTCACTTCGATGAAGTAGAACTTGTTGTCCTGGTCGACGATGAACTCGCACGTTCCGGCATTGTAGTAACCGGCTGTCTTGGCCAGTCGCACAGCGGCTGTGCAGAGTTCCTCACGCACTTTCTTCGGCAGGTTGGGAGCGGGGCTTTCCTCGATCAGCTTCTGGTGCTTCCGCTGCATGGTGCAGTCGCGTTCCCAGAGGTGGACCACATTCCCGTGCATGTCGCCGAGCAACTGGACCTCGACATGCCGAGGCTTCTGGATGAATTTCTCGACGTAGACGCCGCCGTTCTTGAACGCCTTTTCGGCCTCATTCGACGCAGCCTTGAGTTCGACTCGCAATTGAGCTTCGTTGTGAGCTGCGCGAATGCCTTTGCCGCCGCCGCCAGCTGTGGCCTTGATGAGGACAGGGTAGCCGATCTCGGCAGCGACCTTGGCGGCTTCGTCTTCGTTGGCAACGAGCCCTTCGCTGCCGGGCACCGTCGGCACCTTGGCTTCGCGAGCGATCCGGCGAGCGGCGACCTTATCGCCCAAAGCGGCCATTGCTTGGTGGGGAGGCCCGATGAACTCGATCTTCGACGCGCGGCACATCTCGGCGAAGTCGTGGTTCTCAGAGAGGAACCCGTACCCGGGATGAATGGCGTCGGCGTTCCCGACTTCAGCCGCGCTGATGATCCGCTCGATCTTCAGATAACTGTCGGTGGCCGAGGCAGGCCCGATGCAGAACTTCTCGTCGGCCAGATCGAGGTACGCCGCCCCGCGGTCGGCTTCACTGAATACGGCGACCGTCCCAATACCCATCTCACGGCAGGCCCGAATGACCCGCAGGGCGATTTCACCACGATTGGCGATGAGAATGCGGTTAAACATGGGAGCGTTTCGAAAAGATTGGGGCGATGGCGGATCGGAGATCCGCAGTGTGAGATTTACGCCAAGCGCCAAGTCCAGTGGTGGCAACCGCCGGGCGTGCGGCGTGGACTACGGTTGGACCAGGAACAACAGCTGTCCGAACTCGACGGCATCGCCATCTTTCACACACATTTTGGCGATGGAGCCTGAGCAGTCGGCCTTCACGGGGTTGAAGAACTTCATGGCCTCGATCAGGCAGACGACGGTTTCATTTTTGACCCGTTCGCCGATCTTCATGAACGCAGGCTCGCCCGGCTGAGGAGACGAATAGAACGTCCCGACCATGGGGCTCTTGACCTGGAGCAGGCCCTCGTCAGCCGACTTAGC
>JAYSUV010000633.1:0-8707 GCA_043718945.1 Planctomycetota bacterium
AGGTCTACGCCCCGATCCACGCGGCGGCCCAGATGATGGAGAAGGGGAACGACCCGCACGCCCGCCAACGCGACGACTCGAATGAGATGGCTCAATTTCGCCAACGCATGGCCACCGACGACGCGAAGACACTTGATAAAACCCGCCCTTCCATCGCCGAATTCCCCAACGCCGTCTGCCGCAACCACGGCCTCACCCAATTCCGCGTTCGCGGCCAGATGAAAACGAAAGCCGTCGCCCTCTGGCACGCCCTGACCCACAACCTGCAACGCCTGATGACCCTCGGCTGGGTCACCTGATCCGCCTCAGCGGGGGCCTGAAACACACCCAGACCACCCCCTCCACCGCCCACCCCCCGCCACCGCCTTCCGATCGGAGTCCCCCCTCCCGCCGAATCCTCTCAACAGCCCAGTCCCGATTTATCAAAAAGTTCGCCCCCCAGAACCCAGCCCCGCCTCGATCCCCCCAAACATGCACAGCCTCTCCGCGACTCGCATTCCGCTTCCGAGTCAGGCTGGCTCGGATCTCCGCAAGTCACCCGGAAGTCTGTCCACTGTCTTTCGACGTGACTTACGCGATCCGGCCCCAAATCCGACGGCGCAATCTGGCATGTCGCCGAACTGCCGTGTGTACGTCAGAAAAGTCGGCAGTGGCAGAAAATCGCTACTGATTACGGCAGCGTGATTCGATTCTGGCACTCTACTCCAACGGCTGGCAGAGACAAGACAAAGAGGAAACCAGGAGTTGGTAGAGCCGCAGATGAATACGGATGAACCCAGCGCGGCGGAGCCGCAACCGAAGGGGAAGCCATCCGCAGTTAGCCAGAAAGCCAGAAAGCCACTTCACTTCGCCCCAGCCTCTGCACCCCGAAGGGGTCGACCCATCACAGCCCAAGGTCGCGATCGCAGGTCGCGCACCCTGGGTCAGACCGCTCGCGCAGAACGAACCCTGAAGGGGTTCCACCCGTCGCGAGCGGGTGTGCAACCCCTTCAGGCAACGCGGTGAAGGATTCCCACAAGGCGTTTCCCAAGGTTCTGCCCCCTCTCCCCCACAATCGGCTCGACTTTCTGAGTGGACTCCACTGTGGGGGAGAGGGGGCCGGAGTGAGGGGGCTTGAGCGAGAGATGTGGCCCCCTCATCCCACCCTCTCCCCCGCAACACGCACCATCTGAAAGCCACATCGATCGCGGGGGAGAGGGGGCCGGAAACGTGTTGGCAGCCTTGTGGGAGTGGCACCTACAAATCCATCACGGCGTTGCCCTTCAGGGTTGGGCCTCTGGGCCACGTTTCCCAGGGTGCGCTCCTGCGTCGCGCCCCTGGGCTGTGGTGGTCGACCCCTTCGGGGTACAGAGGTCTCCAAGCGACTGTGAATGTGCGCAGCGTGTAGAAATTCTCTCACGACACGCAAACTTGAATGGTTTGCAGTGCAGGGGGAGAGACTCAGCGACGAGAGAACCTCGTTCGCGATTCATCTTTCATTCAGATTGATCTGTGTTCATCCGCGTTTATCTGCGGCTCACCAACTCTTGGGTTTCTCCATGCCCTCGTGGTGAATCCCGCCTCTGCCTACTTTTCTGACGCACACACCAGAACGGACGAGGATGTCCGTCGTGCGTCTCAAACTGGCCCGCGCGAATTAGAATGAACAACTCACTCGTCTTTGGCGAGCCTTTCGAGACAGTGAACGGAGATCGGGAGATCCGGCGAGCGAGCGTCTTCCGAGTCGGGGCCACGCGCAAAGCCTCCTGACCCCGCCACCCGGACGCTGCTCGGGTGGGGACTCAGAATGTCTCTCACCACATGCGGACATCAAACGTTTGCAGCACGGAGCGGACCGGCACTTGACGCCGATAGCAGTGGGCATCGAGCCACGTAAATGAGGTTGCTCTGGACACTCAGCCGGCGAATCATTTCAGGTCGAAACCTTTCGCAGCCGAAGAGTTCTGCGGGGGATTGTTTTCTCAGCGAATCATTCGCCACGGAACCATCCCCTGCGCGGAGGGGGAGATCGCATGGCAGGGAGGCCCACACAGCTTGTGCGGCAGGTGTTGTTGGCGGGAGAACGACTGCGTCGTTGTCTGGACCAGAGCTACACATTAAGCGAACTGAACGGACCTCGGGTGGACGTTCTGGAGACGATCGCAGCTGCCGGGCCGGAAGGCTGTTCTCAGACGGAACTGGCCACGGAGCTGGCTGCCGCCGAGTCGAGCGTGTCGACCATCGTCGAACGCATGCGGCGAGACGGGCTGCTACTACGGATGCGCTCTCGGCTGGATCGACGCTGTAGCGTTCTACTGCTGACCGACATCGGCTGCGAGCGGCTGAAATCTGTTACGACGAGTCGCGATCAACATCTCGCTCAATGGGTCGATCAGCTCTCCCTCAAAGATCAGCAGCAGCTGAGTCTGTTGTTGGATCGCCTGTTGGAGATTCTGGCGCAAGCTCCCCAGTCCCAGACGACTCCTGAGTCGGAAACCGCGAGAAAATGGGGGGAAGCCGCATGAACCAGTTACCCGCGATGAACTCGTCGAGACGACTGACTGATCGAAGTGGCCTGACTCGGAAGAGACTTTTGAAAGTCGTACTCGGAGCCCTGCTGGTCACGCTCCCCGGCTGTTCGCGCAGCTTCTGGCGGCAACAGGCCGACCGCGATGTGTACGAGGCGATCAGCGAGCGGATGAACGACCCGCGCTGGCAACTGCCTCGCGTGGATGTCGGGGCCGATCCAGACAGCCGGTTCTTTGACCCTTACGACGCCGACAAAGCCCCGCTGCCGCCGGATGATCCGTCGGCGCATGAGTACATGCACTCTTCCGATGGGATTGGTGGCTACAAGAGCTGGCACAAATTCGGCGACAGTTTTAGCATCGAGAATCCCCAGTGGCTCAACCGTTACGGCCTGAGCCCGGAGATGATGAACCCAGTCACCGGAGACTACACCGGTCGCCTGCCGACTCTGGAGAATCTGACTCTGACCGATTGCGTTGAGCTGTCACAGATTCATAGCCGGGAGTTGCAGACCCAGGTCGAGGATCTGTACTTGGCGGCGCTCGATGTGTCGTTTGAGCGGTTTCAATTCAATGTCCGGTATCTGGGCATCGGCGGCGGTGAGCCGAATTTGACCAATTCGAATGTCGTGGTGCCTCATGGCCCCGGAGATTTCAGCTCGCTGGGGGGTAGGTTTGGGGTCAGCAAATTGTTGCCCGCAGGGGGGCAAGTCGCTGTCGAACTGGCGAACAACACGCTGTGGTTCTTCTCAGGGCCGAATCAGTCCAACTCGGCGTCGGTGCTGTCGTATTCGCTGGTGCAGCCACTGCTGGCCGGGGCGGGTCGCAAAGTGGTCATGGAGAACCTGACCCAGTCGGAGCGCAATCTGTTGTATCAGGCCCGCACGCTGGCCCGCTTTCGCCAGTCGCTGTTCACGAACGTCGTCTCCGATACCTCGGGCAGTTATCTCAATCTGATTCAGCAGACGCAGGTGATTCGTAACCAGCGGCAAAACATTCAGCGACTGAAAAACCAGATCGCCATTCTGCAATCGAACGCGGGACAGAAGGGAAACGTCAGCCGCGCTGAATTGGAACCCGTGCCTGTAGAGCTCGTGATCCCACCACTACTTCAGGGCAAGCTGGAGTTCCTGGAGATTAAGGATGACAAGGACCAACTCGTCTGGAAGGACAACGCGATCACTCCCGAGGAGCAGGCTGCACTGGAAGGGCTGAGCGACGACCCGAAGTTCCAGATTGCTGTCCGTGAAATCATTCAAAACATCTCCGTGGTTCCGACTCCACTGAATGTGTTGCAGCTGGCCGGGACGCTGGTCAATGCACAGAACCAGTTGCGATCGCAGGAGCGAACGCTGCAGGATGGACTCGATGTGCTGAAGTCCAGTATCGGGTTGCCGCCGGATCTGGTACTGACCATTGATGAGAGCATGCTGGAGCCATTCAATGTCATCGACTCCGATCTCAATGCGCTGGAGACCGAGGTCACCGACTTTATCCGCGTTTGGGCCGAGATTGATGAGGACAATCCGACCACGGAGCAGTTGCAGGCAACGAATGCCGCCTTTGGAAAACTCCTTGAGCAAGTCGAGACTGCGGGTTTCGGCATGCTGGATCAGGATGTGAAGAATCTGGAATCCCGCTATGAACGCCGTCTGGCAGTTCTGGAGGTCGAGGAAGACCGGCAGCGGGTGAAAGCGGATGTCGATCGCGATCTGGGACTGTTGCAGGATGCACGCGGTCGATTGAATGAGCTAATGCAATCGACCAACGATCTGTCGCAAGCGATTCTCCGACTGGATGTCCCGACCCCAGTGTTGAAGCCCGATGCCGTCGAGGGACAATTTGATAAAGACGATCGCAGTCCGCACGATCTGGCCCGAGAAGAGATTCTGAAAGGGCACAAGAAGCTGCTGCAGATCACCCGCAGTCTGTCGGTCGTACAGATCGGATTGCGAGTCGAGCAGATTACGATTCCCGAGTTCGACCTTCCCATGGAACTGGTGATCGATAGTGCCGTCGAGAATCGGGTCGACTTGATGAATCAAAAGGCCGTCGTGACCGACGCCCGCCGGAAGATGGAAATCTCGGCGAACCAGTTGCTCTCGAATATCGATGTGGTCGTTGATGGAGACATCCGCACCTCGGGCGGCAACAAACCGCTCGACTTCCGCGGGAGTCGGAGTCAGCTGCGAGCTGGACTGAGGTTTACGGCACCACTGGACCAGATCAACGAGCGCAACAACTACCGGGCGACGTTGATTGATTATCAGCGGGCGCGGCGGGATTACATGGCTCTTGAGGATCAGACCAAGCAGCAGGTCCGTAGAAACTGGCGGCAGTTGTCCGTACTTAAGCGTGTTCTGGAAGGAAATCGGAATGCGCTGCGGCTGGCGGCTCGTCAGTACGAGTCGGCTGTCGACGAATCGACCGCTCCGACCGCAACCGGAGCCAGTTCCGGGGGAGGTGGGCTAACTGGTACAAACCTCACAAATGCGCTCAACGCGATCATTTCCGCTCAGAATTCGCTAATTGCCACTTGGATCACATATGAGCAGAACCGGCTCGGCATTTATCGCGATATGGGTATGATGGAGATAGGGCCGGACGGGATCTGGAATGATCCTCAGTATCGTGGAACGTCTGATCGGGAAACTCAGGAAGGGTTGCCGGGTCGGCAAACCTTGCCAGATGGCGGACCCGACGATGGAACAGAAAAGAACATTCCCGATCTGGACAAGCCTCCTGGTCTTGGGAGCCTTGGGACTGGCCGGAGCCGTCTGGGCCGGGACCGTGAAGCCGTCGCAGTTGTTTTCGCAACTGATCGGGAAATCCCAAAATGACTTCTCTGAGCTGAGCACCAAGGTGGCGGAGAAGAAATCGTTTCTAATCAGCTTGGCCGTGCAAGGCAACCTCGACAGTTTGGGCAACGCCAGCCTCAGTAGTGAGGTCGAGGGGACCACCACAATCATCCGTATCGAGCCTCAGGGCAAGATGGTCCAAAAAGGAGATGTGGTCTGCCAACTCGACTCCGCCCCTCTGCGAGAGAAAGCCAAGCAGCAGGAAATCACCGTCACGCAAGCCGACTCTGCGGAGTCCAATGCCAAAGAAGCTTTGGCGATTACGAAAACCCAGAGTCTGAGTGATATCGCTGCTGCAAAGCTCAAGCTGGAACTGGCCGATTTAGATCTCAATAAATTTGTCAACGGAGAATTCCTCCAGCAGCAGCACGAGCTTCAGGGGAGCGTGGTCATCGCGAAGGAAGAATTAGTCCGTGCGAGTGAAACGTACGACTTCACGAAACAGCAGGTGAAAAAGGGCTACCGCACCCAAAACGAGATGGAGGCCAATCGCATTGCCGTCATGCAGGCGAAACTCAAGGTGAAGGGCGCCGAAGAGAAGCTGATTGTCTTGGAGAAGTTCACATACAAACGTACGATCGCCGAATTGCTCGCCAACGCCACTGAACTGGTACTGGAGATAACTCGCGTGAAGCTCAAATGCAGCTCCGCCGAAACCCAGGCGACAAAAGATTACGAAGCCATGATGCTGACAGCTGCGGTCGAACACGAGAAATATGACCGACTGAACACCCAGATCGAAGCCTGCACCATGAAGGCCCCCATCGCGGGACAGGTGGTCTACGCCAACATGCAGTCGAGTAACTTCGGACGCAGCAGTGGGGAATCCATCGAGCAAGGGGCGACCGTTCGTGAACGCCAGGTGATCATCAATCTGCCCGATGTGTCACAGATGAAAGTCGATTGCCGCATCCACGAGTCGCAAATCGGCAACGTTCGCATCAATCTCCCGGCTCGAATCAAGATCGACTCTGTTCATGATCGCGTCTTTCAAGGAGTCATCTCGAATGTCTCCTCGGTCCCCCTGCCGGGGCGCTGGCCCAATATGGACCTGAAGGAGTACGAAGCGGAAATCAAGCTGATTGACGACCCCGAGGTGATCAATAAGTTGCGTCCCGGATTGACAGCTCAGGTCGAAATCTTGGTCGACAACCGCGAAGATGTTCTTCAGATCCCCTTGCAGGCTGTCCTCACCATCGTCGACCAGCAGATGGCCTATGTTTTGACCAGCCAAGGCGTCGAACGCCGCGAACTCGTCGTCGGCCAGTCCAACCAATCTCATGTGGAGATCAAATCGGGCATCGAAGCGGGTGAGTTGGTGATCATGAACGCCCGGAGCCAATTCGCGGACCAAATCTCTCTGCTCGAATCGGAACTCAACAAGAACAAGTCGAAAGATGCACCACCCATCGTGATCCCTCCCGCTCCCGCCGAAACCCCCGGCGAGAAGACGAGTGGGCCCCCCGGCCCAGGCGGCAATTCCGCAAGTGGCCCAGGCCGAGATCCCAGTGCCCGGTTCGCCCAAATGGACAAGAATAGTGATGGTAAGATCACGAGCGATGAAATCGAGGAGAGGATGAAGAGTTTTGTCCCGGCCATGGACAAGGACGGCGATGGGAATATTACCAAAGAGGAATTCCTCAACGCTCCGCGCCCACCACGTACCGGCGGCGGAGCGGAAGGCACTGGCGGTCCTCCCGGGCGCTAGCGGAAAGCACGGGCGGCCATGTTTCGCAATCCATGATGCTGCCCAGAGAGTGGTCAATCACTCGGACTCTTGACATCGGCCCTTCCATGCCAGAACAGCCTCGGTCTGATCGAATACTCCTCGCCCTGCTGGCTGCTGCCGCGGGAGGAGCCGTGGGCTACTTCGCCTATTTCTGGATACTCCAGCAAGGCCTCTACGCGATCATGCTGCCGCCCGCTCTCGCTGGCCTAGCAGCGGGATATGTCGCGAGGAGCCGATCGCAGACGTTGGCAATTGTCTGCGCCATCGGGGGACTCGCACTGGGCTTCTATACCGAGTGGAAGTCCTTCCCCTTCATTGTGGATAACAGCTTGTCTTACTTCATCAAGCATCTCCATCAGCTCAAGCCAGTCACGCTGCTGATGCTGGCAGTCGGCGCTGTGGCGAGTTACCGCTTCGCTCTGGGGCGGGATCGGGGAACGGACGAAGTCTGAGGTGGAGAAATCCGCCCGCCCTCGCCCGATTCCATTCACACTCCACTCAACCGTAGAGCTTGTTCGCTTCCGTGTGATCAATCTTGCGGGCCTTGATCCGCTCCCCCGAGAGTTTCTCTCCATTCGGATCGACATACACCCGACCGGCAGGTCCCGCGTCCACGCTGATGACGTGAATATTGAAGATGAAGCTCCGATCGCTGTTCGACTTGAACCAGTGGACGTTGTCCTTGAAGTCGGAAACCGTGGAGCAACCGCCGACGCCGAATGTCTTATCGAGCGTTGGCTTGATGATCATGTGCTTCTCGTCATCTTCCAGGCGATCGAAGTGCCGCCCGTGGAATTCGCCCTGTAGAATGAGGAAGGCCGTGGACATGTTGTCATGCCCATGCGGCACCACCGAACGCCCCTTGCCCAACGCGAACACCTGATGCCCGAACACCAGATCGGTGGGCAGCCCCTCGACCTTCGGCAGCGTCGCCCGCAGACTCATCTCGCCGTACTCGGGCGGCTTCACGTCCCGAGTCAGCTTCTCGAAGTCGACAAACTTCAGCATTTCCGGCAGGTCGACCTTGGCGAACAACGTCTCGACCTGCTTCTGCCAGGCGACCGGATCGAGCTTATCGCCCCGGAGATCCTGGCTCATTGTATTGAGTTCAGTGAGCCATTTGGTGGCCACCAGCTTCACGTCATCGGCGAACGCATCGGCTGTGAACAAGGTATTTAACAGTGACCAAGTCAGCAGCGACCCGAGGGTCTGCTGCTGAAACTCGCGACGGGAGATCATGTTCATGGAAACACCTTGTTGGGGATAAGAGATCGGGCTGAGATCGCCTGCTGAAGCGTGAGAGTGTATCAGGTATCGCCGATGTGAAGGAATCCCGCATGGGCGACCGACGTACTCGTGTGTGCGTCCCAAACGTCGGTGGAATCCCCTCTCGCCATCGACCGTGTTCTGAACCGCGAAGCGGTGGCTGCATGTAGCCGTGGGTGAAACCCACGGAATTCGCATCCCTGATCGACCCAGCCGCGAAGCGGCGACAGCAGGATCGATGTGGCGTCGCTGGGCGTTGGTGAATGTCTCGCTGCGGGACGGGGCTCGCTGTCGCCGCTTCGCGGCTGGAGATCATGCGGGCTGCGGGTCCGTGGGCTGCGCCCACG
>JAYSUV010000634.1:0-8702 GCA_043718945.1 Planctomycetota bacterium
GATTCAAAGGGGAGCCACAGATGAACACAGATGAACACAGATCAAGAGGCTCAACAACGGATGGACATCGCCCCGATTCATCTCTGATCTGCTTTGATCTGTGTTCATCTGTGTTCATCTGTGTTCATCTGCGGCTCACCAACTCCGGGTTTTCTCCCTGCCGAGTCTCTGCCAACCGCTTACACTGAGTGCCAGAATCGAATCACGCTGCCGCCCCAGTGGCGTTTTTTGCCACTGCCTATTTTTCTGACGCACACACATGACCGTGATCGAAGTCCGAATCACTTCAGTGCAGCCCTCACCTGTTGTTATGATCCTGAGACTTGATGCTTCAGCACGCTCCACGATCGAGGTCACTCATGGCGGGATATTTCTTCGGCTGTCCCCACTGCCGGGCCAAGCTCGAGGCCCGTGACGCCAGCCGAGCGGGACGTACGGTGACCTGCCCCCAGTGTCAGCAGGCCCTGATCATCCCGCCGCCGCCGCCGATGGGTCTGTCGCTCGCCCAGAGTGAGGGGGCCTCTCCGACCACGGAGATCGACCCCTCCACGCAGTTCGTCGTCTCCAGCGATCCGGGATTCAAGCGAGCAATGTCTCCGGCCAAGGCATTCGGGGAGGGCACAGATACAGCTCCCGCCGCCCCCAGCCACTCGGCACCCGAAAAACTTCCGGCAGCCGAGTCACTTCAGGCAGCGGACTCCAATACCCTCGCCGCCAGCGACGACATCGAAGGCTACAGCTTCACCGTCCCTGACGTTGATACAGATGTCGCTCGCCCACCCGCCTTCGTCTTCAAGCCCAAGAAGAAACGCTCCGAGGCTGAAGAGGCTCCGCACCCCTTCGAAGACCCCAAGAACCAATTGCTGGCGCTCGTCGGTGTCGTGCTGGTGATTGTGGTGATCGGAGCCGTTTGGTCCTGGCTCAGTGGAGATGGAAAGGACAAGGACAAACCCGCCGAGTCCTCCACCGAAGCCCCTTCCGTCGAGCCTTCGGCTCCATTCCCCCCCATCGCACCACCGAGTCAACCAGATGTCACACCCGAGGGATCGGGAACTGCTCCCGATCCGGGCGCGGCCCCCTTGCCCGGCAATCCGAACCCACTCCCTGACGCTCCGGTGCCTGCTCCCACTCCCGGTACTCCAGAGTCCGCACCGGTTCCTCCAGAGCCCTCGTCCGAACTGCCGGGTGCGGTCCCCAATGTTCTGCCCGGTGGCGACAGCGAACGCAAACCCGGCACCGCGCCCCGCTCTCTGCCGGAGTCGACACCAAATGTCCTGCCGGGGGCCCAGCCGTAGTGAGACTCCCCAGATGACCCACACTTTCGCGAAGCTTTTGTCGATCACTCTCGGACTGATCGTGTGGGTCAGCTGCGGATGTCTCGCCCCGGCTCACGCCGCTGAGCGACCGAACATCGTGTTCATTCTGGCCGACGATCTCGGCTGGGGGGAACTGGGCTGTTATGGGCAAACGAAGATTCGGACGCCGCATCTCGACCGGCTGGCGAGTCAGGGAATGCGGTTTACGAATGCCTATTCGGGAGCCCCGGTCTGCGCTCCTTCACGCTGCACGCTGATGACTGGACTGCATCTGGGGCATGCGCAGGTGCGGGGGAACAAGCAGGCCACGGGGGCGGATGGCAAAACGGGCGAGGGGCAACATCCTCTCATCGCCGGAACGGTCACGCTGCCACTGGCACTCAAGGCGGCGGGCTATGTCACCGGAGCGATGGGCAAGTGGGGCCTCGGGCCGGTCGACTCGACGGGAGCCCCGCACCACATGGGGATCGACCACTTCTTCGGCTACAACTGCCAAGCCGTCGCGCACAGCTACTACCCACCGCACCTGTGGCGCAATACCGAGAAGGTTCTCCTGAACTCCCCCGCGATCCCCGGTGGCCAGAAGCAGCCGGAAGGGGACATCCGCTACGAGGATTGGGAAGGCCAGCAGTACGCGCCCGACCTGATGCTGAAGGAGGCTGTGGGGTTCCTGATGGACCACCGCGACGAGTCGTTCTTTCTCTATCTGCCGTTCATCGAGCCGCATGTCGCGATGCAGCCGCCGCGCCGTATTGTTGAGACCTACCCGCCGGAGTGGGACACGCGGCCCTACCGCGGGCAGTGTGGCTACACGCCCTACCCTCGCCCGCGTGCCGGGTATGCGGCGATGATTACGAGTCTCGATGAGCATGTCGGCACGGTTCTGCGAACACTCGATGAACTCGATCTCGCCCAGAACACTCTCGTGGTCTTTACGAGTGACAACGGAGCGACCCACAGTCACGCGGAGGATGCCGACTTCGGGATCGGAGGAGCGGATACGAACTTCTTCCACAGCACCTCTGGGCTGCGTGACCGTAAGGGGAGCGTCCACGAAGGAGGCATTCGCGTCCCACTCATCGTCCGCTGGCCGGATCACGTCGCCGCTGGCACGAAGAGCGACTACCCGACTTACTTCCCCGACCAGTTCCCGACCTTGTGTGAGGCGGTGGGCATCGAGACGCCTGCGAAGTTGGACGGCGTGAGTCTGCTGCCGACGCTCACTGGCACCGGGGACCAGGCCCCACGCAACCCGCTCGTGTGGGTCTTCCCCGAGTATGGGGGTCAAGTCGCCGTCCGCATGGGAGACATGAAAGCCCTACGGACGAACCTGAACCGCCCCAAACAGATAAAGCCGTGGGAGGTGTACGACCTTGGCCAAGACCCGCACGAGGCCAACGACCTCGCCGCCACTCGCCCCGAGGTGATCCAAGCCGCCGAAGAAATCCTGCGCCGCGAGATGAGCGACAACGCGACCTTCCCGGTCAAGCTGCCGTAGAACGGAATTCATTCCGTTCACTGTGAGCGGCACGGCGCTAGCCGCCGGTTCCCCTGACCGTGGTCCGTCGGGGAATTACGGGTCGTGGTTGGACTAGGATTAGGGGAACGGGATTAACGCATCAAAAGCCGACACGCCACTGAGCTTGCCCCAGTGGTTCCCTCGCTTGGGCGCTACGATACGCCAACGATGAGTCGCAGGCTCAGTCACTATGCCACTCCCGCCGCAACTCGGATCTCACGGATTGCCCCGGGTATTGCATCTTGGGCTTGTGCGGAACGAAAATCAAAATCCTCGTCTTCCACGAGCAACATTGCCTCCATGAAACTCACGAGTGCGTCTGTAGGAAGTAGTGTCGTTGGAAGGCCATCTTCGGGGGGCAGGTCCTCCAAGAACTTCTGTAGATCAACTATTCCGCCGTTCTCAATGAGATCCATGAGCGACTCGGAAAGGTCTTCGCAGATTTCGGCGACTGTCAACTGCGAGTAGTCCAAGCTTCCGTCAGGCTTCAACGGAGGATTCGTCCAGAGTCTGCTGGCCAAGATGATCTCCCACTCCGATCCATAGTCCCATCCGAACCGGTGGTTCCCCGCGAACCACGGAGAGAAGAACCGGCGGCTAGCGCCGTGCCGCTCACGGAATCACTACTCGATCTGAATCGCCTGCTGAATCCGCTGCGACGAGGTGGGGCGAGCGGAGTCTGGGGACTGCACACTCGCTTGGATGATCTTCCCATCGGAGCCGAGTCCGCCCGTGATCATGCGCCTCATCGTGGCCAGTAGTTCGACCCGGTCGCTGGGGCGAGACCCGGTGATGAGGGTCATGTCGTGAACTCGCATCTCTCCGTTCTCTCGGGAGATTTGTACCTCAGCACCTCGTGCCGCATCTCCGAATCGTAGTCGAGCCACGGTGTCGCTGGTCTGCATTCCGGTGAGCGGCAATGTCAGCAAGCCCACGGGGTCCACACTCAATTCGGGCACTTCACTCAGCTGTTGCCAGATCATGGCGTTGAAGCTTTCGGCGGAACATTGGCGGACGCGATCGACGTTGTCACCCGCGATCCCGGCGATGAATTCGTAAACGGGGATCAGATGTTCCATCGTGAGTTTCAGCGACGAAGGCCGCCCCTCGACTGGCATGAGCACATCTTCGACCTCCATTCGTCCGGGAGTCGAGTGCAAGACGTAAGTGAGTGCCCGGGTTCCCTGGCTGACAGTCACTTCGGTCTTGGCCCCGGAGTAGGAGATGTTCAGGATCTCCGGTGTCGCAGCCTCGATCTCGGGCATCGGCAGAGCGTTCACGATATCGGGACGCACTCGACTCCAGACCCGTTCGCTGAAGTCGCGGGTCGACATCGACTGCAAGCGTTTCACATCTCGCGAAATCAGGGCTTCCGCATACAGATTTACGATCGTGTCGGCCAGATACAGCGAGGTGAGCCGCTTGGATTCACGCGAGCCATTCTCGACCAGTGTCACTTCGGAGACATGCGGGATCGCCGACTTCTCGGCGGTGTTCGACCCGGTAGAACTCCGGATGTCGAGCGACACCAGGACCGCCCCTTGTTCCGACTTCAGCACGATATCGAGGTGGTCTTTCTGCTGCCGAGCTTCATACGGTTTGGCAAACAGCTCCACCGTCGACACCGGGTATCGAGACAGGTCCGCCGCCACGAGGCACCCTTGATGGAATTCGCTGGTGGCGATTTTCGAGAGGCTCTCCTGATCCCCAGCGGCATAAGCCTCCAGGAACAACTGCGATTGCCGCAACGCAGTCGCCAGCTTCAGAGCCGAACGCACCGTGTCTTCCTGATCCTCCAGAGCGGCATCCCGCACGAACCAGTGACCATCGATCAACTGAAACTCGACCAGAACACTTCCGACTCCCACCACCGCCTTGTCATCCTTCAGCCGGGCATCCGGTCGCAATGACTTCTGCTGCGGCGTCTGCTCCGCCACATGCGAGGCGAGCTGGGTCAGCCAGGCCGGTGGCAGGTGTTCCATCTGCTCGCGCAGCTCGGGGCTGGTGACGGCCAGGATTTTCTCAGGTTCGTCACTGCGCCAAGCGTCCACAAAGTCGCGAACGGACATGACCAGATCCAGCTGCTCAATGGCCGAGCGTGTGACATCACCGCGTCCGCTATCCTGCTTCAGGGTCACGTCATCGACGACCCAGCGTTGAATTTTGGGATCGCGCACGAGTGTATAGACGACCTCGCGAGCGGCTTTCTCTTTACCGATTTCGACCTTGGCGCGGACTTCATTCTTGGAGACCTCTTCGATCTCAATGATCTTCGTTTTCCCGGTGGGGATATTCAGGATGGCCAGATCGCGGAGTGCCTCTTCACGGCGGAGTGCCCTCGTTTCAAAGCGGTTCGAGACCGAGAGTTTGAGGCCCGTGTAGTCCTTCTCCTCCAGGCTCTTGGAGAACCTGTTCACCGCTTGCTGCGTCAGCATTTTGGTGCATCCGGAGCCTAGGCAAATCACGGCACACGCGACAATCCACGATATCCGAAATGAATAGATCGAACGGAACATGGGAGCGTCCTTGCCAACGGGGCCGGTTCCTCAGAGCGGAACCGAAACGAGCGGAGGGAGACAAGCGGGGAACCGAATGTTCGCGGAATCGCGACGTTCGAGACCCGAAGGGGCCGGGCTTGTCTCACAACGATCGAGGTGGGTCAAGGGGGAGGAGGCGTTCCCCGTGTCAGAACCGGGCGGCGAAGGCTTTCAGGGGCTGATTCCGGGGAGGAAACGGCGAAACCTGCCGCAGTGATATCGGGAATACTCAACACCACACTGCACCGAACTCCGGCCGCAGGACCTCGGCTACGGCAGGAGTTCCACGGGACCGCGATCGATCGGTTGGTCCGGGTTCGGCTTCGAGAGCGGCAGGACGATCGTGGCCGGGGCATTGCCCTCCGACTTGGCGTTTCGCTGCCAGAACCGGCGGCGCGAGGGAGTCGCGGAGGCGGTTTCAATCTCGCCAGCTACCGCAGCGGTAGAAGCCAGCTGTTGACCGATGGGGGGACTCACGATGCTCGTCGTCTTGCGGCGAGGCAA
This sequence comes from Planctomycetota bacterium, assembly GCA_043718945.1. GTDB lineage: Bacteria > Planctomycetota > Planctomycetia > Planctomycetales > Planctomycetaceae > TH-plancto1. The sequence goes on from JAYSUV010000634.1 coordinate 5,877, forward strand.
CAGGTCGATCCCGAAGAACGGGGTGGGCGAGTTGCTGTTCATCTGGAAGTGTTGACGACCGACTTCACATCCGCAAGATGCAATACAGCAGGCCCACACAGCCCACATTCGACCGTAGGCTTTCAAGAGTCGCAGATTCAAGTGGAACTGGGGCATCGGAAGACTTCCTGTCAGAAAATCGCACCCATGTTCAGGCGAACGTGGCTACGTCGCGGTCTTACGCCGCCTCACGACGCGATGGGGCGAGGAAAAAACGTTGATACATCGGACTGATGGCCAGCAGCTGGGCATGCGTTCCATCGGCCACAACTTGCCCCTGATCCATGACCACGATACGGGTCACGAAGTCGAGCAAGCTGGCGGACATGGAGTGAGTGATGAGCATCACGGTGCGGCCCTTCACGAACTCCTTGAGAGTCTGATGGATCAAGGTTTCGCTTTCCGCATCAGTCGCTGATGTGGCCTCATCCAGAATCAGAATCGCCGGGTCACGGAGAATCGCACGGGCGAGTGCGACGCGCTGTCGTTGCCCCCCGGACAGCGATTTCCCTTGGCCACCCAGCGGACTGTCGTAACCCATCGGCAATTGATCGAGGAGCGGTTGCAGGTGAGCCCGCTTGGCGGCGGCATCGAGTCGCGTCTGGTCGATCTCGCGACAGCCATAGGTCAGGTTCTCGCGCAAGGTCATGTCAAACAGGACGGTTTCCTGGGTAACGATGCCAATCTGGTCGCGCAGATCGGGAATGCGAGCGTTTTGAATCGACACACCGTCAATCAGTATGTCACCCGCCTGGGGATCAAAGAATCGCGGCAGCAGCTGCACGAGTGTCGATTTTCCGCACCCATTCTGGCCCACAATGGCCACCACTTCGCCCGCCTTAATCTTGAGATTCAGTCCATTGAGGACGGGGCCACGCTGCTCGGCCTCACCGCGCGGGGCATAGCGGAATGTCAGGTTGCGAAACTCAATCGACTCTTTATGCCGAGGCAGCGCGACCGCCTCGGGAATCTGCCGGACCAGCGGCTTGGTATCCAATGTCTCCAGGATGCGTTCAAACGCGGTCATCGAGCGGCGGAGACTGGAAATCGATCCGTTCATCTTCCGGCAAGGGTCCAGCATGCCAGCCAGGAGCGCATACAGCAACCCCAGTTGCTCAACCGACATCGGCTGTGCCGAAAGTTGAATGCCATAGATCGCCGTCTTGTGCCGCAGGACCAGATACGCTCCCGGCAGTAAGGCGACGAACATGGAGAGAATCCCCAGCAGTTCCAGTGTGGGCCGCGCCAGTGAGTCAATGCGCACGACCTGCATCGACTTCGCGTAATAGGTCTGGTACTCGTCTTCATACATCCGACGATGCTTGTGTGCCGTCCCGAAGGCGATGACCACTTTGATCCCGTCGAATGACTCTTCCAAGATCCGATAGATCCGGGTCATGCTCTCCATCATCCGCCGACCGGCTCGCTTGAGCTGTTTGCTGATGTAACCAAACACCAGCCCGATTAGCGGCAACACCAGCAGCGTCAACAGTGTCAGCCGCCAATTGATCCAGAACGCCACCATCCCACACGCTAAGCACTTCAGCGGCTCGCGAATAAAGCGTCCGCCGATGACATTGAGTCCTTGCGACAGAAGTTCCGTATCGTAGGTGAACCGCGACATCAACCCAGCTGTGCCCTCATTGACGACGGTCTGGTAATCCAGATGGAGCATCTTGCGAAACAGATGTTTGCGGATTCCCGCCAGTGCCGTTTGGGAACATTCCCCGACGAGGACGTCCTGCCAATAGGTGAATAATCCCTTCACGAAAGTCGAGATCAACACGACGATCATGATGAAAATGAACGTGCGATATTCGGTGGTCGGAAACCACGAGGCGTGGACGAGTTTCCCGACCTGCAGCATCCACCACTCTTGCTTGGTGGCCTCTCCCAGCTCATTCTGATGGCGCGAGAGCTGGCGGAGAGTGTCAGTCAGTTGTGGTGAGTCGTGCGGGACTTTACCCGCGCGGAGGCCATCCAGCTGAACTTCCAATTCAGCGATCTGGCCCTGTTCACTCTGCTGAGTTCCGTGACACTTGGCGATCTCCTCCGCAACGTATGTCTGCAGCGTCTTCTCTTTGAGTAAGACCTGCATAATCGGATAGATGATCGTGAGGTTGCCGCCCCACAACGCAGCGACAATCAAACCGCACACGAACGACAGGACGAACTTCCGTCTCTGCGGCCAGATGAACGGAATGAGTCTCTTGAAATCACGCACGGGAATCCATTCCTGGGGCGGTCACATCTCTGGAAGCACTCCACGCAGCGAGGTCGGTGGCCCACCCCTCTGACTGGAGTCAGGTGCGGACTAGACCACGCTCGGTCGGAGGGGTCAAGACGAGTTCGCTGGCTGCAAAAATGACCAGATCTTGGCAGAGAGGAGTATTTACAAAAACACAACGGCCCACCCGGTGAGCCGCTGTCTGGAAAATCGAAGATGCCACTGACCACCCCATGGGGCAGTCGCCACACCTACTTCTTGGCCTTCTTGTCCTTGGCCTTCTTGTCCTTGTCGTCGCCCTCTTCGACGGCTTTCTTCTTCTTCTTACCGGTCGCCAGCTTGACGATGCGCAGCTTCGGAAGGCCGAATGGTGGCTGCCCTTCGGGCCACTTTTCCGACTCCTTCATCTTGGCGATGCGCTCGTAGCGGGACAGAACATTTCGAGAACGGGCCAGTCGGCTACCGCCCCGCAGGCTTTGATCGATGCTCACGACATCCACTCCAACGTGGTCTGGGCCTCGGCAGGTCGCCGACGCAAACGGAATTCGGGCAATGAGTTA
>JAYSUV010000635.1:0-8701 GCA_043718945.1 Planctomycetota bacterium
GAGCCACCAGTAGTAGGCGAACCACGCATCGGGCTTGGCGATCAACACGATCTCGCCGGAGCGTTCGTGATCGAGGCCGTACTGGCCGCGTTCAGCTCCGACGAGAACTTCTTCAACCTGATGATCGGCCTTCAGCAAGGCGGCGACCTTGGTCACATCAGCGGAGTTCTTCACGAAGACATGGGCCACTTGGTGATCGACCAGCGCCCAAGCGGCGGACTCGCCGGGGACGAGGTACTCCAGCCCGTTCTCCTCACGCAGGTTCAACAGCCCCGCCGCTCTGAGAATGCGGTTGGGGTAGGAGACCGCACTCACCGCGTTGATGACGTACTCACTCGCAGCCAGCCAAAGCGTGTCCTGGATTCCAGCAGCTGCGTACCCGTCGACGAGCTTGCCGATGCACGCGTCTAACTCACCCAGCGAGGCCATGGCCTGAGGGCTATCTGGACCGAACTTCTGGGCGGCATAGTCGAGATGCGGCAGGTAGATGTAGCTGAACCGGGGCTGAAATTTCTTCGCCCCGACGATCGCGGAGTCGACGATCCACGCCGTCGACTTAATGTTCGCCATCGGTCCCCAGAAGTTCATCAGCGGGAAGTGTCCGATGGCATCCCGCAGTTCCCCATACAGTTCACTCGGCACGGTGTAGCACCAGAGCGATTCCGACCCGTCGGGGTTGTGGATCGGAGCGGGCGTGCAGATGAAGTCGGCCTTGGCTCCCTTGCTGTGCAGTGGGAACCAGACAGCTGAGGTCAGCGCTGGATCGTGTTCCTTCAGGGTCTGCCAGATCTGAGGAGCCTGGAGACACTCGTTCCAGGCGGTCCACATTTCGACCTCGCCCTTGTCGCGAGAGTAGAACCCGTTGGCGATCACGCCATGCTGTTCAGGGCCGACACCGGTCGTCATGTTCGCCTGGACCGGACAGGTCATTGCCGGAAAACCGGGGGAGAGTGGCACCGTGACGCCGGAACTCATCAGTGCCGTCAGACGTGGCATCGATGCCAGATCGGACTGCCGGAGACCAGGGATCGACAGAAGCACAGCGGAATGATGCATGACGGACACCGAAGACGAGAGACACTGCCCATTGAAACAAGGTCCGCCGTCAATGACACGACTGCCGCGACCTCATCAAGCCCGCGAATCTTACCGGGTGGGAGTGGTCGACGCGACCAAAGCCGGGCTGTCAACGATCCCGATTCTGCAGTCATACAGCCCACAGTGACTGGTGTTGGCGGCGTGACAAAGCGATACCGCCCGGTGGCATCGCTGGATCGATACTCGTTGATATGGCTCGCTTTCCCGCTGGATTGCCGGAATCGCGGCCCGTAGACTGCGGCACATTCACCGGGTTTCCACTCTCGCATTCGGCACACGCACATGGCCCATCGCCACGACCACGATCATGACCACAGCCATGATCACGATCACGACCATTCCCACGATCATGACCACGCCAATTGCGGGCACGACCACGACCATAGTCATGACCACGATCACGATGAGGACGGCCCAAGTTGGCAGGTGCTGGCCGGACCGGCGGAGGTCAAGTTGCCGGGCGGGCACGACTGGGGCATTCGGTGGACGGTGCTGGAAGAGGGAACCTCGGCGGGTGTCGAGGTGTTCGAACTCAAAAACGGCCCGCTGACGGTCTGGGTCTCGCCCACGCGCGGGATGGGAATCTGGAAGGCGGAGTACAAAGGAATCCCGATCGGCTGGGAATCGCCGGTCAGGCGGCTGGCTCACCCACGGTTTGTCGACCTCAAAGCTCGCAACGGGCTGGGCTGGCTCGACGGCTTCAACGAGTTACTCTGCCGCTGCGGGATGGCCTCCAACGGACCTCCGGGGCATGACGCCGGTGCGAAGAGTCCGGTCGAGTCGGACCTGACCCTGCATGGGCGGATCGCGAACCTTCCCTCGCATGATCGCGAGATCGATGTCGAGGAGGAGACCAGCACCCTGCGCCTGACCGGCATCGTCGATGAATGCACGATGTTCGGACCTCAGCTCCGACTGGAGTCAACGCTGCGAACGGTCGTGGGCAGCAACAGTTTCGAGGTGACAGACGAGGTCACGAACCTCGGTGGGACCCCGACCGAGTTCGAGATGCTGTACCACAACAACATTGGCGAGCCATTCCTCGGAGCGGGGGCGAAGGTGCTGTGCGCGAGCGCGGAAATCGCTCCCCGTGATGCCCGGGCTGCCGAGGGAATCGCCACGCATGCTGATTGCCTGGCACCGACACCGGGCTACGCGGAGCAGGTCTACTACCACCGCCTGCTGGCCGATGAGGCCGGGGAGACGGTGACACTGCTCCGAAACGGCACCGGAGACCTCGGGCTGAGCCTGCGGTTCTCGACACGCCAATTGCCGTGCTTTGCGGTCTGGAAATGCACCCAATCCGAGCGGGACGGCTACGTGGTCGGACTGGAGCCCGGCACGAACTTCCCGAACCACAAGTCACTCGAACGGAAGCTGGGGCGGGTCATCTCGTTGGAGCCGGGGCAGACCTATTCGATGCGCCTGCGGTTCGCGGTGCATACGACGACAAAAGAGGTCGCAGCCGTCGAGCAGGAGATCGCCCAGCTGCAATCGAAGCAGCCGCCGGTGATTCATCAGCAACCGGCGAAGGGGTGGTCAGTGGAATAGAGGCGAGCGGGGGAAGGCTCGGTGCGTGGTTCCGTTCGTCTCTGACCAGCCCGCCGCGCCAGCCAGGGGCGTATGCTGGAAACCCTAGCTGGCGTTTTTTGAAGTTGCGATATTGGGACACGGATCGCACGGAGTTCACGGACAGTGGCCTGTTCGAAGTCGAGACGATGAGATCTCGGGCGTCGCACAATCGATGTCCAATATCGACACTTCTCGCTGAAGCCAACTGAGACTCCCAATTGTTCCCCACCGATGCCCCCGCGCACCACAATTCCATCGCGGTGACAGAGGCGGGTTCTGGTCCACAGATTCCACAGATTTTCACAGATGCGACGCCAGCGGGGGCGGTGATGGCAGACAGGAGATCTCTGCCCTCTGAATCTGTGCCCATCTGCGAAATCTGTGTCCCAATCCTCTGTCATGGGCGAGAGGTGTCTGGGAACAGGCGATGGACTCTCACTCGATCTGCCATGTACTCCTGGAGAGGCTGTCGTCTTGGGCGAGGAGTGTCTCAATATCTCACAATTTCCTCGGCAGACTCCTCTTTTTCTCCGTGTCATCCGCGTATTCAGTGTCCAATTGCGTCACTTCAAAACTGGCGCAGCGGGCTAGACGATTTTCAGAGGGCCAGCGATTCTGAACGGCAAACTTATCGTTGTGTGACCTTCATCGGGCTGGATCGGCGACGATAAATCAAGACGGGCTGCTCGTGCCAATCGGTGGCAAACAGCCGGGCACTGGGATCTTCCCGGTGTTCAAACGCGGTGTCTGGAGCATCGAGCGTGATCTCCTCGTACTGCCCGGTTGCGACCCAATTCCGGAGTTGGTCGTCCACCGATTGTTTGCCGCCGCACAAGTGTTTTCGAAGGATCACCCATTCTGGCAGCTGCCATTGGGCAAGGTCCTCGCCAGCCAGCCCACCGATCACGCGGTTGGGCAAATAGAACTTGAGCGGTAAGTCACCATAATTGGCCGCTATGACTTCATGAGGCGTCGAGTGGACCTTGAGATACTGGACGATCGCCTCTCCGGGAGACCGGACAGGTCTCCATTGTTCTTTGACAAAATCCGCGCAGGGCCAGCTGAGGATGACAACGGCCACCGCCCAACCGGCGAGGGCCTTGTGGATGCGCGAGGCGTCGGCAATCCAGCGACCGACGAGTAAGGCGGTCAGGGGAATGATCGGAGCGAGGTAACGGAAGAATGCCTTGGGAATAATCGGGGCCAACATCAGCAGATGTGCCGCGATCAGAATGCCCAGCAGCGCTCGGGTGCCCGCGTGAGACTGATCCGTCGTGCGGATGCCATATTGCCGACGAAAATGCGATACCAAAAACGGGATCGGCAGCAGTGCCCAGGGAATCATGTCCGCAGCGATAAATCGCACGAACATGGCCAAGTCGTCCCAGGTTTGCAGCGGGTCAAACGTCCGACCTCCGTAGCGTGCCCCATACTTCATCTTCAGAAACCAGATCACCCAGGGCAGCGACAGCAGCACCACCCACAAGGCTGCGATGGCCAGCGGCTTCCCGCGTTCTCGATGATACAGGCCACAATGAGACATCATCGCGGCCCCGCAGATTCCGGTGTACACATAGTGCGTCTGAAACAGCAGCGTCATGCCGGAGATCAACAGCCAGTATCCCCCGCGTTCGGACCGCATCAACCGCCAGTAGCCGATCACGCTCATCAGCGTAAAACAGATCGACGCACTGTAGTACCGGCATTGCCGAGAGAGCAGCAGAAAACCGACACAGATCGTCAACACCCCCGCCCCGCATAGGGCTGACCGCCGGTCCCGCCACAGCTCGATCCCCGCCTGGTAAGTCAACCAGATCGAGATCCAGCCGAGGAGTGCCCCAGGAAATCGAGCTGCAAAGGTGTTCTCCCCGAGCAGCTCATAACTTCCCGCCACGATGTAGAACGGCAACCAGGTATGCCACCGCCACAGATAATTCTCGGCGTACTCGGCCCCATACTCCTGTGAGAAATAGTTGAGTCCATCGGTGCCGCGTGGTAGACCGGTTTGCAGCACGGTGCGCGAGATGAGGGCCGACTGCGCTTCGTCCTGCCACAGCAACGGGCCACCCAGATTCCACAGGAGCAGTCCGGCTCCCAGTCCAAGGACACCGACTAGCCCGAGTCGGTGCCCCATCGTCCAGGCGATGCTCTCCTGCTCGATCTGAGCCGGTCGCTGGTAAGTCCAGCGGTAATGGACCAGCCAGATCACTCCGACCAGAAACACCACGAAATCCAGATGCACCAGCAGTGAGGTCAGGCTGGCCACAGGGGCTCCCAGCAGCCGGAATCCGCCGTAGAGATCATGGGACAATTGAAATTGTTGAGCAAGCGAGCCTGCTGCCCAGATAGCATGAACACTCGCCAGACCGATCACAGCGAGGAGCTTAAGGAACCGCCGGTGCTCCAGTGACTGAGCGGGAGCGGTGGTCTGGGGCGCTGGCAGAACTGCGGACATACGGCGTGTTCCGACGCCCGTTCATCAACGAGGCCGCGCGACACGATCGCAACGCGACACACATTGACCGAAGGGACCGGAAACACTGCGTCAGGAATCCATCCCCAGCAAATGACTCTTGGGAAATCCCGGACAGCTGTGCCGGTGCGGTTGGAGGGTGTCCCGACTTTGCAACGAGACGCGAGAATCGCGCAGGCTGGTGTCCTGAGAATAATCGGCACGATCCGTGCCAGCGCCACTCCGTCTAATCCGGCTTGCGGAATCGGCTCAAGTCGCCGGGCGCTGGCTCATCGTCTGGCGGACCGGGGCGGGACAGCAATCGACGGCACACACATCCCAGTTGGGTCCGTACTGGCCGATCGCTTCCTTCGGGAAGTCGGGCGACATCCGCTCCTGGATCAGCTTGCGGATCATCTGCACGAAGAGGGGATGTGTGCCGACTGCCTGGCCGCGGACCATCTGCATCCCGCATCCCGCTGCGGCTTTGGCGGCCTCGTCGTCGAGGTCATACAAGACCTCAATGTGGTCGGACAGAAAACCGACCGGCATGACGATCAGTTCGCGAACGCCGTCGGTGTTCAACTGGCGTATGTGGTCGCAGATGTCGGGAGCCAGCCACGGGTCCTGGGGGCGACCCGACCGGCTCTGATACACGAGGTTCCAGCGCGAGGCATCCACTCCAACCGCCTCGGAGACTAGGCGGCACGTCTCACGCAGCTGCTGTTCGTAGTTGCAGCCACTGGCCATCGACTCGGGGATGCTGTGAGCGGTGTAGGCCACGCGCACTCGGGAGCGAGCCTCAGCGGGGATCTGCTGCAAGGCGGCCCGCATGCGATCAGCGCTGGCGGTGATAAAGTCGGGGTGGTTATAGAAGACGCGGATCTTGTCGATCTGTGGAGCGGCCTCACCGATTTGGCTCTGACTGGCCAGTACATTCTCACGGTACTGCCGACAGCCCGAGTAGGAACTATAGCCGGAGACAACAAACGCGAGTGCTTTCTTTACTCCGGCAGCGACCATCTGCTGCATGGTGTCGGGCAGCAGCGGGGTCCAGTTGCGGTTGCCCCAATAGATCGGAATCGAGAGTCCGTGGGCTTTGAGATCGGTCTCAACAGCAGCGATTAGATCGCGGGTCTGGGCGTTGATCGGGCTGATGCCGCCGAAGTGTTGGTAATGCTCGGCGACCTCGAGCATGCGCTCCCGAGGCACGTTCCGCCCCCGCAGCACGTTCTCCAGAAACGGCATCACATCATCTGGCCCTTCGGGACCGCCAAAGGAGACGAACAGAACGGCATCGTAGGGGGGAGTGGTGGTCACAAGTGGCTCCAGTAAAGCCCAGGGGTTGCAACCCCTGGGCTTTGGCAAGTCAACAGACTATCCCAGTGACCGGTTCTGCATCTTGTGCAGCGCGGCTTCGACGAAGTCCGCGAACAAGGGGTGCGGAGTCAATGGCTTCGACTTGAACTCGGGGTGGAACTGCACCCCCACGAACCAAGGATGTGTAGGCAGCTCGACGATTTCGGCCAGTGTCCCGTCCGGACTATTTCCGGTAATCCGCAGCCCCGCTGCTTCGAGACGCTCGCGGTAGGCCGGGTTGAACTCGTAGCGATGGCGGTGTCGTTCGTGAATTTCCGTCTGGCCATAGGCCAGGGCCGCCTTCGAGCCGGGAACCAGAAGGCATGGCTGCGATCCGAGTCGCATCGAGGCCCCCTTGTCCTTCACCTCCCGCTGAGCTTCGAGCAGGCAAATCACTGGGTGCAGCGTCCCGCCATCGAACTCGGTGCTGTTGGCTCCCTCCAACCCCGCCACGTTTCGCGAGAACTCAATGACCGCCGTCTGCATCCCTAGACAGACCCCGAAGTAGGGGATCTCGTTCGTCCGCGCGTACCGGATGGCCTCGATCTTCCCCTCGATTCCGCGATGACCAAACCCACCCGGAACCAGAATCCCGTGTAGCCCACCGAGCTTCGATTCCGCATTCTCTTCGTTGAGATCATCGGATTCGATTCGGCGAAACGACACACGAGTCGAGTGCTTCATGCCCCCATGGGCCAGCGATTCATAGATCGATTTGTACGCATCGCGGTGTTCGATGTACTTGCCCACCACCCCGATCGTGACATCGTGATCCGGCTTGATGATCTTCTGGACCATCTCTTTCCAATCGTCGAGGTTTAGCTCCCCGGCGGAGAGTTGCAGCTTTTTCAGGATGAGTTCATCGCACTTGGATGCGGCCAGCCCGAGCGGCACCTCGTAGATCGAGTTGACGCTGTCGGGCTCTTCGATGACGGCCTCCTGTTCCACATTGCAGAACAGGGCGATCTTCTCGGCGTAACTGACTCCCAGCGGCTTCTCGGTGCGGACGATCAGGATGTCGGGCTGAATGCCGATCTGCCGCAACTGACCGACGCTGTGCTGGGTCGGCTTGGTCTTGGCTTCCTTGGCCGCCTTGAGGTAGGGCAGCAGAGTGAGGTGGATGAACAGGCAGTTCGACTTCCCGATCTTGAGGGGGATTTGGCGGATCGCTTCGAGGAACGGCTGCCCCTCGATATCGCCGACGGTGCCGCCGAGTTCGGTGATGACCACATCGACATCGGGACCGCCGCAATCGAGGACGGCGCGCTTGATCTCGTCGGTGATGTGCGGGATGACCTGCACGGTCTCACCCAGATACGCGCCCCGGCGTTCCTTCTCGATCACGTTGAGGTAGATCCGCCCGGTCGTGGAGTTCGACTTCCGCGACAACGGGCCGTTGGTGAACCGCTCGTAGTGACCAAGATCGAGGTCGGTCTCCGCCCCATCATCGAGGACGTACACCTCGCCGTGCTCGTAGGGGCTCATCGTGCCCGGATCGACATTGATGTACGGATCGAGCTTTTGCATCCGCACCCGCAAACCTCGTCGTTCCAGCAGCATGGCCAGCGAGGCCGCCGTCAGTCCCTTGCCCAATGAGCTGACGACGCCGCCGGTCACGAAGATGTGTTTGGTCTTGGTGATGCTCATGGGAGGTCTCCGCTGCGAGTCCAGGGCCGAGTCAGAATCGCGGCAACTGCAAAAGACAACGGGAGACGCATGCGTCCCCCGTGTGGTGGAATCAGTGAGTGGGTCGTAGGACGGGCACATTTGCCCGTCCGAGTCGCAGCCCAGACTTCCGAAGTCTCCGGAGACTTAGAAAGTCTGTCACACGCGTCGGTGCTTGGCGACGAACTGAGCATAATCGGCGGGCGTGTCGATTCCAACTGAACGCTCTGACACCACCTGCACCAAAATCGAAGCCCCCGCCTCCAAGGCCCGAAGTTGTTCCAGCTTCTCCAGTTGCTCCAACCGCGACGGCGGCATCTTCGTCAGTCGCAGCAGAAACTCCCGGCGGTAAGCATAAATCCCCAGATGCAGCAGCCACGGCGTCAGCGGCTGGCCGCTTTGGTCCTGGTCGGACAGCAGGTCGTCCGGACTGCCGTCTCGCATGAAGGGGATGGTGGCCCGGCTGAAGTACAACGCCCGTCCGTCCGCCGCACGGACCACTTTGACACAGCTGGGATCGTGCAGGACGGTCAAGCTGTAGATGGGGGTGGCGAG
>JAYSUV010000636.1:0-1110 GCA_043718945.1 Planctomycetota bacterium
CCAGCGGCCATGCCGAGCGCCCCGCCGATCACGAAGCCGATCAGCACCGTGGTGAACGCGATGATGAGCGAGTTCTTTGCCCCGGTCGTCAGTTCCCAGAGAGTGTCGTTGCCGGCGCCATCCACACCGAGGGGATGGTTCCACGAGAACGTCTTCGTCCAGTTACCGGACGCCACTTCGCCCCCGGCAAGAAAGTCGACTTCCTTCTTCCAGTCGATAAGGGTGACGAAGATCGTACTGGCGACGACTCCCACAACCCAAGTGACCGCCAGCCAAAACGGGATCCCGAACGCCCGCTTCACCTTCTTCGGCACAACCCGATCAAGGGCGGTCGCGCCAAGGGGAGCTTGCATCGTCGAAGTGACCGAGCTCATGCCATTGACCTTGCGAAACGGACTCTGGGGTCGATCACCGCGTAGAGCAGATCAACCAAGGTGGCGAGGAGAACGAAGATGAATGTGATCACCGCAACGCCTCCGAGGATCATCGGATAGTCCTTGGTGAACACCGACCGGGAAATGGTGCTGCCCACGCCGTTCAGGCCGAACAGCGATTCGACGATGAGGGCATTGCCGAGCAGCGTGCCGAGGCTCACACCGGCAACCGTGAGAAGGGTGAAGCTGGATGGACGAAACGCGTGGCGGAAAAGGATGTACTTGTCGCTCAGACCTTTCGCCTTGGCCATGAGGACGTAGTCGTCTTGGAGTGCGGAGGCCATGTCGGTCCTCAGGATGCGGGTGTAGGTGGCGATCTGGCCGATGGCGATGGTCAACGCCGGAAGGAAGAGTGAGCGAATGCTCTGGAGAGGGTTCTCCGACAAGGGGACGAATCCACCAGCCGGAAACCAGTAGACCGAACCGGTCTTGAGGCGGAGCGCGATCGTGAAGATGAGCAGGATACCGATGATGAAACCGGGAGTCGCGAGCGTGGCGAAACTGAAGATGCTGATGAAACGATCAAGGCGCGTACCGGCTCGGTACGCCGAGATCATGCCGAGCGGAATGGAGATCAACAGCGACATCACGATGCCCATGATGACCAACTGGATCGACACCGGCATGGCCCGCTTGAGAGCGGAGTTGACCTTCTCGTCCGTGTAATACGAGTTGC
>JAYSUV010000637.1:0-3089 GCA_043718945.1 Planctomycetota bacterium
AGTATATGTGGGAAGTCTTTTCGTGTCAAGGTAAGCCGGGGAGAATGACACGCAGGGTGGCCCCGGTTGGGTCGCTTTGGAACCTACCGGGGCGGCGCATCCGGAAGAGGTTGTCCTGCCAATTTGCATTACGTTTCGAGCTTGGTTGGTCGGCGACCTCGCTGTACTCGGCCCTCGCTGACGCTTCGGGTTACTGTGAGAAATATCGCCATAATGCACTTGTGCAAAACGAGTAAAGTTGATTTTCGATTCGGAATGGGGTCACCGAAGATTCCCTGCCTGAGTCACTTTTCTCACAGACACTCAGTCGCTAGACTCTTCCCTCCACACAACAACCGATCAGGAGTGTTCACATGGCGAAGAACGGCAAGAAGCTCAAGAAGGCGAACCACGGCAAGCGCCCGGCCAGCCACACCCACCGTCGCACCCGCAAGGGCACCCTCAAGGTCTGACCCCTGCGGGTGCTGGCCTGAGCAACACGAATCCACGAAGAACGGGAGACCAAGCCCCTTGGTGTCCCGTTTTCTGCTGCGCAGCCGTAGAACGGAATTTATTCCGTTCCTCCGTGGGATAGGCTTCCAGCCTGTCGCACTCTAAAGCTGACAGGCTGGAAGCCTATCCCACGCGTCACTGATGCAAGCGGACACGGAGAACTGACCGGGTAGGACGGCCTTTCCAGGCCGTCCAGTGGCGTCTCTCGCCAGGAGACGGCCTGGAAAGGCCGTCTTACGGAACTCATTTTCCCAACCGTTCCACGAGTCACCCATGTCCGGTCCAGACACCCGTCGTGACTTCCTGGCGGGCCGAGCCTTGCTCCGGCTGGCCGACCGAGACGCTCCGGTCGAAGCACGCCGAGTTCCCACGTCCGGCCCCACCGTCCGACTTGAAACGCGGGCCATGGCCTGCCCGTGGTCGGTCGTCATGAACCCCGGGCCGCCCGACCAAATCATGGTCGCCAGCGAGGCCCTCGACCTCCTGCACCCGATCGAAGCCCAACTGTCGATCTACCGCGATGACTCACCGATCTCGCAACTGAAGACCTTACAACCCGGCAACTGGCGGAAACTCCCCCCCGAGGTATTCTCGTTACTTGTTCAGTGTCAGGAGTTCTCCACAGCCACCGGCGGAGCCTTCGACCCCACTTCCGGCCCGCTGATCCGCCTGTGGCGCGAGTGCCGCCAAGCCGGTCGCATCCCGGAACAGGCTGAGATTGACAAAGTCGCCGGACTCTCCGAGTCCGGTGCATCGACTACCGCCTCGCAAAAGAAACTCGCCCCTCCAGATCTCTCTGATCGACAGCAAGCTGACTCGACGCAGCACATCGGATTCGGAGAATCCGGCGACTTTGCCGCACCTCCAGCTCGGCTCTCCCTCGGCATGTCCCGGCTGGTCGAACTCAATCCTACTGACTCAACGATCCGCGTCCTCGCTCCTGGCGTCGAGATCGACCTCGGAGCCATCGGCAAAGGCTACGCCATCGACCGTCTCTGCGAGGCCCTGCTCTCCCCCTCTTCTCCCCTCCCCTCCTTCCTGATTCACGGTGGCTTCAGCAGCCTCCGCGCCCACGGCCACCACCACGGCCTCCCCGGCTGGCCCGTCGGCCTCCGCAACCCGCTGTTCCCCGACCGCAATTACGCCACGTTATTATTAAAAGACCGAGCCCTCGCCACCAGCGGCTCGAACGTCCAATTCTTCCGCCACCAGGGCCAGCGCTACGGCCACATCCTCGACCCCCGCACCGGCTGGCCCGCCATCGGCATGCTCTCCGTCACCGTCACCGCCCCCACCGCCACCGAGGCCGACGCCCTCTCGACCGCCTTCTACGTCATGGGCCTCGACGCCGCAGCTGAGTATTGCCGCGAACATCCCGAGATCGGTGCCATCCTCGTCCCGCCCCTCACCCAAGGCCGCACCCTCACTCCCCTGATCCTCAACATCCCCGAGGAGGATCTGTTTTTCGGCGATGACGTGGCCGTGGAGGGGTAGCTGAAGTCGTAAGACTTCAGCAGTCTCCACCTCTCCCGGCGACTCCGATGCGGCGAATACGGCGTCAGAACGTAGCTGTGGGCGCTATCCTCGGACCTTCGGTTTCAAGCCTCCGGTATCAACATCCCAAATGGCTGCAAATTGATTGCGATCCGGTTATTGATTCTTGCAAAGTCATTCCACACAGGAAAACGGCGTCCATCCAAATGAAACTCGATTAGCGTCCAGCCTTCCGACACGACTGCAACTCGTAGTGGCAAATTGAAATCGAGACAAGATTCGATAAACGAACGGACTTGCCGGAGTTCGATTTCGGTATCACCCGCAGTGACAGCGAGTACAAGATCGCGATCGATTGTTGGGCGCCCAGGAAACCGCCCCAACACCTCAAGCGGTGCATGCATCTGGATGATTGTGATCGCTTCCGTTGAAGTCAGAGGCGGAAGGTCGAGAACGCGAGGCAAAGCAGGGATACTCGTCTTCAGCATGGAATACACCGACGGTGCAAAGAAAACACCGACTCCATCTGAGCTGGTCAAGTACTCAGGTGGTGCATATTGATAGCGATCAAAGTCGTCTTCGGAAGCAAGCAGCGAAAATGCAGGGAGCAATGCGACTGAATCGCCGATACGCCGGAATGAAGCGTAACCACCAGAGGCACATCCCACGCATCCGCAATTACAGATCAACAGTTGGCAAGGGTCCGTGGAAAAGTCGCAGAACTCAGCTGCGTTCATGAGGCAGGTGTCACCTGCATACACGGCCAGAGTCGGGACAGAATCGAGGGAGGCACCTCCCATTTCTAGCTTTGACTGTCGAATGGTGCATTCGTTGAGTTGTCGCATGACTTCTACTATTGCTCGCTGATGGGGTGGCCCAGACCCTGATCTGAGCTGAGGGGCCAGGTTGCAGAGCCACAAGAGGTTACGGAGGGCCAGCTCAACTCGCAATCCCTCTTGTTCCTGCGTCACCCTGACGCCCCAAGCGGCATCTGGGCCACCCCGCCGTACACGCCCTGCTTGGTCTTCAGGTAGTGAAACGCGACGTTCCGAGCGATTCCCAGCAGCAAGGCCAAGGCGTGGTCGACGACTTCCTCGATGCAG
>JAYSUV010000638.1:0-27840 GCA_043718945.1 Planctomycetota bacterium
CATGCCCAGAACCAAACGTGTGTGCCCGGCGGGTGAGGTGTTCCGTGTGCTTAGTCAAGCTGAAGTCCCATAAAAGAGACCTGACCCCTTTTCCCTGCCCTTTTCCCTGCCCCCCATTTATCCAGTTAGATCGATGGGAGTCCTTTGTGCCATCAATCGCTCACTCATGGCTCGTGGATGTACACAAAAGGGAGTGGAATATGGGCCACAATTGAAACTCTGGGGTAGCCGGACTGCTGCTGGTCCAGCCACTTGCACTGGAAACCCATCGATTTGTGATGTTGTAATCTTGCTGAAATGGCACGAAGGATCGTCAGGCTGGTTTGGAACTTCACCAGCTTGGTTTGAGCCAGTTCATTCCACGACTTACAACGGCACTGGTT
Source organism: Planctomycetota bacterium (assembly GCA_043718945.1). Lineage (GTDB taxonomy): Bacteria > Planctomycetota > Planctomycetia > Planctomycetales > Planctomycetaceae > TH-plancto1. The sequence goes on from JAYSUV010000638.1 coordinate 384, forward strand.
GGGAATCTAACGATGGCGGTCGCGTGATAGTCTCTCCGCGTCCCGATGTAGGTAGAGGTGCCGGTGGGACCGGCGGTACTTTTGCAGATTATCATCTAATGCTGTGCTTCTCGTGCAACAAGAGTTGTAAGTGTGCAATGGGGGGGCCTGCGAAGTGAAAAACATGAGAAGACTTCTGCTTCCGACGACAGCAATTGCCGTAGTGCTTTGCGTTGTTGTTTACATATGGTATGCCCGAGCGATGACAAAAGTAGGCATTCAGTCCCGGGAGCTTGCTGGAATAGGGTATCACCCAAAGATTCGGAGTCACTTCCTTGTGCCCCATCTCTACATCTCGGCTTGCCCTGCTCTTGTGCTTCCGGGTCAACGCGTTTCTCGCAATGAGGAGACATTCGTGGAAATGACTGGGATTCTATCCAAATCATCTACTCCACTGCATTTGAATCTTATCGGATGTGAACTGTCGCGCGAAAACTGGATGTTAATCACGTCATTGCGTGGCATTGAGTCATTCGAGGCTGCTGGTTCAAATATCACAGATGAAGATGTTATTGCGTTGAGTCGACTCCCCCACCTCAGTCGACTCCGAATAGATCACACAGATGTATCAAGTGTCGCTCTCATGTCATTGACAAATTGTGAATCGCTGCAAGAGATATGGCTTTATTCTGTCAGTCACATATCCGATGAAGACATAAGTGAGTTTTTCACCCATCGCCAGGACTTGCGATGGAATGCGCAGCGATCCTGCCCCTGGTCTTGGCAATCTCCTCAATTCTTCTAGCGCGGGGTGGCCCAGGTTGAGGGAAGCAGAAAAGGGGTCAGGTCTCATTGTTTCACCTTATGGCCTCTTGTCTCCTCACCGGCGTGAAGGGCGAGTATGCCAACACCGTGGCGATGACCTACGATGCCGGGGGCCGCAAGGCGACCGAGGCGCTGACCATCGCGGGGCAGACGTACTCGGTCGGCACCGCCTACGACACAGCCGGTCGCGAGTCCCAGCTGACCCAGCCGGACGGGACGCTGGTCGGGCGGGCGTATGATTCTCGCAACTTGCTCTCGACAATTGCGTACGCGGGTGGGACGATTGACACTCGCACGTACGATGCCGGGGGGCGGCTGAGTCGTGAGACTTTGGGCAATGGACAAGTGGTCACACGAACCTACATGACGGGTGACAATCTTCCCGCGAGTATCAACAACTCGGCTGTTGGGAATTACGGGTATGGCTGGGACTCCAACAAGAATAAGACGAGCGAGACCATCACTGGTGCCATGAGCGGGTACGGGTTCAGCGTGCCGACCGGTGGTATGATGACCAGAATCGGCTGGCGGGGTGGCCCGGACATCGCTTTGGATGTCTGGGTGACGCAGGAACAAGAGGGGTGGGGTGAAATGTGATTGTCACTGCCAACGCTCCTCTGTCAATCCTCTTGTCGCTGCGCTACCCAGACGCTCAAAGCAACGTCTGGTTCGCACTGTCGACTTCTCCGACCTCCCCGTCTCCGATGACCGTCAGTTCTTCCTGGTCTGCCTGCTGAGTTGGAAAGATCTCGGGAATCGTTGACCATTTATCCACTGAGCTTTCACCACAAGTGCCAGTGGCCCCAGTATGTCGGGCGATCTGATAAAATCGCTATGATCCACTCGCATCCCGATGCCGTTGATCTGGCAGTCTCGCCTCGAACGTCGAGCCGGACTCCCCGCATTACGGCATGGCGGGACAGCTGTCGACTTCGCAACCGTGGAGCAGCACCGTGCCGGCATTTGGGAAGTTGTGGCTCGTGGATCAACTCCTCTCGCCGATCGTGCGCCCCTGCACGCGGCTGTTAGTTAGTGTCTTGGCGGTCCCGGCGTTCCGGAGAGTCCGTCGCCGCTTCGCCCATTCCACCGATCGCGATGTGGAGCTGGAGAAAGACCTTGAGCAGTGGACTCGTGGGGCGATCCTGCTGTTCGTGGCAACTTATAACTTTGAACATTGGCTGCAAGGGTTCATCCGAGTCGTCGTGAATGACTGGATGCGGTTCGAGACGAACATCCACTGGGATCTGACGTTCTCCGACCAAAATGTCTGGCTGGCTGCCGGTCGATTGATGGTGGCGATCGGGGTGGTCGAATCGATGCCTGACCAGCAGCTATTTTCGGTCATTCATCCGGGGCTGCGAGGACTTCCCATCGACCGAAAGCAAAGCGTTGTTGAGAACCTGAAGCTGGTCTGGTTGCCTTTCCTGAAGGGGGCAGCGTGTCACCATCTCAGCCGGTCATCGCCCGTGTTTGCGATCTTGGCGGTCATCATTCCCAGCACGGCGGGGTGGGTCTGTTATCTGTTCGCGATTGTGCAGTACCTGATCATTGGGCTAGTGACCTCGCGGGATCGGGCGCTGGATGTGCTGTCGGCGTTTGACCGGCAGATCGAGATCCAGCGCAACAAATTGATCGAGGAGTTCCACATCACTGCGAAGGCCGCGACCGATCCCACCGATGAGTTGCCCAAGGGAGTGTGAGGTGTGTGTGTGTCAGGCAAGTCGACAGCTGCCAGTTCCGGCTCCCTCTCCCCCACATTCGATTTGGCCCTCGGAGTGAACTCGGCTGTGGGGGGGAGGGATGGGGTGAGGGGGCCACATCGCTCGCTCTAGGCCCCTCACCCCGGCCCTCTCCCCACAGCCATCTCCTCACCAAAAGTCGTGTCGCCAGTGGGGAGAGGGGGCAGAGGACGCGGGCTGCCGACTTTTATGATGCACACACGGGTGTGAAGGACATCAAAGGGCGTCCGAAGTGAGTGCGCTGCGTGCAACTCATCCACGATCTGGAAGGGGAACGACCACCCACATGGTTGTCACTCGGGTGACTTATCATGGATCGTTTCGCCTTGAATCTCTTCCAGGCCGAGCATCATGGAGGGCAGTAAAACGAGGTTCCCGAGCAGTCCGGTCAGCATGGTAAAACTCACCAGCAGACCGAAATACACCAGCGGCAGGAAGTTCGACAGCGCGAGTACGGAGAAGCCGAGGACGAGTGCCGCGTTGGTAAGCACCAGCGTCCGACCGATCTGTGTGGACGATTCCCGCAACGCTTGCAGGTGGGGAGTCCCGGCCCGGATCGCGAATTGATATCCCGCTAGATAGTGAATACTGGAGTCGATCGTCAGCCCCAGTGAGACGCTCGCGATCATCGCGGTTCCGATATTGATCGGCACCCCCAGCCACCCCATGCCACCAATCAGCCACAGCGTCGGCAGCACATTCGGGAACATCGCGATCAGTGCCCAAGACAACCGGCGAAACGGAATCCAAACGCAGATCACGATCAGCACCACCGACACGCCGAAGCTGACCAACTGGTCCCGCAGCAGACTTTGAATCAGATTGGCCAGTAGCACGTACAGCCCCGTCACCTCCGCATCGGGAAAGGACTTCTGAGCAAGTTCACGCACCCGGCGGATCAGCTCCAGCTTGACGTCCGCTTGTTGACGTTCTCGGGCTCGCAGGACGATCCGCATGCGACCGGCTGTGGCGTTGTAGAGTGACGGCTCATACTCCGGCTGAATCTGACGCATGAATTCCTGGCGTTCCTCGACGGTGCCAGCGAACAGCGGTGGGATGAAGTTCAGTCCATCCGAGAGGGCCACGACCTTGGTTAATCCGCCCCCCTGGTCACCTGCCGGGTCCACCTCCAGGTCTCGCAACTGAGATGCCAGATTCTGCACCCGGTCGAGGTACTCCTCATCGAGAACTGCCGGGGCCGAGAAATTGATCTCCCAGGTCCCCACTCCGCCAAACCGGGACTCGAAGTAATCGAGCGACTCGATGATGGGACTGTCCTGACGAAAGTTCTGACTGAAGTCTGTCTCGACATGAACGAACTTGATTCCGAACGAGGCGATGACGGTGATCGCCAGCAAGACAGAGATCGTGATCCAGCGTTGTTTCGTCACCGCATCAAACAACTTCTCCAATCCCTGAGTGAGTCGCTCTTCGGACCGGCCCAACTGGGGGTCGGAATCCCGATGTCCCCACAAGATCCCCGCTGGCAGAAACACGAAGCAGGCCACGAGAACCATCATTGTGGAGACCAACAACAGCAGCCCAAAGCTCTGCACGGGGACGATGGAACTGGTCAGCAACGAGCCAAAGCCAATCGCCGTCGTGACGATCGTCCAATAGATCGGGATGGCCAGTCTACAGAACACATCGTGAAACGCCGCGACCCGTGAATGCTGCTGCCGAGCGTTGCGGAACTCGACGGCCACATGCATCACCGTGGCGACTCCGATGATCGTCGTGAGTGACGTGAGCATCGAACTGACCATGCTCAGCTTCAGTCCCGTCAGCGCCAGCAACCCCTTGGTCCAGAGGAGCGCCGGTTGCACGACCAACAGCGGCAGGATCATCCAGCGCAAGCTGCGAAACATCAGCATCACGACCAGCATCAGCAGCAGTGTGGAGGTGATCCCCAGTATCCGGCTGTCCTGCTCGACATAGACGAACATGTCTTGCACTTGGACCGGTTCCCCGGCGACGTAGGTTCGGGGCTGGTGCCGAGCCGCCAATTCGCGGATTTTCTGGATGGTGTCCCGACGGGGAATCGGTGACTGATCAGCGGGAATCAGACGCAGGACGATCGCGAGCGTCTGGTCATTTTCACCTCCCACGAGTATGCCGCGGGCCTCGCTCAGAAGATCGTCCTGGAAAATGCGGAGGGCGGCGGCTTCAACCACCCTCCCCAAGCCCGTATCCAAGTCCGGCAGTTGATAGACTTTACTGAGACATTGCGTACTGGAGGATTGCACGCCCGGCACTTGGCTGAGTTCGGCTGCGAATCCCGCATTTTCAACGAGGACCGCACGGGAGGTCACTTTGGCCGGACCTGATTCCCCGTCAGGACGTTGCGGTGAATAGGCGACCAAGACAAACTCATCGCCCCCGAAGTGGCTCTTGCTCGTCTGATATTCCAGGAGCAACGGATCGGTGGGAGCGAAGAAAGACTCGATCGACTCGTCCAGCTTCAAACTCTGCGCGGGCCAATAGCTCACCACGGTGGCGATGACGGCCAATCCCAGCAGGACCAGACGCTGGCGGACTGCAAATTCCGCCAGCCGAGCCACACAGCGGTCAGCCCATGAGGGATCGGTCTTCAAGGGGGCTCCGCGTCAACAGCCAGTCAGGACTGAGTGCCCCATCCAACAGAGGCGAAGAGGGAGGATAGTCGGGCGGCTACCTCTCAACCAGTACAGTCGCTGTTTCCTCCCGATGAGAGTGAACGCATTGTGAGGTCGGCTTCCATGCGTTACACCTCGAATTTGACAACGCCCATCCATCCTCTCTGTGCAGACATGACTTCACCCTCGCAATGTCCCCAGTGCCAGGCACGCTTTCCCGAGTCGCTGGAGCAATTTGGAGACAATTTCGTTTGCTTGACCTGCGGGCAGATTCAGCGAATCGAAGGGCCACCCCCCATTGTGAGGAGTCAAGCTCCTCTGGCCCCCGTGCCATTCCATGACAGAGACGATGACGAATGGAGTACTCCCCAGCCTCTCCCGCCGCTCGATCAGCTGTTGACGGAAGGCTGGCAGATCTTTCGAGGGCGCATGGGTCTGTGCATCGCCGCGTTTGTCCTGTCGTTCGTCTTGAATCTAGTCAGTCAGTATCCCGCCTGGTACGCGGATCAGCAGATCAAGACGCAGCAGCTGGCTGCCGGGCCACAGGTATTGTGGTCGCTCGGGTTGGCTCTGGCGACGATTTGTCAGTTGGCTTTCTCGACATGGTTGAACATCGGTTACACCCAAATCCTGCTGAGGGTGGTACGGGGACAATCCGCCGAGATGGGAGACCTGTTTCGAGGAGGGGCGTTCTTTGGGCGGGCGTTGTCCTGCTTGTTGATGCTGTGTCTGTTGATTGCGGGCTCACTGGTCTTGGGGCTGATTCCGTTTGAGGTGCTGAAAGCCGCGTTTGGCTGGATCGCTGTGGCAGCCCTGCCCTCCTGCTTGATTCCCGCAGTCGTTGTGGCGCTGGTGTTCTGGCCGTATCTGATGGTGCTGATTGACCGGGATTCGCCCGACTTACAGGCTCTGCGGCAAGCGGCAGTGATCACCATGGGGAACAAGTGGGGCCTGTTCGGGCTGTTTTGTCTGTGCGGACTGCTCTGGATGTTTGGACTGATGGCGGCGGGTGTCGGGCTCTTCGTAGCCGTACCGTATACAAGCGTCGTGACCACCTTGGCTTATGATCGCATATCGAGGCTCCCTCGCTCCCGCAGGTCACCCGACGTGGAGGATCAAGACGCGGATTGACGCTGGTGATGGAAATCAGATTGATTCGCACAGACGCCCGCTTCACACTCTCTATTGTGAGGCTGCTAGCTGATCAAGCAGAGTTTCTACCCAGGGGGCCATCACGTTCGCGGAAAGTTCATGTGCAAGCGAATTCGGATGCGAGTCAAAGCGGTTCACAACCAGCCCCTCCGCGACATGCCGCGAGAGTTCAGGACGTAAATCCAGAAATGGTGTTTTGTGATCATGGCAATATTTTTCGAGTTGCTCATGGGCGACTGCAAATGAGTAATCATCTCCCAGATCATGCAGGAAGGGAAAGGCCACGATCGCCAGACGAGTATCTCGATACTTACAAGTTTCACGCAGTTGGTTGAGTTCTTTGATGAAACGAGGCCAAGGTTCAGACGTGTATGCCCCTTTCAGATAACTGTAGTAGGAATCGCCTTCCGGACGGCGCAGACTCTGCCACCGATACCACAGCAGGTTATAAAAATAGGTGTGACCGAACAGCCACCCCCGCGGTTCCATCGCTGCCAATGATTTGAGATGGTGGGCCGTGCGGTCGTCACAATATTCGATGTCATTGGGAACAAACACATAGACCATCAGGTCGATGCGGCGTGAATCCTGATACAAGTCGGGCACCATGCCATCCGCCAGTTGACGAATATCCAGGCCCGGTAAGCTTGCGTTGGAGACGAGTAACTGGTCGGGGCGTTCGCGGTCCCAACGAGATCGTAGTCGGTCCGTGAAACGATCCGCAGGGTCCTTCACGCCATGACCGAAGGTGAAACTGTCGCCGACGAATACGACCGACTGCTGATTCGGTTTGAGAGTGGTGGGGAGAGGGCGGTCGTCTCGAAATCCATCTCGATTCGGATTGACATGCAGGGCGAACCAGCGGCGGGAGACGTTGGTTTGGCTGAAGGAATCGGTCTGGTCGTAGAACAAGGCACAGGCGATCTCCGGCAGTGTCAGCAGTGCCAGGAGCATCCACAGCCCGAGTCCAGCGTGTACGAACTTCCGCGCGCGGGGTCGGTCCCGCCAGCGCCGCCGCAACTTGAGCAACCCCCAGCTGGCCAGCCCCCCGGCGCATAGCCAGACACCCAGCCCGATGGTGTAGTGGATGGGCCAGGCAGAGAGATTCTGGAACACGGAGGCCTCGTGCGACTGTGACGTGCCGGGTGAGAGGGAAAGGGATTTCGGAGCGCCGATGGCGGTTTCACAGTCAGCCATCCGCCAGAGTTTCCTATGAATCTTCTGACTGACTGCTGATCGCTGAGAGCTGTACGCTCAGAACACCGGGTAGATGAACGGAGCCAGACCGGTCGTCGAGAGAAACGCCAACAGCCCCAGCAGCAGCAGCACGATCACAATCGGGATCAACCACCACTTGCCCTCCTGGCGCAGGAACTCCCAGAACTCGGCAATGATCCCGGGATCTGCTTGGCTGGCCAAGCGTTCCATCTCGGACAGCTCGGGCTTCGTGGGTTCGGGAGTGGTGGGTTCCATGGGACGTTCCAAAAGCGATGGACAACAAGCCCAGGGGTTGCAACCCCTGGGCTTTCACTGAAAACTGAAAACTGACGACTTCCCACTAATACTGACGAAAATGCCGTCGCGGGTCATCTGACTGGGGGCGTTCATTCCAATACGTGGCCGCATTCGGATCTGATCGCAACTGGAGCGGATCACGCCCCAGGGCTTTCATGAGCAGCCCCAGCGGCCAGATGACCGCGAAGTACAGGATCGCCAGCATCGCCTGGAACACGCACCAGCCGATCGGGAACACCACGACCATCCAGGCCACATACACCCAGCGGAGCAGCCGAGGGACGCAGACCCCGACCAGCCCCAGCCCGCCGATGCACCCGCAGACCCCGGCCGCTGTACTGGACAGTCGTTCGTGCCACCCGAGCCATCCGGCGTAGACGCACGCGAGCACGACCAGTCCGATGGCGAACGTGCGAAGGGTCTTGTGATCGGGATTCCAGTCGATGTTAATCATCACTTGTTCTCCAGAGAAACTCGTAAACACGTCAGGCAAGTCCGACTGCGACAGGTGCCAACCTGGATGTCCTCTACGGCAAATCTGTGTGAATCTGTGTGAATCTGTGTTATCTGTGTACGAATCCTCTTTCCTCTTTCAGGAACAGCAGAGTAGATGTGGTACACAGATTTCACAGATTCACACAGATCAGAATTCGCCTCGCCAGAGGTTTCCGCGATCAGGCGAACGCGTCAATCCTGGATTCAGTGACGATGATTGATGGGCCTCATGGTCCTGTTGTCGAGTTTCGGACTCCGAATTCCCCTCTACTTCAATCCAATGGGAACTTGCCGATGTACTCTTCCAGATTCACCACCGGCAAGTTCGTCTGAGTCTTCTTCCGGATCAGGCAGCGACCGATCACGAGGGCGTCCATCTGCGTGGCGGTGAAGCACTTCCAAGCGTCTTGCGGCGTGCAGACGATCGGCTCGCCGCGCACGTTGAAGCTGGTATTGATGACCAGTGGGCTGCCGGTCTGGGTGTGGAACTCAGTGAGCAATCGGTGGAACCGAGGATTCCGCACCGAGTCAACCGTCTGCATCCGCGCGGAGCAATCGACATGCGTGATCGCTGGCACAGTGGAGCGGACAACGTTGATTTCCGAAAGCACCGGCGAGCGGGGCGGCGTCAGCCCCCCGAGTTCTTTGATCGCTGCTCCGGGCGCTGACGCTTCCGGCTCGTTTCTGATGCGCGCGGCTCGCCCCTCCTCCGTCAAATGCTCCTCCCGCACCTGAGACACCAGCAGCATGTACGGGCTGTCGAGGCCCGGCTCGGCTTCGAAGTATTCATGCACATGGTCGCGCAGCACAGCCGGGGCAAAGGGCCGGAACGACTCGCGGTATTTGGTCTTGAGGTTCATCACCGATTGCAGATTCGCACTGCGGGCATCGCCGAGAATGCTGCGACCGCCGAGGGCGCGCGGGCCGAACTCCATGCGCCCCTGCATCCAGCCGACGACCTCTTCGCGGGCCAGGATCGCAGCCACTTCGTGGCACAAGCGCGACTCGTCCTCGATGAACTCGTACGTCGCACCCGCTTGGTCGAGGAATGCCCGCGTCTGGGCATCGCTGAACTCCGGCCCGAGGAGTGACCCGCGCTGACTGTCGTGCCCGGTCGCCACGCGCGGGTTCCCGAGGATCTGGTACCACGTATAGAGCGCCGCTCCCAGCGAGCCGCCCGCATCGCCGGCAGCGGGTTGTATCCACAGGCTCTCAAACGGTCCCTCGCGCAAGATGCGTCCATTGGCCACACAGTTGAGCGCCACTCCACCGGCCAGACACAAATGCTTGGCCCCCGTCTTCGCATGCACATGCCGAGCGATCCGCAGCAGGATCTCCTCCGTCACCTTCTGCACTGAAGCGGCGAGATCCATCTCACGCTGCGTGATCTCGCTCTCTGGCTTGCGAGGCGGCCCGCCGAACAGAGCTGCAAACTTCGGCGAGGTCATCGTCAACCCATCGCAATACCCGAAGTACGACTGGTCCATCCGGAACGAACCATCGTCTTTCAGATCGACGATATGCTTGAGGATCAGGTCCGCAAACCTCGGCTCCCCATACGGAGCCAACCCCATCAGCTTGTACTCGCCCGAGTTCACCCGGAACCCGCAGAAGTACGTCACCGCCGAATACAGCAGCCCCAGCGAATGCGGGAACCGCAGCTCGTGTGACAGCGTGATCTTGTTTCCCTCGCCGACACCGAACGATGCAGTGGCCCACTCGCCGACGCCGTCCACGGTGAGAATCGCTGCTCGCTCATACGGCGACGGGAAGAACGCACTCGCCGCATGCGAGACATGATGCTCGGTGAACAACAACCGCTTCGAGTTCTTCAACCCCAGCTGGTTCGTGATCTCCCGCCGCAGGTGCAGCTTCTCCTTGAGCCAGACCGGTATCGCCGCCCGAAACGAGCTGAACCCGCGCGGGGCCACGGCGAGATAGGTCTCTAGCAGCCGATCAAACGTCAATAGCGGCTTCTCATAGAACGTCACCCAGTCGAGTTGATTGACACTTAACCCGGCCTGCTTCAAGCAGAACTCCACCGCGTGCGATGGAAACCGCTCATCGTGCTTCTTGCGCGTGAACCGCTCTTCTTGAGCGGCAGCCACGATCTCGCCGTCGACCACAATTGCGGCTGCGGAGTCATGATAGAATGCCGAGATGCCGAGGATGGCGGTCATAGGGATCGGAGTCAGTCAATCGAGCGGGTGAGGAACGCGAAGGCAGCATAGCATGACTGGTTACGAAATCAGTGCGTCAAAGCCGACTGATATCGCCCGGGACCGACTCTTCAGCCGAGTTCCTAGTCAGTCGCCCATCGACGAGTGCTCAGTCACTGGGGTGGCCTCGCTCGACGTGTTCTGGGAATGCACGAGTCAAAATGGGGGTCAGTTCTCGCTCGACCAGATCAGCGACTTGCGCTGCACCCGCATTCGTAAAGTGATAGTAGTCGTAATAATACCGGGAGTCTTTGGGGAGTTGCTGAGCGAGGTCAATCAACGGCACACCCTGCTCGCGGGCCACTTCCCGCGTCGTGGAGTTGTAGAGTTCCAGGATCTGCCACTGCACATCCCCATTCAGCTCTCCGACTGCCATACGGGCCAGATCCACACCAGTCTCGGGATCCAGAGCCGGGCCGAATAAGGTCGGCTGCGTCATCAGAATCGGCAAGGCATCGATCTCCCGGCACTGTTGGATTAAGGTGTCGATGCGACTGCGATAACCCGCTAGGTACTGGTCTCGGTGCTGGCTCCGGATGGCTGCGGTGGCCTCGGGGGAGATGTCGACCGCGCGGGACTCATTCCATTTGAGCTGGGAGTGGTTGATGTCCTGATGATGGACTCCGGCAGCGCGGGCTTGAGTGGTTCGTCGCAAATTGTCCAGCAGAGCCGCCGTCGCGGAATGTTCGACAAACCAGAAGTACGACCGCGAGACGAATCCAGAGGCTCCGTGATCGCGTCGCAGGCGGTCATCCACCTCGCGAGATCGGTCGAGACCGACATCATTGGCTCCGATCAGGAACAGAATGCACCGGGGCGCAGAGTCACAAGGTACTGGTCGAACAGGCGTTGATGTCCAAAGGTGGTGTGCCCATCCAGACCCGCATTATTGAGCCACAAGTCGCTGAACTGGGGGTCCAATCGCTGCCTTAACTGCTCCGGCCAAGTGAGATTGTCGGAGAGGTAATAGCACTCGGTGGTACTCCCACCCACCGTCACCACGGAGAGCTTCCGTGAGAAGTCGGAAGGCGGATCAGCCCCCCGAAACCCGATCGAATTCCGGGTCTGCGTGATCTCGGCATCGACTTTCGAGATGGTCGTATTCTTGAACACCGTCCGCTGATTCAAAGGGAGTGCAATCCGGCCCCCACGAATCCGTAGTTGAACGGGAGGGAAGTATCGCAACGACACTTCCAGCAGCATCAAGCCGACGAGTGTCCCCAATGAAACTGCGAGGATCCGAAAGACAATGCGTCTCATCTTGCGTGGGGGAGCGGGTGGCCCGATCGGAGGAGACGTTGCCATGTGACAGTCTGGGAACAAGGGGGCCAGCGAACGAAATCCTTCTCCCGCGAAGACTCTTGGATCGTACATCGCGGCTGCATGCAATGGCTACTGCACCGATGTGTGATTGCGAATCATCTCCAGTCCGGTGACACTCTCTGTCGTCGACAATTGCAGCCACAGGCGACATCGCCAGGACACACACCAGATGTCGGAGTATGAAACACCCGTGACAACTCATGACACTGACTCATCCAGCGCTTCCCGGTTTCCGCAGAGATCGCGACGCCGATGGCTCTTTCGGTCTGTTCTGCTGTGCCTGGCTTGGCTGGCTGTGGAGACCGTTTCCTATCTGATGGTTCAAGTCATGGCCCAGAGGGGAATGACCGGAATACGCGAAAGCCAGATGGCCTACAAACATATCGGCAGGAACCAGACCAGCCAGACGGAGACCTTTCACCCGTACATCGGCTGGGTCCATAATCCAGATTTCCTTTCGCCAGTGGACTGCTGCGGTCTGGCGCTGAAGACCAACCGTTACGGCTTTTTCGACTCCAGTGACGGGGTTCATCGTCGCAGCCCGGATCGCCTGATCGTGGCCATCGCGGGAGGGTCTGTCGCCTGGCAGATGTCATGTGCGGGAGCAGAAACACTCGTCCGAAAACTGCACGAGGTTCCCGCGTATCGCCATCGAGAGATTGTTTTCGTCCGGCTGGCTCAGCCAGGCTACAAGCAGCCACAGTCGCTGTTCGCGCTCAACTACTACCTATTACTGGGGGGAGAGTTTGACCTCGTGATCGCCTTGGATGGATATAACGAGATTGCTCTGCCCGTCGTTGAGAATTTCTATGCGAATGTCGCTCTCGACTATCCTCAAGGGTGGCATGCCCGCACGTTGGACATCGTCGATGCCCGCGATGCCGACTTCTCACTCCGGGTCTTCGAGATTCGCGGAATTCGTCAGCGCAGAGCCTTAGCCGCAGTGAATTCTCCACTGCGATGCCTGCCGTCGTATCAACTCCTCTGGTTTGTTCGCGAGGAAGGCTTGAGAAACGAGCTGGTTGAGATCGAAACGAATCTCGTGGGACGCGAATTCGCCCGCCACGTGGCGTTCATCTATTCAGGCCCGCACCCCGTCGTCAAGGATCGGGACCAAGCGTTACAAGAGAGTGTCCGCCTGTGGAAACAAGCGACGCTCCAAATGCACCAGCTGTGCGAAGCGAACCACATCCTGATGATCCACGCGATCCAGCCCAATCAATACGACCCCGGGTCTAAGCCACTTTCAGAATACGAAATGGCCAATTGCTACGGCGACGAAATGGAGTATGGACAGATCGTGAAGCAGGGATATCCGCAACTCAGAACTGAAGGGGCAAAGCTCCGATCACGGGGAGTGCGACATTTCGATTTGACCCACATCTTCGTTCAAACGGCAGAAACTCTGTACGTCGACCCGTTCTGCCATGTGAATCAACAAGGGTCGGTGTTGCTCGCAGAGGCATTAAGCAATTGCGTGATCCAGAGTTTACCAGAACCGTCAGATTCTCCGGTCGAGGAGTGATTCCACAGTCTACGCCTGGCTCCTCGAATCAACCGGTGAGACATCCCGTAGGTTTTCTCAAAGTCTGAACTGCTCATCGATGAGTCCCTCGATATGATCTAATTCTTCTTGTCAGCCTCTCGGCTCACAGCCAGAACCCCCAGTTCATCCTTCTCTGAGAATCCCAATGCAACGTCGCTCCTTTCTCACCGCCTCCGCAGCCGGTGTCGCGGCCCTCACCACGGGTCAGTTCGTAGCTGCGTTTGCCGATAAGCCGCAGCGGGTGGGTCTGATTGGGTGCGGCTGGTATGGGAAGATCGATCTTCTGCGACTCGTGCAGGTCGCTCCGGTCGAGGTGGTGTCGCTGTGCGATGTCGACTCGACGATGCTGAAAGAAGCAGGTGATCTGGTGGCCAGTCGGCAGGTCTCGAAGAAAGTCCCTCGTCTGTATGGCGACTACCGCGAGATGCTGAAAGAGAAGGATCTCGACATCTGCCTGATCGCGACGCCCGATCATTGGCATGCATTGCCGATGATCGCCGCCTGCGAAGCAGGAGCTGACATCTACGTCCAAAAGCCGATCAGCCTCGACATCGCCGAAGGCCAGGCCATGGTCGCAGCTGCTCGTAAGCACAACCGCGTGGTGCAAGTTGGGACGCAACGCCGCAGTACGCCGCACTTGATCAGCGCTCGCGACAAGATCATCAGGGAGGGAAAACTTGGCAAGATTGGCGTGGTCGAGATCTATTGCTACTACCACATGCGGGCTCGCGAGGACATGACCGCCGCCCCCGACATGGCCCCACCCGGAAACCTCAACTACGAGATGTGGACCGGACCGGCACCGATGATGCCCTTCAACAAGCTGATTCATCCGCGGCGCTGGCGGGCCTTCAATGAGTACGGCAATGGGATCGTCGGCGACATGTGCATTCATATGCTCGACATGGTTCGCTGGATGCTCGACCTCGGCTGGCCGATCAGCGTTTCGTCGACCGGTGGTATATATGTGGATACGGCCAGCCGCGCGAACATCACCGACACGCAGACCGCCACGTTCGACTTCGGCGACCTGCAAGTCATCTGGCAGCACCGTGCGTACGGCGATGCACCCGACCCCCAGTACCCGTGGGGGGCGACCTTCTATGGCGAGAAGGGCACCCTCAAGGCCAGCGTCAACAGTTGGGACTTCACGCCCCGCAACGGCCAGGGAAAGCCGATGCACGAAGATGTCGTCATGGAACTCGACAAGTACCCCGAGGACAACACCGAGAAGGATCTCGAAAAGCACGTCGCTCCCGCCGTTCGCGGCCACATGATTGATCTGCTGCACAACATCCAGAGCCGCGGAAAATGCGTCGCCGACATCGAGCAGGGCCACATCTCGACGACCAGCTGCATCTTGGCGAACATGTCGCAGAAGCTGGGCCGATCTCTCAAGTGGGACGCCGCAGCTGGAAAGATCTTGGGCGATGACCAGGCGAATGCCTTGGCAAAACGCCCGTACCGCGCCCCGTGGGTGCATCCTGCCGGGTGATGGCGAGCCGGGCGGCGTCAGCCCCCGGAGGACCGAGCAGATTCCTCCGAATGCTGGTTGTGTTCGTTACGATGTTTCGGTTCACAAGGAAACAAGCCAGAGGAGCGAAGCATGCGAATCCCCATCCTGCGTGGCTTGATCGATCGGCGGATCTTAGCCAACTATCGGATCGATGCTGAGATCGCCGCACGAGTCATTCCGCAGCCATTTCGACCGAAGCTCGTCAACGGGTTTGCCCTCGGAGGCATCTGCCTGATCCGGCTGAAGCAGGTCCGTCCTCGGCTCTTCCCATTCCCGTGGGGGCTTCAGTCTGAGAACGCCGCCCATCGTTTCGCGGTCGAGTGGGATGAACACGGCCAAACTCGTGAGGGTGTCTACATCCCCCGCCGGGACACCAACTCCCTTCTCAGCACGATCGTGGGAGGCACACTGTTCCCCGGGGTCCATCACCATTCGCGATTTGAGGTACAGGAAACCGTCGACCACTTATCCGTGTCTCTCCGCAGCGACGATGGCATGACCCGCGTGCATGTCTCCGGACGAGTCGCTCAAACCTTGCCCTCGACATCGGTCTTTGCGTCTCTGGCCCAGGCGTCGGAGTTCTTCGAGCACGGTTCACTCGGTTACTCAGATACTGCTCAGAATGGCCGTTACGACGGGCTCGAACTCCGCTGTCGAAACTGGAGCATGCAGCCTCTGGAGATCGACCACATCGAATCGAGTTTCTTCGAAGACATTAGCCGTTTTCCGTCGGGCTCCGCCGTCTTCGACCACGCTCTCCTGATGCGGGGCATCGAACACGAATGGCACAGCCGTGGCGATCTCTGCTGCGACGCCACCGCCACCTGATTTGCGACGAACGGCTGCATGAAGTAATGTCCCGGCTTGGAGTTTTGGCCCGTACGCCACAGCGGTGGGTCGGTCAGGTGCGGCACTCTTCCTCAGAGTGACCGCCTTCTCGCAGGAGCATCAGTCGTGCCGGAAAACGTCGTCATCATCGGGTCGGGGCCTGCGGGCTGGACAGCTGCCATCTACGCCGCGCGTGCGCAATTGAACCCGCTCGTGTACGAAGGAGCCATCAACGGCGAGAACCAGATCAAGGGAACGCTGCCGCTGGGCCAGCTGAACCAGACGACTGAGGTTGAGAACTTCCCCGGCTTCCCGACGGGGAACATGCTGTCGTATCTCGATGCGTCGATCGATGCCCAGCGCCGCATGTACATGATGCCGCACCGGGGGCACGGAGTCAGCGGGCCAGAGCTGATGGAGTTGATGCGGCAGCAGGCCGTGAACTTCGGGACTCGGATCGTGACCGATGACATTGTCGACATCGATCTCTCGCAGCGGCCGTTCCGGATGAAGTCGCTCGAAGGGCAAGAGATCGTCGCGAACTCGGTCATCATCGCCACCGGGGCACGGGCGAACTATCTGGGGCTTGAGTCCGAGACCAAATACAAGAACATGGGCGTGTCGGCGTGTGCCGTGTGCGATGGGGCATTGCCTCGGTTCCGCGAGCGTCCGTTGGTCGTCATCGGCGGCGGCGACAGCGCGATGGAGGAGTCGAACTACCTCACCAAGTTCGCCGCCAAGGTCTACATCGTCCACCGCCGCGACTCGTTCCGTGCCAGTAAGATCATGGCCGACCGCGCCCTCGCCAATCCCAAGATCGAAGTCAAGTGGAACTCCGCCGTCGACGAGGTCATCGGCAACGACGACGAGGGCGTCACAGCCGTCCGCATCCGCAGCTTAGTAGACGCCGGAAAGCAGGAGACGCTCGAAGTCTCCGGGTACTTCTGTGCCATCGGCCACACGCCGAACACCGACTTCTTGAAGGGGCAGATCACTCTCAACGACAAGGGCTACATCCAATGGCCGGTGTCGCACCGCACGATGACCAACATCGAAGGCGTCTTCGCCGCCGGTGATGTCGCCGACGACTACTACAAGCAAGCCATAACTGCCGCCGGCAGCGGTTGCCAAGCGGCTCTGGACTGCGAACGCTGGCTGGCCGTGAACGGCATCGGGCATTGAGCGGAGACGGTACACGCGAAGTCGCGAGCGAGGTCAGTCATGGCATTCCTGAAGTCGATCAAGTTGTCGGGATTCCTTTCTTTCCCACCGGATGCGGAAGCAATTCCGCTCACGCCATTGAATGTCGTCATTGGTCCGAATGGGTCTGGGAAGTCGAATCTGATCGAGGCCATCGATCTGCTGGCTTCCGCCTCCAAGTCATCTCTCGCAAGTGCTATTCGCATGGGGGGTGGGGCTACGGAATGGCTCTGGAAAGGGGAGCCGAAAGCGGAACGATCGAGTATCGATGTGACACTGGGTGACACCCCGTGGAATCGGAATCTGAGATACCAGATCAGTTTCGCTCCAGCGGGGCAGCGGATGGAGATCGTAGAAGAGACGATTGAGGATGCGGAACTGTCGGACGAGAACAGTTGCCATTTTTATCGGTATCAGGGGGGGGCGCCTGAAATCAGTGCCCGACTGCCCCAGACGACGCCCGTCTTCGGCATGACAACGACTCCAGCACCCGATCAGCCAGGACTCACGCCAGTCACAGCGAGGAGTATGCGGTCCTTCCAACGCACGAACCTTGTTCTCGACGAATCCGTACTCTCCCAGCGTAAAGATCAGAATCTCTATCCAGAGTTGTTCTGGCTGAATCACCAATTCAATGGAATTCAGGTTTTCAACAATTGGTCATTTGGTCGGTTGGCTCCCATGCGGGCACCCCAGAGAACCGATCTCGACGGGTTTGACCTGCTCCCCAACGCCGAAAACCTTGGATTGGTACTGAATGAGTTCCTGCTGAGCGGCATCGCCGAGGAATTCAATCGGCACATGGCGTTCTTTCTACCGAGATACCGACGGTTCAATGTACGCATTTATGGGAACTCTCTCCAGCTGTATCTCATCGAAGATGGACTCGGTTCGCCAGTTCCTGCGACACGCTTGTCGGATGGAACGATCCGCTTCATGGCAATCTTGGCGTTGCTCTTGTCGCCGAACCCACCACCTCTTTTGTGCATCGACGAACCTGAAATGGGGTTGCACCCCGATGCGGTGAGTCGACTGGCTGATTTACTGGTCGAGGCCTCGCAGCGGATGCAACTCATCGTGACCACTCACTCGGATGCACTGGTGTCAGCCCTGACCACCGAAGTGGAATCGGTCTTGGTTTGCGACAACCTCAGAGGCACTACTTTCGAGCGTCTGAATAGAGATCGACTGTCACACTGGCTGGAAGACTACCGGTTGGGCGAAGTCTGGAGAATCGGAGCGATGGGAGGAAACCCATGATGGCAAGGCGGATTTCTATCGTCGAAGTGTTCATCGAAGCCGGACCGAAAGGTGAGAAATCGGCCAACGGAAATACGGCATTACGTCTGGGATTTGAAGGACTCCTCGCCAAACAGAAGGATCTATTACTCACGAGAGGGATTCGTCTCAGGCTGACTGTGTGTGGCTCTCGAAGTAGAGCATGTAAAGCCTTCAAAAATGCCCACGATGATGAGCAAGCGGGAAAAATAAATGCTCTTCTGGTTGATTCCGAAGAGGCGTTGTCAGAGAAGGGAAGGGGGGATGCTGCAGCTCGAAAGCAGCACTTGATCGACCGGGTTGGAGACCAGTGGGATCTGAAGGGGGTCAACCCCGAAGTGCTCCACTTGATGATTGAGTGCATGGAAACATGGCTCCTCGCCGATCCCGATGCGATGACTCGCTACTATGGCCAAGGCTTCCACCGTAAGAGTTGTCCGGAGCGACTGAACCTGGAACAGGAGCCCAAAGCTGAGGTCGCATCGAAGCTCGACTCTGCCACCAGAAATACGCAGAAGGGCGTCTATCACAAGGTCGACCATGCGAGTCAGCTTCTCGCTCTGATTTGTCCTGATCAGGTGCGAAAACGTTGCCCGCACTTCGGCGTATTTGTCGATTGGTTGGAGTTGCAGGGCTCCACCAATTGATCCCACTCACGACTCAACAGACTGTCTCCTATGCCAACCACCCCTCTCCGCATCCTCATCATCGGTGCCCACCCCGACGACTGTGACATCACAGCGGGCGGCACGGCGGCGATCTACCGGTCGCTGGGGCATGAGGTGCGGTTCGTCAGCGTCACCAACGGGCAGTCCGGGCATCAGCAGATGTACGGGCCGACCTTGACCGCTCGCCGTACCGAAGAGGCAGCCCGCGCCGGGCGCGTGATCGGCGTGCAGTACGATGTGTTGGAATTCCCCGACGGCGGGCTCCAGCCGACCTTGGAGGCTCGCTACCGCATCATCCGTCTCATCCGCGAGTTCGGGCCGGATCTAATCCTGACCCACCGGCCCAACGACTATCACCCGGACCACCGGTACACCTCGCAGATCGTCTGCGACGCCGCCTACATGGTGATGGTCCCGGCTGTGGTGCCCTCGGTGCCGCCGTTACGCAAGAACCCGGTGATGGGGTTTCTGTCGGACAACTTCCAGAAGCCGTACCCGTTCAGCCCGAGTGTGGTGGTCGACATCGAGCCGATGCTGGACCAGGTGATCGACATGCTCGATTGCCACGAGTCGCAGTTCTACGAGTGGATGCCCTGGATCGGTTTCTTTGGCGACACGCCGATGCCGACGGGCCTGATGGAGCGGAAGCAGTTCCTGCGAGAGTTCATCCTGGCCCGCATCGCCCCGCTGGCCGACCGGTATCGCGAACTGGTCGTGAAGACCTATGGCCACGAGCGCGGGGCGAAGATCAAGTACATTGAGGCGTTCGAGCCGTGCGAGTACGGGGCTCCGCTCGATGAGGCGGCGAAGCAACGGCTGTTCCCGTGGCTGCCGGTCGTGGGATAGGCTTCCAGCCTGTCGTTTTCAGTCTGTCACACTTTCAGTGCATTCCCATGAACATGTTGTGGCAAGAGCCGTGGTGGGTGTGGCGACCGGAGACGGCGGGGATCGGAGATTGGGTCTATCGGCTCTTCAACCTCTTCGAGGGATTGGTCTGGGTCGGCTTTGGCGTGCTTGTGATTCGTCGCTGGAAGCAGCATCGCCGGTCCTGGGCCGAATGGAGTTACGCCAGTGCCTTCGCTGCCTTTGGCGTCACCGATTTTCGCGAGGCCTATGTCCAGTCAATTTCGTTGATCGCGATCAAAGGGGTCATCCTCGTCTGGTTGATGGTAACGCGGCATCGAGCCACGCGAGTCTGGTATCCTGTCGCGAAACTTTACTGAGAGGTTGATCGTTTTCATCAGGATGGGGTTGAACTGTCTGTCGTCATTCGCCAACAACGACAGGCTGGAAGCCTATCCCACGGGGCATCTCATGGCTTCACACCCTCCACTCACCGACTACCGCAACCTCCCGGTCACCGTGATGGGCCTGGGGCGGTTTGGCGGCGGGCTGGGGGCGGTGAAGTTCTTGCTGGATCGAGGGGCAAAGGTCACGGTGACTGACCTGCGGCCCGAGGCTCAGTTGGCTGATACGCTCAAAGAGTTCGATGCCTCGCAGCTCGTGCGACTGCACTGCGGAGGCCATACCGATGCAGACTTTGCCGAGGCCCAACTGCTCGTCGTGAACCCGGCGGTGAAGCCGAATTGTCCGTGGCTGGCCAAGGCCCGCGAGCGCGGCATCCCGCGCACGAGCGAGATGAATCTGTTCTGGCAGCACAACCGGGGCCGTGTGATCGGCGTGACCGGGAGCAACGGCAAGTCGACGACGACGGCGCTGATTGCGCATCTGCTGAAGACCTCCGGGAGGACGGTCCACCTCGGCGGAAACCTCGGCGGGAGCCTGCTGCCGATCGTCGACTCAATTGAGCCGACCGACTGGGTGGTCCTCGAACTGAGCAGCTTTCAACTGGACGACCTCGACCGGATCGAGGCCAGCCCAGAGATCGCGGTCGTCACGAACTTCGCCCCGAATCACCTCGACTGGCACCCCGACCTGGACGACTATCGGCGAGCCAAGCAGACGATCTTGCGCTGGCAAACGCCGGAATCGACAGCTGTGCTAAATGGGGATGATGCCGATGTGCGCGAGTGGCCGACTCACGGGCGAGTGTGGGTGTTTGGCTCCGACGTGAGGCACGTTTCCTATCTGTCTGGAAGCGAGTTTAGTAGCGTGGGCTTTAGCCCACGCCTCCTGATGGTTGACATGTCAGCGTGGGCTAAAGCCCACGCTACCAATACATGCCTCCTCGACTTGTTTCCACTCCCTGGCGACCACAATCGCATGAACGCCGCAGCGGCGATCAGTGCGACGTTGGCGGCGGGGGTGGAGCGGGGGTCGCTCGCGGAGGGACTGAGGACTTTTCGTGGGTTGCCGCATCGGCTGGAGTTCGTGGGAGAGGTCGCGGGGCGGCGGTTCTATAACGACTCGCTGGCCACGACGCCGGAGTCGGCGATCTGTGCCTTGAAGGCGTTTCCGGGGCGGGTGCTGCTCTTGGCCGGGGGGTATGATAAGCGGGTCGACCTCGGCGAGTTTGCTCGCGAGGCGGCGGTTCGCGCGTCGGCGGTGGCCTGGATGGGGCAGACGGCGGAGCGGCTCCACGCTCTGGCGACGCGTGAGATTGAAGGACTCGACAGACTTACGTCTGCCGCTCGCTGCTCATCGCAGCGGATCACGCACAGCTTGCGCGAGGCGTTTGACTGGCTGTGGGAGCAGTCGCAACCGGGGGACACGATTCTGCTGTCGCCAGCGTGTGCGAGCTTTGATTGGTTCCTGAACTTCGCAGATCGGGGGGAGCAGTTTCGGGGGTTAGTGCTAGGGCTAAGTGTCAAAGGAAAGTGATCATCGTGAACCAGCATTATCATTTTCGAGCGAAGATCCAGATCTTCCGTCGAGAAAGCGGTGGCCCGAAAAGGGGTGATTTCTCCTTTCCGGCTTCCGGCTTCCGGGCCATTCCACTGGGGGTTGCAGGGGTCCATGGATTGAACAGCGTTGGAATTCACTACACACCAGACACCGTTATTCCGGAAGGCGAAGAATTCGAGGCGAACTGCGGTTTCGCCACCAATGCTTGGGAGAAGATACTCCGTGCGGCAATTCATCAAGGAACGATGTTCCATCTCTGGGACGGTCGGAACTTTGCATCCGGAATCGTGCTCGAAATCAATGACGAGAACTTCGATTCCCCACGTTGTTGTAACTTCAACGAGGAAGTGTGACGTGGCCGCTGCCGGAATGGTGGGCCAGCGACCAAAGCGGCCAGTCCCATCCTACGACTCCATCCGCTTGAGCTTCGAGATCCTTCCGGTCCCGACCCACTCGGCGACGAAAATGCTCCCGTCTTCGCCGAAGCAGGCGTCGTGCGGGTGGACGAACTTGCCGGGGAGCCACTTGGTGGCATCGCCGCGGATCGCTCCGCCGCCTTCGCCGGTGATGCGGCCCACGTCTTCACCCAGACGGGCCACCACTTCGTTCTTCTCGTTCAGCAGCGTGACGCGGGCGTGCAGTTCGGGGACGACCAGCAGGTTCTTCCAGGTCTCGACGTTAGCGGGCAGTCCGTAGCCCTTCAGGGTCTCGATGTACTTACCGTCCATGGTGAAGTACTTAACGACATGGTGAGCCCGGTCGCAGACGACGATGCTGGGCTCGCGGCCCGCTCGTTTGTCGATCCAGACTCCATGCGGTGTGCGGAACTTCTCATCGGTGTCACCCACGCCGCCGAAGCAGCTTTGCCACTTGGCGTCTTTGTCATAGCGATGCACGACCGAGGCCCCGTACCCGTCGATCAGCAGAAACCCGCCATCATCGAGGAACGCAAAGTTCGTCGGCAGGAACCGGTCGCCGCCCCAGACCTTGGTGGGGTCGGGCCGCTTCTCCAGCGGAAGGTTTTCCCCTTCGGCGTAGACCCCGGACTCCATCGGAGCCATCTGCTGCCAGACCGTTTCCCCTGTCAGCGTCATCTTCGCGAACGTCTTGAGGTGCTGATACGCACAGACATAGAGGAACTCTTCGCTCCCCTCCTGCCGAATCTCGATCCCGTGGCCGCCCCCCTGGAACTGGGCCCCGAACGAACGGATGTACTTCCCCTCCGAGTCGAACACGAAGATCGACGGGTGATCCTTGAGGTCTTTGCGGCCCTCATGAATCACGTACAGGTTCCCCGCCTTGTCGACCGCCACGTTGTGCGTGGTCTGCCAAGTGAACTTCTCGGGCAGTTGTGGGAAGTTGTGAACGACCTCGAATCGGTGGTCGCCCTCCCCAACGATCAGCGGCGAGTCGGTCTTGCTGGCCGTCGCGATTGCGGGAACTGACAGAATCACCGCCGTTCCCGCTGCAGCTGTGGAGAGAAACGTACGACGGGAAACGGGACGAGGCATCGGGGACTCCTTCGCAGTCACAACATTCAAGCGGAGAACCAGTGGCGGTGCCAAAACGGCGACCGTGCTGACGCTCGCATCGTATCTATTGGATGGATGTTCGTCGTCCCTGCGGAAGTGGCAGGAGTTCCGTGAGTGTGCATCGAAATTGTAGGCAGTTGCAAGTCTCTGCCCCCTCTCCCCACTAGAGGCATCACTGGAGGAGTGGACGCAACTGTGGGGGAGAGGGGGCAGAATCTTACGGCTACCGACTTTTCTGATGCACGCACGCGTTCCGTAACGCCTCCTCGAAATCGATCGAAGAGTGGCTCAATACTTCGTTATCTCTTACGCAAACTCAGCGGGTACGGCGAGGGGCGTCCCTGCCAGCCGGTCAAGCTCCAACTGAATCATCGCTCCCCGCGCCGTCCGGAACTGGTCCGGGGCACAGATCTGTATCTCGGACAGCTGAAACGGAAGCCCTACTTCGCGGATCAACTCTGCGAGGAAAGCCATGAACCCCCCGATGCGAGTACACCCCCCCGCACAGACCAGCTTCGAGGAACCGGGGAACATCCACGGGGCCGACGAGGAATTAAAGGCCGTCTTGAAACGAAACAGGATCGTCAGCAGCTGTTCCCGGTAGATCTCGGCCAGGAGCTTCTCGTCCTCTGAGCGAGGCTGATCGATGCGGATTCCCGCCGACTTCTTCCAGATCTCAATCGCATTGGTATCGAGATAGCGGTTCCCTTCGCGGTCCCAGTTGAACCGACTCCGGAGCGTGGCAATGCGCTCATCGACCAGACCACCACCGTTCACCAGATTGCACTCGACCAGCGTCTCACCCAGACGATAGACCCCGCAGCTGGCCCCACTGGCTCCCCAGTCGAGAACGATACCGGTAAATTGATCGCTGCCCAGTTCGGCGTAGGCCAGTGCCGAAACGGACGAGACGGGGACTGGCACGTACCCCTTCAGTAACAACAGTTGGGCAAAAAATTGCAGGTCCGTCGTCTGCTCAAAGTCGACCGCACTTCGGGAGCTGAGGCCGCAAGGGGTTTCGTCTCCCGCGTTTGGGAGAATGGAATCGAGGATGGTCGAGATGAGCTGGCGTCCGAGCGGGTCGTTCGTCGGGACCAGACCATCGATCAGCAGCGGAATGCAGGGGATCCGCAACTGCTTGGCGAGATCCAGAGCCGCTGACCCGACGACGACCAGACTGTCATCGCAGCGGATGGTGGGGATCCGCATCTGTCTGAGCAGCCCCAGATCCGTATCATCGATGGGCAAGCTGACATAGACCGCTGGGCACTTACGTGCGAAGAGGCATCCCCCTTGCCGACGGATGCAGCGAAACTCGGTGGTGCCGAAGTCGAGACACACCATGGTTATGTGTCCCCTCGTTCCACACTTCTCAGAGCACGTTCCAGAGGGCTGACGCGAGACGAACGAGCCCCGGTCACCTGAGCTGTCGTGACGAGCATTGAGGCATGCTTCGTCGAGGGGCTCCCCGCACGCATGAGCCGCCGGAGTCGCAATTCCAACGCCCGCGAATCGTTCGGATCTCTCACTTTGAAGTGAGGTCCGACAACTCCTTCGTGGGCTTCATGGACGATCAATCGTCGCCCGCCAATCGACATCCCATGCAGCCGATCCACCGGAGGCAGACTGGCCTCTTCTTCGATCAGGGGGACTTTGTTTATGATGAGGCGTTGCAGGAATCGCTGCTCGTCCTCAACGGCGGGTGCGGGTGCCTGTGTGGCGACCGGTTCCGGAGCCACAGAAGCCGAGGGAGGCTCAGGCATTTCAACAGTCGAAGCCGTCTCTCGGGACACAATGCGAGAGACGACGACGCTCGTCGCTGCGACGCCGACGGTCACGATCAAAGCCAGCCACGATTGAGGCCAAGGGAATGAAGAGGCCGTCTCGGCAGTTGCTGCCCTTGATTCGACAGGGGGGGCTGGTGAGGCGGAACTGGGATCAGCCAGGGTCGGCTGCGGCGAGTCCAACGCCTCGGTTTCGGCGGATACGGTGATGATGTCACCATCACTGGCGGGGTGACTCGCAGAGGTCCGCTCGATCTTCGAGGCTGGGCTTTCCGCTTCGGCCTCGTCCTGGTCCGGATTCTGCCAAGTCTTGGGCAGCATCAGCGGGGCACGCCCATCGGACTTGATGACCGGAGAGGGCTCGGCCGACTGCTCATTCGCGTCGACTTCGACAGGAGTCCTAGCGGGGAACGGCATCGGCTCGTCGAAGGGGATCGAGGAACCCATTCGTTCAATACCACTCGCCGAACGTTCGGTCATCGGGTCAGATGCTGCTGGGCGAGCGATTATCGCACGAACCGGTTGCGGCTGGACCACGGGCAGCGGGGGATCAAGAACTCTCGCCGTTGGAGCGACTGTTGCGGGGCCTCTCACGGGAGATACAGATGTCGCCGTCGCAGCGAGCCGAACGGGCAACTCGTATCGGAACCCCTTGTCGACGGCGGCTCGTACTCCGTCCGTGTTGACGCCCTCGGGATTAAAGTCGATGACCGTATTGTGGACCAGCAGACTCTCGCGATCCATCCATTGCCCTTGGGGCAGGGTCGCCTTCACTTGCTGGCGAGCGAACAGTTCGGGCGACTGACCGAGCAGGAGTAGTAGATCGCCGAATGTCCGCGACTGGTTCCCGATATTACAGAGGAGTGGACCTCGTGCCAGTCCGGAGATGAGGACCAATCGAGCCGGAGGAGGTTGTCGAGGATCAGTCACTCGGGCAGGCCGTCCCCCACGCGGGACCACAAAAACGACCTGGCCATGCGTGACGGCAAGATCGAGATGGTGATGGAGAGTCGTCATGAAACGGGTCTGAGTGCGCTCCATGATGCGGACGGTGCCGATGCTCTCCGTGGTTTCCCCACCCGCGCGCTCAATCAATGTTTTCAAAGGGACAGCTGGCTCTGCGGACTCAAAGACCGTGGGAGTCTTCACTGCCCCGATGACCGCGATGTAAATGGGTTCAGTCGCTGGCTGATTTTGCCGAGCGACTCCCGGGCCAGCGGTCTGTACCGCTGGCTGGCTGACGGATTGAGCGTTGAAGTTGCTTCCCGACTGCCCCATCCGAAGCTGCGAGCCCGGTAAAGGTTGTTGCGCGATGAGTTCACCAGCCAGCAGGCAACTCGCCAGGCTGATCAGGGTCGCCCCAAGGTGTCCGGAAATACGCATCGTGGGTGTCCCCCTCCACATCCATGCTGGGACTGATCCGTCAGCAGAGGCGCATGCCCCCCTCCTGACCACAATCGCGGCTATCCGGATTCATCGGCACTCGCGAGGTGAGGGCGACAGAGAAAACTCGATGAACCGAGAGTGCGCAGTCTCCATCCGCAGTTTCCGCCGCAGGAGGCGCGTGTCCGTGAGTTGTGGATGGCAATCGCCGCAGCCAATCCTCGGGAATCTGTGCCGACCTGTGATATCTGTGGACGAATTCTCCACTCCGAAAAAGCTCGTCCCCGAGTGCGGGGCGCACATTGTGATCATGCGCAGTCGTGGGCGAGAGCCCAGAATCCTCCCAGGGCCGGTCTGCCGACCACCGGTCTCCGCCCCAGTCTTGGGGTGGGATCGGTCAGTGGATTTCCAGAGGTTGAGCCACAGATGAACACAGATGAACACAGATAAACACAACACGGATGAAGAGAAGCGGTGAGGCCGATGATTCGGTTCAGTCCGAAGCAAACGTTTGGAACTCTCTTTGCCTTCTAATCTGTGTTCATCAGCGTTCATCTGCGGCTCACCCTTCTTCAAAGTGACCATCCGCTGAGGACCAGCGCCTCGCGGGCCACGCGGTGATCACCCTGCGGCACCTCTCGTGATGGGGTGAACACGAACCGGTTTGCAATGTGCGTCTCGCACTCCGCGTCCCCAGAAGGATTGGTACACGGATGGTCACAGATTGATTCCTCTGACAATCACACGAATTGCGGTCACTGAGTGAGAGGATATTGCCACACAAAACGGCATTCACCGGGAAGCCCGAGGCGGCCTGGAATTCGCTGTCCCACCCATCAATATTCGATGTGAGGGCAACGCACTTTGTCAGTCAGCCTGGCCGGAGAAGGGCCACTCGTTGACACATGCAGAGGCCAGCAATAGCATGGCGACGCGAGTTTTCTCCAAACTCCGGGCATTCGTCTCGAACTCATTCCCCTGAGTCGCCAGAGTCTCCCTCCCTGTTTGATCTGCTCAACTGTTCGTCGGAGTTCATCCATCATGTCTATGAATGA
>JAYSUV010000639.1:0-8653 GCA_043718945.1 Planctomycetota bacterium
GGTCCGGTGAGGCATCTGGCTTTTCTTCGCCCCCCCCGTTCTTGGAGACCCAGGTTTTTCACTGACGGACATCCTTCACGGCGTTGCCTGAAGGGGTGAAGAGTATCGGCGATTCCCGCCCACCTCGGAAGCCCTGTCCCGAAGGGGTGCAGAGGCCGCCTTGACGATGAGTGGTTTCTGGTTTCAGGCTAATGGCTTCCCCATCGGTTGCGGCTGTGCCGCGCTGGGTTCATCCGTATTCATCTGCGGCTCCCCCTGTGTGGTGTAATGCACTGCGGAGAATTTCTGCCGACTGTTCTGGTGCACACACGACTGACTGGAGAGCATCACGCACGTCGGTGCCGGGCTTGTAGGTGGCCCGATTCCCAGCCCGCTGCGCCAGCAAGGGCCGCGAGCCAGAAACCTGTGTTGGTGCCGCGTGCTGACGATCCCGCTTGGTCGCCATTATCTCCGCCAATAGGACGACGATTGGAGAGTGAATCTCGATGCTGGTCGGCAGTGCGGATTCAAGTGTGTGCGATGGGGGGCTGGCACGCGTCCCTTGCTGGCGCAGCGGGCTGGGAAAGACAGTGCAGCGGCTCTCTCGTTCTGTCAGCGAGTCAGAAACACCCGTCTTGCGGCTTGCAGCTGATCGACGAAGAACTCCCCATCGTCACCGAGCTGCTTGAGTTCCTGGATGGCTGCCTCAAAACGGTGGGTTCCTTCGGTGGCCATCGTCCCCATCAGTTGGAGTGACAAGGCGAGAAACCCTTCGGCCATCCATACACTCGCTGGTTTTCCGGCCTCATGGTAGGCGGCTTTGGCGGTTTCAAAGGTGTAATGAGCAGACTGCTCTTGCCCCAGTGCCAGTCGCTGGGCCCCGACCAGCCAGCGGGCATTCCCGATCGACTCGGGGTCCAGCCGATCCTCCAGTACCAAACGATAATGCACACGAGCGAGGTCCAGTGCGGATTGAAGATCAGACGGCGTCGGCTGGACGGCCTCGTCCGCCCAGCCCGGCCACAGATTGGCACTCACGTTGTATGACAACTTTCGGGCAGCTGTGCGTAGATCCACTCGTTGTGCGTCATCACTCGTGGACGCGGCCTCCCGCAGGGCGTAGTCGATTCCGCCTCGCCCCATCCACACCATCTGCGGCAGCTTCCTCTGCGAGAAGAGTTCCCGGACTGCGAGATGGAAGCACTGGATGACTCGATGAGGATCCCCCGAGGCGGTCAGAAGAGCCATCGCCTCGAAGGAATCACTTTGCTCCATCGACTCCAGAACCAGTGGGATGGTCGTGTGTAGCAGATCGTCTTCTTCCGACATGGCGAACCTCCAGTATGGTGCATGATGCGTCCGAAAGGAGCAGAGTACACAGAATTCCGCTGCCGGGGAAAGTCCGCGGGATTGCTCACCCAGGGGAGGTGTGTGCATCAGAAAGGTCGGCTGCCCCTGAGATTCTGCCCCCTCTCCCCCACAATCGGCACTGCTTTCAGAATGGACTCCACTGTGGGGGAGAGGGCTGGGGTGAGGGGGCCATATCGCTCGCTTTAAGCCCCTCACCCCGGCCCTCTCCCCACAGCCACATCCTCTCCGAAAATCACGCCGCCAGTGGGGAGAGGGGGCAGAAAATGCCACTGCCGACAATTCTGACGCACGCGCCCAAGGGAGCCGCAACACGATCTGGTTGACACGTCTGGCCCGACCTCGAATACTCTCCTCATGATGAACGAACTCTCCGAATACACCTTGCGTGTCGCCCAACAGGCTCGAGCGGCCAGCCGCGCACTGGCTCTCGTCTCTGGCGAACAGCGGAACCGCTGGCTGCGCGAGGCGGCGGCGGGTTTGCGGCGCGCGGAGCCGACACTGGTGCGTGAGAACGACCGCGATCTGGAGGCGGCTCCGGGGTATGGCCTGAACGCAGCTGCGATCGACCGGCTTAGGCTCACGGAGGCGGGGATCGAGAAGCTGGCGTCGGCCTTGGAAGAGGTGGCCCTGCTCCCCGATCCGCTGGAGGGAATCATCGACAGTAAAACCCGCCCCAACGGGCTGTTGGTGACGCGGGTGCGGGTGCCGCTGGGCGTGGTGTTCTTCATCTATGAATCGCGACCGAACGTCACTGCCGACGCAGCTGGGATCTGCGTGAAGAGCGGCAATGCGGTGATTCTGCGCGGGGGCAAAGAGGCCCTGCACAGCAACCTCGCCATCTACCGCGTGCTAGCGGAAACGCTGGCGTCATACGGCCTGCCCCCACATGCCGTGCAGCTTGTCGAGACCATCGACCGGGACGCGGTCGGGCAGTTCCTGAAGATGCCGCAATACATCGACGTGACGATTCCGCGCGGCGGCAAGTCATTGATCGAGCGCGTGATGGCCGAGGCCAAGATGCCCGTCATCAAGCACTACGACGGCGTCTGCCACGTCTATGTCGACGCAGCTGCGGACTTGCCGATGGCCGTGCGGATTCTCATCAACTCGAAGTGCCAGCGCCCGGGGGTCTGCAACGCCGCGGAAAGCCTATTGGTGCATTCTGCCATCGCGGATCGGTTCCTACCGCTGGTTGGGCCGGAGTTGCATGCTCACGGCGTTGAGGTGCGGGGCGACGAGCGGATTCGCGAGTACCTGCCCGATGCCAAGCTTGCGACCGAAGCCGACTACCGGACCGAGTACCTCGACCTGATCCTTTCGGCCCGCGTGGTCGACTCGATTGAGGAGGCCATCGACCATATCACCGAATACGGCTCGCATCACACCGAGTCGATCGTCACCAACGACCCCGCTGCCGCTCGCCAATTCACCGCTGCGGTCGATTCGTCGGCAGTGATGGTGAATGCGAGTACCCGGTTCAATGATGGCGGCGAACTGGGCCTAGGAGCCGAGATCGGGATCAGTACCGACAAGTTCCACGCGCGCGGTCCGTGCGGACTCGTTGAGCTGACCAGCTACAAGTATATCGTGCAGGGCGAGGGGCAGGTGAGGAGTTAGGCAGGCGGCAGGTCGACCTGCTGTCCTATGACTCAACGGCAATTCACCCCTCGCTAAAGTCTCACACCTCGTTCAGCCCCTCCGTCGCATCGCCGAACGTCTTCGGCCTCACATTCATCTTGTCCATCATCGACATGTACAACCGGCACATCTGGCGGTCGGGTTTGTCGCGGTAGTTCAGCGACCGCCCCGTTTCGATGCAGCCGCCCCCCTTGCCGACGACAACGACTGGCAGTTGGTCGTTGTTATGTCCGCCGGTCATCATGCTGGAGCACATCAGCAGCATCGAATTGTCGAGCAGCGTGCGGTCCCCTTCCTGAATCCCGTCGAGCTTGCGGGCGATGTAGCCAAGCTGTTCGACGAAGAACTGATTGACCTTTAGCCAGTCGGCTCCGTCGGAGTGCGACAGCAAGTGGTGGATCATGTAGTCGACCCCCAGGTGCGGGAACCGCAGCGACGAGTGGTCGTTGTTGAGCTTCAGCGTCGAGACCCGCGTCGTGTCGGTCTGGAACCCGAGGACCAGAATGTCGCACATCAGCCGCATATGGTCGGCGATGTTCTGCGGAATGCCGTCCGCCGGACGCTCGATGTTCGGCTTGTCGAGGGTCGGACGCCAGCCTTGTAGCTCCCCTTTCTTCCCGGCCTGGTCAATCCGCTGTTCGACATCGCGGACGGAGTCGAGGTACTCGTCGAGCTTCCGCTGATCGCTGACGCTGATTTGCCGCCGGATGTCTCCGGCGTCTTCCAGGACCGCATCCAGCACGCTCTTGTCCCCCTTCTCCGCCCCATCCTTGAACAGCCGGTCGAACGCCAAGGCCGGGTACAACTCCAGCGGTGTCGGCGTGGTCGCCGAGGACCACGAGATGTGCGAGCTATACAACATCGAATAGTTCTTGTGGACCGAGGGGTTGGCTGCCTCGCACCCCAGCACGAGGCTCGGCACCTTCGTCCCCCGCCCATAGGTCTGAGCCAGCAACTGGTCAAAGCTGGTCCCCGACTGGATGTCCCCACCGGAAGCGAGCGGAGCCCCGGAGAGCAGGTTGCCGGTCTGGGAGCTGTGGATGTTTCCCTTGGTCGCTTCGACGTTGTACAGGCCCTGCACGAAGAGCAGCTTCTCGCGAAAGTCGGTCAGCGGGGCGAGGACTTGGCCGAGTTCCATCGCCTTCCCCTCGCCCTTGGCCCACCACTCTTTGCTGTGGTAGCCGTTGCCGGAGAAGAGGACCGCGACACGAACCGGGGCCTCGCTGGCATGCTGAGCGGTCGAGGTGATCTCGTCCCCCCAGACCGGGATCGACTCCATCCACGGGAGCGCCATCGACACGCCAAGGCCGCGGAGCAGGGTGCGACGTGAGAAGTGTTGGGGCATGAGAGTGGTCCGCAGGGGTTGAATTGAGTGGGAGAGGGAGACGATCTACGCAGATTAAATTCTGCCCCTCTCAGAATCCATCGCATCAATTGTACCTGATTCACCGGTTGTGTGGCACGTTCCATGTCACCGGGATCGGAATCTCTGAGCCTTTGACGGAATTCGCTCTCCATGTTTAGCCTTTTTCAATTGACCACTGCCATCTAGCTGTCATCCCTGTGCCGATAAAGAAACATGGAAGTTTGTGCGGCGACTTGCGTCACGGTCTCGTGATGCACGCGTCAACGGAATCAGAAACCTGTCAGGTCAGGTTGACCTGGTGATCGGAAATCAGATGGGCATTGTCAGATGGTGTTTGCTGAGTGTCTGTGCAGTGGGAATACTGGACGGCAGTCCAGCCAGCGCGGCACTGGTGACTGGTGACGTGGCATTCGTTGGGTTTAACGCCGACGGAGCCGACGGGTTTGCCTTTGTCGCTCTGAACAGTATTGATGCGAACAGCACGATCTTCTTCCGGGATGATGAGTTTAATACGGGGACCTTTAACACGGGGGAGAGCGTGATTACCTGGCAGTCGGGGGTCACCGCCATCGCGGCGGGTACGGTGGTCAGCGTGTCGAATCTGGCGTCGGGAGTCATTGTCTCCGACTTCGGATCCTCTATGCTCACCGGAGTGGGGGGATTTGGAACAGCAAGTGAGGGACTGTTTGCCTACACCGGCGTGGATGCCAATACTCCGGGAACCTTCCTGTCGGCTATCTTTAACGGCAACGTGGCCGGGAGTGGCTCGTCGTTGGCAGGAACTGGACTGACAATCGGGACAAACGCAATTGAGTTCGGGAACAATCACGATGTCTTTGAGTACACCGGCCCCCGAGATACCCAGGCTACGTTTTCCGGCTATCAATCACTGGTCAACAACCCCGCCAACTGGCTCAGCGAGGATGGGGCAGGAGACCAAAGCATTAACGGGACTGCTCCGGATGTCCCATTCAACAGTACCGCATTCTCCACGACCACAGCTGCCCCCGAGCCCTCAGCCCTCCTGTTATCCCTGAGTAGCGGGCTCGCGCTCCTGGCGTGGTGGTGGCATACGCAACGACAGGCTGCGAGTGTGACACAGGGAATTTGAGAGCAACGGTGGGCCAGCGCCCGATTTGCTGGTCCCATCCGATCATCCGCCCCATGACGGTCGAGCAGCCGTCACACCTTACCTAGCTTCCGCGATCCCGATGTCGTGATCGTTCCGTACCAGTTGCCGATCTACCAGAGGATCAATCCGAAGGTGACGGTCGAGCCGAATCGCGTGAAGGAATCGCCCTATCCGAATCGATCACTCTCAGGTAGCCCTCTCCTGGAGTGATCGTTCGTGTACGAAGCGTTCTTTGGCCTCCGCAACCGACCGTTCTCGCCCCTGCCGCGAGTGGAGACATTCATTCCACTCGCCCCGGTCCGGGAGCCGTTCGAGGCCCTGGTCCGCTGCGTGACTCAGGAACAGGGGATTGGCGTCCTGACCGCTCCTTCGGGAGCTGGAAAATCGCTGGTCTGTCGACTGTTGCAGCAGCGTTTTAGCGAGCAGCGTCGCACCATTCTGCTGACGACCGCTCGGTTTCCCACTCGACGGGCCTTGCTGCAAGCGATCCTGTTCGAACTCAAGCACCCCTTTATTGGCTTGTCGGAGCAGGAAGCCCGGCTACGAGTGCTGGATCTGCTGCAAGCCTCTCCCGCTCCGCAGAATCGGCTGCTGCTGATTGTCGACGAAGCCCATCTCCTCAGTTCGCGAGGACTCGAAGAACTGAGGACGCTGACCGACTATGAAATCGCGGGGACGCCTTGCGTTTCTCTGATCCTCTCGGGGCAGCTGGAACTGGAGGAGTTGCTCACCGCGCCGGAGATGAACGCTCTGAATCAGCGGGTGGGGTGCCATGCCTGCATCGAACCGCTGACGTTTGAGGAATCGAGCCAATACCTGCGGGAGCGTTTGCGATACTCCGGGAACGACGGACTGACGATCTTCACTCCGGATGCAGTCCAGCTGATCTGCTCAGCCAGTGAAGGGAACCCGCGGCGGTTGAATCAGCTCAGCGATCACAGTTTGCTGCTGGCGTATGCCGAGGAGACACGACCAGTGGACGTGTCGATCGTTCGCTCCGCGCTGCTCGACCTGCGGGAACTGCCGCTGCACTGGAATGCGCCGCTCGATCTCACCTGGACAAGCGAGCGAAATCCGCTGGAGAAGTTCGCGGAATCGCATGAGGCCGATGAGGCCGAACCGCTCGACGATTCAATCACCGAGTGCGATACCGACTTCGACGTGGATGAAGCGGCGGCATTCGAAACCGGCGATCAAGACGGTCCAGTCGCCTCCGAATCATCGGTCTTCGAGGTCGGCTCGCCACTGGATGCCGCTTCACTCGAACAGCTGTTCGAAACCACTCGGTTTGTTGTTCCGGGCGAGCCAGCTGACTCACACAAAGCTCCCTTGTGGTCTTCCGCTGTCGAGACACTTCACGCTCCCGAATCATACGCCTACGAGACGGCTCCTCCCGCAGACATCCCCAGCACCGACACCACCTCGGAACACGAGGCCAAGGACGAGACAATGTTCACGGAGCCGCATCTCGCCCCAGGGTTCGAGTCTGGCAAAGAATGGGCTTTCAACGCCGCACCGCAATCCTCAGCTTCGGTGAACTTGCCTTTAATTCGAAGCGGGTTTGAGGAGTTGGTGGTGGACGATGCGTATGCCGCGATCGACCGACAACTCGAATCGAGCAGGCCTCGATGGAACCCACCCGTTCAGGCGAAGGCACTGGAAGAGATTCCCACAATTCCGATGTCCGAGTTGGATGACGCCCTCGAAGAGATCGATGACACGCTGTTCGAAGCCGCACCGACTCCCGTGCCGCAGGAGTCCCCCACCGATTTCGATCTGACGCTCACCGAAGTCCAACCGATGCTGGATGAAAGCCAGCTGCTGGATTTCATCAACGAAATCAGTGTGGACGTTCGTCAGTTTCGCCAGGAGGCGGAAGCCTCGCAAGCACTTGCCAACCCGACTGACCCGTCTGCCACAAGCGGCCGGGAATCGACACGCCCTCGACACCAATCACTCAGACAGTCGCTCAACTGGCAGTTTGATGTCGTCGAGCCGGAGTCCGTGGAGTCCTTGCCAGACCAGGCGTGCGGAGACTCAACAGGGGAGTCATCCAGCGAGTCCCGGTCAGCGATCCACGGAACGACTGAATCGGCGGCGGCCTCTTCCATCCCGGCTCCAGTCTCCCCGGTCTTCGATGCTGCTGACGCGAAGAATACTCCGGGTGAGCGACCCTACGCCCAACTATTCACCCGCCTGCAACGTCAACGTCGCCGGGTCGAAACCGTCATGAACCGGGAGCGGCAATCCGAGGCGGAGTCGAGGGAGGGAGGCAGGCGACGAGAGTGAGAGTTCACTCAGGACAGGGGCCAAAACAACTTCCCTGTTTGACCTCTGGGAGTTGAACAGAAGATCACGAAGGAAACGAAGGGGAGAGTTCGTAGTCTCTTTAATCCCGACTGTTCAAAATCAAATCGGGAAGTGTTTTTTGAACAACCATCAGGAACTGGCTCGATAGAAGCTCCCGGAATTCACCGCAGAGGGCACAGCGCGGCTCTGCCGCAACCGAAGTTGAGGAAAGTGGTGTCGGTCTTCGTGAGGCTGGTGGTGTTCGACAACCATCGCCTTCGGAGGACCGACACCGTGAGATA
This sequence comes from Planctomycetota bacterium, assembly GCA_043718945.1. Taxonomy (GTDB): domain Bacteria; phylum Planctomycetota; class Planctomycetia; order Planctomycetales; family Planctomycetaceae; genus TH-plancto1. The sequence goes on from JAYSUV010000639.1 coordinate 8,078, forward strand.
ATTTATCACACAGCATGAGTCCCAGCGCGGCATCGCCGCAACCAAAAGGGGAAGCCATCAGCAGTTAGCCAGAAAGCCACTTGACTTCGCCCCAGCCTCTGCACCTCTTCGGGGCAGGGCTTCCGAGGTGTCATTTCTCGGCATTTCGCAGGGCCAGGATTTTGGCGGTGGAGGCGTGGTCGCCGTTGTGGTATAGGCCGCGTTGGGGTGGGGGCTTCTGGGGGCTGCGGTAATCTGCGAAATCTGTGAACGAAACCTCGGCTTCGGACGAGTCGGGATGAGGTTTGTGAGCCACGGGCCTCATGGCTGGGCCTCGGCATTCGAGGGCTGGCTGTCGGCTCCCGCGCGGAGTGTCATATTTCGGCAGACACGACGGAGCCTCGACCTTCAATTCGGCGATCACTGGCCGGGCTTCGCGAAAGCTGTCGCGGAGCGGCGCAGCCGAAAGAGGTTTTGGTTTCGAGAGGTTAATCAAGGCGAACCTCTTGTGCCGCTGGCACACCGGTAGACCTCTGAGGTTTTTTCAAGTCACATGTTTGGCGATCTCCGGATTTGGTGAGGAGTCTTTGGGGAGGA
>JAYSUV010000640.1:0-1101 GCA_043718945.1 Planctomycetota bacterium
AAATAGGTATCCCCTTCGCTCAAGTGACCCCCATAGGTGGCGTGAGTGTCCCGGCTGTGGGGAATCGGAGGCACAACATCTCGTATGCACTTGAGCGAAGGGGATACCTATCTCTGGAGAATACGCCTGGGCGAGACGCCCAGGCCACGGTCAATGATTTCAGGCCGCTCGCCTAATGGGTCGCATTCGAAGTTTCTTCGCGTCATTTTCTGCCTTCTGTTCATATTCTTCGAGCGGACTGAAATGACACCTTCGGGTGATCGAGATGTGAGCCGCAAGACGCGGGTTCTTCTCATCGTCCGCCCACCAGAACCCGCAGCGAGCGCCTGCCGGCTCACGAATGTGTCTTCCTGACCGCTCGAAGAATAATCAGATCGGGAAGTTGTTTCGGACCAGTTCATTAAGCCCTGGCCAGTAGTACCACCGCGGAAGCGTCCATCGACTCCTCGTGACCGACTGGGCCGACACGTTCGCCCGTCTTCGCCTTGACGTTCACGCAGGTGGGATCGACACCCAGTGCGAGGGCAATGTTTCCGGCCATCTCCTGCTTGAAGCTACTTAGCTTGGGCCGTTGGGCGAACACGGTGCAGTCGACATTCACAATACTCCAGCCTCGCTCTCGCACAACGCGGACCGCCTCCTGTAGCAGACCCGATGAGTCGACTCCGCGGTAGCGTGGATCGGTGTCGGGGAACCACTCGCCAATGTCTCCCAAAGCCGCAGCTCCCAGCACGGCATCGGTGATGGCATGCAACAGGACATCCCCATCGCTATGAGCCACGAACCCCTTCTCATGCGGAATCTCAACGCCGCCAATGATGAGCCGCAGCCCCGGCTCCAGTCGGTGTGTGTCATGCCCCAAACCGACCCGCCACGGGACGGATGAGGCGGCTGTCGTCACGGGATGCGAGAGCGAGTTGGTCATCGTGTCACAATACCATTCTCGATGGGGATTCGCACGAGATCGAGATTACTCGCCTATTCGAATTCAGGTTGAGTCGCGTGGGCTTGGCCTGGGCTGTTAAGAATTTGGGGTTGTGGGCTGAAACAGGGGTATTTGAATTGTGACGATTCTGTTCCAATGGGAGAGTCATCAGGAGT
>JAYSUV010000065.1:0-2292 GCA_043718945.1 Planctomycetota bacterium
GAGATCAGTTTCGGTCGAAGCCAACGTTCCTCCTGTGGAATCGGTTGCCGCTCCGGGGGCCAGTTCGGTCAACATCGTGGAAGCCGCTCCGTTTGATACGATCGACACCACGCCTGCTCCCGCTCTCGCCGAAGCTGGGTCAACTCCCGCTGCGACCACCTCCTCCGAGGCTCATCACGCCGCCTCGTCCGAAGTGCCCGAAGAGCAACCCGACCGCCCCCGCTTCCGCAGCTGGACCGTCCGCACCGCCTCGGGTTACGAGAAGCTGACCGACAACAAACGCGGGCTGCTCGTCCTGAAGTTCCACGATCGGCCCAGCCAAGAGATTCTCAACGCCGTGAAGGACGGCGGGTTCCAGTACCACCCCGACTACGAAGACCAAGGCAAAGTCTGGGTCCGCAAGAATGATTTCGAAGGACGCGTGCAGGTCGACAAGATCGAAGCGATTTTGCGGCAGCAAGAGCAAGGGGCGATGGTCGAGCGATAAGAACAGCTGGATTATCTCCAATGTGCGTGCGATGATGAGGCGCGTGGAGCCCCGGCCCAGCAGTGAGGATCAGATGACACACGCCAACGAGCACTTTTGGCAAGAGCGTCGGCCTATCTGGGAAGACCACGGTTCGTTCATGCGAGCCAGTGTGGCGAATCGCGTTGTCACCACGGAACACGAAGCAGTCAATCTCACTGCTGAAGAGTACCGCCCGCCATCCAACTTCCATCACATGAGGTTTGGGCCACAAACGCACCTGCATGGGCTGGGGTTGTCGGTCTTTGATCAGGTTCGTCGCGATTGCGATTTCGGGAGTTGGGATTGCTGGGACGACCAGCGAACGTGGTTGATGAATCTCTTTCGAATGTTCTTCCCGGAAGATGAGGAGTCGATTGGGGCCTGCTCGGTGCTATCCGCTCGGCGTCCGGCATGGTGCCGGACTTCGCAAGACCCGACGATTACGATCACGCAGGGATTGGCTCGTCCGCATTTCGTGAGAAGCGTGTCGAAGCTCGATAAACACCCACTGGCTTTGGGTGACAGACTCATTCCGACTGAGGGATTGCGTCTCGCGGGAATGTCGGAGTATGCGTTTCGGAAGGCCAAAGTCGCCATGACCGTGGTCCCTCGACGTGCGCGGTCGACCCGGTTTGGCATCGATTCTCGATACGACGAGTATTGGGTATGTCTGGCCAATCCCGCCGACCATCAGGAATTGCTCCGCAGCGGATGTCTGCCGATCGCGGGAGAGAGGTACTACCAATGGGGTGAAGGGCGACTCCGGTATTCGCCGCTCGTGAATCTGGTCTCTATCAGCCGACATCTCATCTACTCGGTTCTGGCTGTCGAGCTACATCCGGTCAGTGCCGAAGTGTTGAGTTTGCGGTGGACCCGATATCCTCTGGCAGTGGCGATGCTTCAGGCGTCGCCGATCCAGCACTACGCGATCCAGCAGGCTCTGACACAATTCCGATGACCACAAAATCGCGATCGGATTCGAAGTCTCTCGAAACTCCCCGAAAAGTGTGGAGTCCGTCTCCACTGGTGATCCGATTGGTTCCGGGGCGATCTCCGACGTTAGTGGAAGTTCAGTCATCCGCGTCCAGTGAGATGTTTTGGAGCGATGTTCGCAATCGCTTGCTGGAGAACTGTGATCGTCTCAAGGGCAAGCCAGTACACGGTGTCCTGGTGCTGCATGGCAGCACGTCGTTGGCTCGACGAGCCATGCCTGCCGCGATTGTTTCCGATGTGATCGCCCAGCTGGATCGTGAATCGTTGGGGTTACTTCAATCCGCCCGAATGAAAGTGGAGCAAGGCGTTGTGTGGCGGGGGAGTAGCGATTTTGGCCGCTATGCGTTCCGCCTAGTATTTTCTCCGAACACGGAAGCCGGGCTGGAACTTGTTGATCCGACCAAAGTGGAAGTTCTTGCGCCAGAGCCAGAACCATGCGACACTGGAAAAATACTCCAGAGCGCAGGTCAATGGCAAGTGGCAGACATCCGTGAACTCTTAACTCAGATCGTGGCTCAGTTGCCATCCGCTCCCAGCGATAAGCTGAAGGCCATCGGAGAACTCTACTCAGAACTTCAGCGGCAGATCGCTCCCGAATTGGCTCCCGCCATTGCCGAGATCCTCAAGGATACCCACGACATGTCCTACGACGAGAAAGCGGCCCTCGCCCATGAGATCAATGCCGTGCTGGCCGACTCTCGATTGGCGATTCGCGATCCCAAATCCAAGTTGCCTGCAACACTGCTGGCACAGCGTCCGAAGGTGACCGGCCCGACCAGCTATCTCCGCAT
>JAYSUV010000641.1:0-3071 GCA_043718945.1 Planctomycetota bacterium
CCAACGAACAGAACCAGCGCCAACAGAGCGCCGAACGCGAACATCATCTTACGAACCATGAGAGACTCCTCAGCTCACTCTCGGAATGTCCTACGTCCAATGGGCGGCTCCGAGTATGCCACAACATCCCAGTGGTGTTCGATGGTCTTCTGACTGACAACGCAGACAGTTCCTGCCGAACCAACAGCGTTAAGGTAGCGATTGAGGCAAATCTGTCAAATGAGGCGGCTTTGTGGGATATGCAATTTAGCCGGGTTTGAGAAACTTTTCTGAGATGCCTCATTTTGCATCAACACCGCTGGATTTCTACGCCGAATCTTCGTAGAGTCAAAAGTCGCCTGGGAAGGCAACGGTTCAGCTGGACTGGACTGGATTGGAACTGGGGCCACTCATCTTCCCGAGTAGGAAATGTCGAACTCGCTTAACCGCCTGATTGAGAAGGGTGCGAAAGAAGCCCATTCGCATCGCTTTATCGAGTCCTTCCATCGCCGTCTCGACATGGGCGGGGGTGGGTTCAGGCACTACTTCGACAATCACTGGCCCACGTTTTCCCGCTATTGCTGGGTCGAACATCTAGAAGGTCGCGAGGACCATCCCTGCTTTCAGCGACCCCGAACGTTCGGACTGCTGCACCCAGACATTCATCAGCATGAGCCCCGGGCGGCTGAGTTTGTGAAGCGCCAGTTTCTCGGCCTCAACCAGGACCGGTGCGAGTGGGAACTCCTCGATTTTGCTCGCCGGAAAGATATGATCCGCGAGGCAGGGTTTGATTATAATCGAGATATCTTCGACATTCTGTGTGACTACGGCCTGAACGACTGGCGACTCAGTTGGGAGCAATACTACCGGATCGAAGGCGACAAACTCGTGATTCTGACAGGTCTGGCCTGATCAAACGGCCCCCCCGTGGGATAGGCTTCCAGCCTGTCATCGTGAACAGGTAGGATCGATCACCGATCGCCCCGCAGCCTACGGTGCCCCTCTTGAACCTTTCTCCTCGCCGGTCAATTGTTCTGCTCTTCGTCGTCGCGTGGGTTCTGCGGATCGTCGCCGTGTTTGTCGTGCAATCCGTCTTAGACCAGTCCGGCCGAACGTGGGTCATCGAAGGCGACGCCGAAGGGTACTGGATCCTCGCCCAGAAAATCGTGGCTGGTGAACCGTACGAAATCTACACCCCGCCCCGGCAAGTCCTCCGCATGCCGGGGTTCCCACTTCTCCTGGCCGGTTCGATCGCCCTCTTTGGCAAGAGCCTCTTTGCAGCCCGGCTTGTGCTGGCGACGGTCGGGGCGCTGGGGTGTGTTGGGGTTTATTGGCTGGGACTCTGCTTGTTCAGCCATCGCGTCGGCCTGATCGCGGGGGGCTTGGCGGCTGTCTCCCCGATCTTTGTGGGGTTCAGTGCAATCGAACTGACGGAGACAGCCTTTGCAGTCGCCGCCGTGTTCGGCCTGATCCCATTGAGTGTCGCCTTTCGCTCCGTGAAAGAGCGTCCGCGATCTGACCTGATGCTCGCGGTCATGGCGGGACTCTTGGCCGGAGTCGGGTGCTACATGCGCCCGAGTTGGCTGCTCTTTCCGCCCGCGCTGGTGGCGTTCTTATGGCTGCTTCGTCGTGATAAGACACAGTGCATGATGGCCATCGGAGCGATCCTGGTCCTGATCGCCAGCCTCCTCCCGTGGGGCTTTCGCAACGAACGCGTCACGAATGGCCACTTCGTTCTCACGACGCTCTGGATGGGGCCGAGCCTTTACGATGGATGGAACCCCGGTAATCAGTCTGGTGATAGCGACATGCGGTTCTTCGATCAGGACAACGTCATGGCGACCATGTCCGAGTACGAGATGGACCAGCACTACCGGAAAAAGGCTTGGCAGTTTGCCTTCGACAACCCGAACCAAGTGGCCCACCTCGCCTGGAAGAAGACACTCCGCTACTGGAACCCATTCCCAAACGCCGAGCAGTTCGCGCGTTACCCGGCATTGAAAGCCGTCTCCGTACTCTGGTACGCGGTCCTGTTCCTGCCCGCGCTGATTGGGGCCTGGAAGCTGCGCCGTGAACTGGGCGTGCTGGCGATTACTGCGGGACCAATTCTCTACTTCGCCGCTCTGCACCTCGTCTTTGCGAGTTCCGTCCGGTACCGCCTGCCGGGCGAGTACCCACTGCTGATCCTGACCGCTGTGGGAATGGAGACGCTGTTCGAATGGCGAAGTCGACCGTTGCCGGAATCCGCGACGACTCCCTATCGCCCCTCGTCGGAAGCATCCCCTCGGGATACAATTCCGGTCCGGTAAACTAGGCTGACTCCGCCGCCCGTAAGGAGATTGCGTATCTTTCCGAGGGGAACTTCCCTCCGTGGGCGGTGTCCCGTCTGACGAATAGGGTTGTACGGGATGGTGTGGCTCCGCGTCGGAAAACGCAGCCAACCTTCCTGAGAATCGATCTCACGTGTCACTGGAACCCGCCCATGGCGACCGATTTCCGCCGCAAGGAACAGTTGTCCGAACTCACCGACCGGATCGTGGAAAGCTACCACGAGATTCCGACGATTAACCATTTGGGACACTGTCCGCTGCCGAGCGCGGACGCCATGTTCGAGATTGTTCAGGATCTTAAAGAGGTGCTCTTCCCCGGCTACCGCCGTCGGCAGAATCTGCACATGGGCAATGTGACCTATTACATCGGCGACCTGATCGATGGGCTGCACGACCGGCTGACCGAACAGTTCGCGCGGGCCGTTCGCTATGCCCATGATGCGGCGGGAGTTTGCTGCGACAAGGACCGGACCCCCGATTTCGAGGCTCAAGGCCAGCAGCACGCCATCGAGTTCCTCGAATCGCTTCCCAAACTGCGGCTGCTCTTGTCGACCGATGCGCAGGCCGCTTACGACGGAGACCCCGCTGCGTCGGGCATCGACGAGGTCGTGTTCTGCTACCCCGGCTTCGAGGCAGTCACGGTCCACCGCCTGGCCCACCAGTTGTACCTGCAAAAAGTCCCGCTGCTGGCCCGCATCATCGCCGAGTGGTCCCACAGCCGGACCGGCATCGACATTCACCCCGGCGCGACGATCGGTCCCT
>JAYSUV010000642.1:0-3071 GCA_043718945.1 Planctomycetota bacterium
GAGTCGATGATCTGGGCTTCGCTCTCGACAGAGCACGGCCCCGCGATGACGCCGATCCGCCCGCCGCCGATGACCAGGTCGCGAACCTTGATGACTGTCGGCTCGGACTTGATCTCCTTGCTGGCGACCTTGTAGGGGGCCAGGATCGGGACGACTTGCTCGACCTCTTCGCAAGCGGCGAGCGTGTCGCGCTCACTGCCGCGTTTGTCACCGATGGCGGCGATCACGATCCGCTCGGTCCCTTGGATGATGTGGGCCTTGAGGCCGAGTTCCTCAACGCGGCGGACCATCCGCTGGACCATTTCGGCGGTGGCCCCGTGTTTCATGACAACGATCATCGGTCGAACCTTTCAGTGGGTGGTGTACGTTTAGCCGCGCCCCAACGGGAAGCGTCTGTATCGATCGACGGTTCGCGATGATTGGCGCTGATGGCGTAGATCAACGAGAGCTTGCGGATATGCTCGCTGGTTCGACCCCAGACCGTGGTGCCGACTGGATCGCTGCGTCCCTCGGCCAGCTTGTACTCCGCTTCGCAGGCGACGCGGGCGTCGATCAGCAGTGACAGGACCTCGTCGGTGTGTCCCACGATTTTCGGGATCGGAAAGAACTTCTCCAGGTTCCCTTTTCCCGGCTGGTAGTTCGCCCAGTAGGTGGCCGTCTCCAGGATGCGTGGCGTTGGTGTGAAGTCGCCGGGTTCCTGACCGAGCCCATGTGTGGAGGCGTCCACGATGATCGTGCGGGCGAAGAATCCGTTCGTCAGCATGCGTTTCGACAGCGCCGCATAGAAGTGATTCGGAATCGCTGTGCCGTAGATCACCAGACAAGGCTGCTGAATGACTCCGGGGTTCTTCTGACCGGCCTTGCGACTCATGGGATAGAACCCGTTGCCCGTCGAATACATCTTGAGGAGCATCCCCATGATGTTCTCATGCCGGGCGTCGGTGGCTTTGTTGATCGATTGCAGCAGGCCGTCGATTTCGTCTGTCTGGAACAGCATGCAGGGATGATCGAAGAGCGAGTCCTGTAATCCCTCGCCCGAGGCAAAGCTCTCGCCCAGCTTCTGCGTGTGGTCGATCGCTTGCAACACAGCCGCATTGACCTTGCGAGGGAATTCCTTACCGGACGAAGCGTAGGCCAGCCCGAGCAGGTACAAGTTGGTGCGGTTGTCGCCGGGATCGCGGACCTTGCGTCCGCCGAGGTACGCCTGCAGAGCGAGCGCTCCACAGAATGCCAAAGGCTGATTCGGGTACGGTGCAGATTTGAGAGACAGGTCCATGACCTCCGAGATGAAACCGGGGATGCGAAACAGCTGGTCCGGAATCGGGCCGGGGTCAGCGTTCGTGAGCGGAGTTTCGCTGGCGGAGGTTGCGATCTGGATGCGTGGCTGCGTGGCCTCAGCGGCCTGGCTGACCAGGGTCGAGATGTCGATGGAGTTGTCCACGACTTTGTGCGGTGCTTCGTTCAGCAGCCAGCCACGCAGCTGGTTGTGTGGCTTGGTCGCGGCGCTGGTGACCTTGTGACGCAGTTCTTTCTCGGACCACGGGGGTTCGCAGCGCGGGGTGCCACTGGCGGTCGCTCTGGACCGCCAGTGTCTTCGAGCGTGATGCGTAGAGAAACCTCGCTCGAGGGGCTATGCACTGGCGAGTCAAAGCCCTCGCCGGTGGCACCCGAAGCTTGGTCCGTCGCTTAACGTCTATCCCAGAAGCTCTGCTTCGTCGCGTGCCAAGGCAATCTCGATGGGGCGAACACGTCGCCCTGGCACGGGGGACTGATCGGCCTGTTGATTTAATTGCCTGCCCGATTACCATTCCGCCCGGCAGTTGGAGGCTGGGGCTGGGGGGCGAGGGAGGGTTTGCCGTGGAGTATTGGTCGAAGGCGCCGCAGGTGCCACTGGCGGTCGCTCTGGACCGCCAGTGTCTTCGAGCGTGATGCGACGGGAAACTGTCCAGTCAGTGGTCAGGGGGCTGAACACTGGCGAGTCAAAGCCCTCGCCAGCGGCACCCGGCGGGTGACCCAATCGAGTCGCAGGCTCTCACTCCTCGTCCACAGAGTCGTCAAGGAGAGAGTGCTTACAAAAGCATGAAGGAATGGCACGCCGAATGGTGGTGAGCCAGTCACTCCGTACGAGGCGTTCTTCATTCGTGATGTCTGGATCGAGTGAAACGGACCTCCATTCTGCGGTCCAAATCGCTGCCACGAGATTCATCTCATCGGGAGGCATGTCTTCGAGCAATTGTTCACCGCCTATTGATGATCGCAGCACTTCGGCTGCATTCTCAAGAAGACCGTGCCTGAAATCAGCGTCATCAGCCAGAGGGTGCCTCCAAAACCGAAGCAACAGCTCAGTCAGCAACTCTGATTCATAGAGGCCGGTGAGTTGCAACGATTTCTTCGCAATCGGCTTTCGCATGTCTTCACTCACCGCTGGACGTTGAAGAGTGGTTGACGGCTGCGGATCATCTCGATCTCGACAGCCTTTCTCACATTGGTTGCCGTCTTGTCTGGCAGCAGATGAAGTTCCAGAAAAGCTCGTTCGATTCCATTCTCCCAAAACCATCTGGCGAGATCTCGGTTATCTGAATGCTTCAGATGTGTCTTGAGCCGACTTCGCAAGTCGGATGCTTCGCCGACGTACAACGATTGTTTGTTGTCAAAAAAAATGTACAGCCCCTGTTGCATCGGAAGCTGGCTAACATCAATCGAGTCGATGGCGTAGCGCAAAACTTGTTCAGAGGGTACGATTCGCCCAATGATCTCCGGAGAAAGTTTTTTTTCCTTCCGCAGCTTCAAAGCGGCCCAACGATACTCAACTGACGAGAAGCCTGGGCTGAGTTCAGCCGCCAATTGGTCAAATTCGCAAGCGAGTTCAGGATCGCACAAAATCCAGTCGAGACTCCGCTTCTCACGCCTCTCCAAAAATCGTACCGCAATCTCACTGGCGAATTGGTATTCGTGAACACGTGAAAATCGGGGCGATTTGGCTCGACCGCCACGCTTCACTTTGGATCTCTTGCGAATGTTGAGCAGTCTCCAATTAATCGAGTGGTCGCTCCCTTCAACACCCAGCGTGC
>JAYSUV010000643.1:0-8625 GCA_043718945.1 Planctomycetota bacterium
GCCCTTTTTCGGAGAAAAAGGCGACACTCTTCAGCTGCTCGGCGAAGTATTCGCGCACGAGGGGGTGAGCGTCGATGCCGAGGGAGGTCTTGGTCACTTCGCGAACCTTGATCAGGTGGGCGCGGTCGAGACGCCTCAGCAGGATATTCCATTCATCATCCGCCATCCCACAGATCGACTCGGTCAGGCCGGAAATCACCGGCTCGGCGCGCAGCGCAGCCAGGCAATCGGGCGTTGCAGGGCGATCGAACAGACCGGTCAGACGCAGCACGGCCAGCGTGCGCGGGTTGCCATCCGCCTGAGCTGTGGCGAGCCAGCTGTCGTAGGCTTCGAGGACTTTCCACGCGGTGCGGTGGCGTTCCTCACGGGTGAGAGTGTCGGCCCGGTGCAGATCCTTTACACGGTCAATCCGGCGAATGTCGCCGCCGTGGGCATCGAACAGAAACCGCCCCAGCAGGGTCAGGCTTAATGCGTGGCAGCCGAACTTGTCGCTGGCCTCTTCCAGTTCCTTGTCGCTGCCAGTGATCTGCATCTTCCGCAGCAGCCGCACGGCGACCGACTTGGGCAGATCGTCGAGATCCTTGCTCTCGGCCGCCTTGCCATGCAGCCGGTTGAGATCCGTGACCGCTTGCCGACTGGTGATGACACAGAGTCCCGGATTGGATGCAGCCAGGGAATACAGAAAATCGCGCAGATCGGGATCCAGCAGACGACCGGCTTGCGGGTGGCCGACCGGCTGTTGCAGCGGTTCGAGCCCATCCAGGATGAAAAGTGTCCGCTGCTGACGGACGAACTCGGCCAGCCGAGTGCCCTTGCCCGGTACGTTCGGATTCGGATCGCCGAAGAAGGTCAGGGCCAGTTCAAAGAAGTCGCCCACGTTGCCGGTGCGGGCGCTGGTCCCATCGGCGAGGTTGCGGGTGCCCTGGTCATAGAACGACCAATCGAAATAGGCCAGCGGATCGGGCAGGCCGTCGGCGTTCTTCCACTGCTGGTCAATGAACCGCGTCTGAATCCATTCGGCGATCAGCGAGGTTTTGCCGACACCGCCCCAGGCAATCAGGCTCAGGACATTGATCCCGCTGGCCCACGCCGCATCGAGCATCTCCAATTCGGGTTCGCGACCGAGGAAGAGTTCCGCCGCGTGGTGCAGGAATCGCGGCGGGGAGATCTTCTGAACGATCTTCTCGAGCGCCGGGATGATGTCACGCAGGTCGCCGATCAGCTTGCCGTAGAGGTCGGCGGGACCGGTGATCGGGCTGGCAAACTTACGGGCCACTCGTAGACGCTCAAGATGAGACTGCTGGGCAGTCTTTCCGTTCTCAGTCGCATAGATAAACAGAGCCACTCCATGATGCAGTGCAATGAAGGCTTCCCACTGCGTGTAGGTCAGATCGGAACAATCGCCCAGTTTGGCCCGCACATCGGGATAAGTTTGCAGAAAGTCAGGAACGGCAGCCAAATATTCGGCGACCGCTTTGGCATTGGCCGGGCCTCCCGGCATTTCTCCGACCAAGTGGATCACTGCCGCACAGCGACGAATATACCCATCGAGTTTTAGCACCAGATCATCATTGACCTGCCGGAATTCTTCCTGAACTTTGACTTCGCAGTCAGCACTGGTGAGATAGCCGCCCAGCTCTGTTCGGACGCCCGTGAAGATGCCATCGCCTCGTTCAAATTCATCCGTGACGGAGGAGATGAAAACTCGGTTACTGGCTGTCGGCTCGCGAGTTGTTGGTGCATTCATAGTGGCCGCTCGGGGTGATCGGGGTGCATTCGCCGATTGGCGGCATCCTACCCCCTCTTTCCCACGAGCGACATGCAACCTGCCGGAGGACACGTTGCGGGAGTGAGGGGCAGAGACGACACAAGGAGAAAACCTGGAGTTGGTGAGCCGCAGATGAGCCGCAGATGAACACAGATGAACGCAGATCAGAGATGCATCGGGGCGATGTGCTCTCATTGTTGAGCCTCTTGATCTGCGTTTATCCGTGTTTATCTGCGGCTCACCCTTGAATCATGTCGCGCCGCGCGGAATGGCTTCCGACTTTTCTGACGCACACACCATCGTGTCAGCCTGCCGAGGCGTTTTACAAACTGAGGCGTCGGTTCGCGGGCGGGCGACTCGGCAGGCTGACGCCATGCCGCTCTCAGGTGGGATTGCGAGTTGCAGGGGGTTCCCGGTTGAGAAAATCCTCGCCCCGCGTACGATGCTGGGAACCATCCCGCCCCCAGACGTGGCAATTCTCCCCATGCCGATCCGTACTCGCATTGCCGCTCCCACTGACATCCCACTCGGAGAGGGGCGCGAGTTCGTTGTCGGCACCCGCATCGTGGCGGTGTTTCGCACCTCGGACGGCTGGTCGGCCATCGACGGGATTTGTAGCCACGCGGGCGGACCGCTTGCGCAGGGGAAGGTCGCGGGTAATGTCGTCACTTGCCCGTGGCATGGGTGGCAGTACGATCTGGCGACCGGCCACCATTGCCTCAACAGTCGCATTCAGCAGTCGTGCTTTGTCGTCGAGGAACAGGGGGATGATCTGTTCGTGACTGTGCCGGATTAGAGGAACAACGTCACTTGAGGTCTCTCGCCGGAAAAATGCGAGGTCGTCTGTCAGTGAGAGCGGCACGGCGTCAGCCTAATGGCACTTACTTTAACTCACCAACCCGACGCGTCAGCGAGGGAAACGCAGGGAAACGTCGCTTTCGCTCCCCCTCGCTGACGCCTCGGGTTGGTAAAGCAAGTGCCATTGGATGTCAGCCTGCCGAGGCGTTGAATAGCAGCACGCGTCGGTTCGCATGCGGAGGCCTCGACAGGCAGACGCCTGCCGCTCTCGGTGATGGCGAGACAGTTTCGAAAGAGTGGAACTACCCCGTGCGATTTCAACGCCCCTTGGCCGGGGAACCTTCGACCTCTTCCGTGGTTGCCTCTACGGGCCGCACTCCCCAGCGTTCTGCCCACTGAGTGGCGATCACTGCCGCCACAACGAGTAAGAGGACGACAGAGACCGCCCACGTTCGTCGCCTGGAGCGGCCTCGAACAGCCGGGGGAATCGAAGGGCTTGCAGTTTCCCCCTCGGTGAGGTCGAGATTTTCGTCTGAACCGGCAAAAGTCATGGTTTCCTCTTTCAGCCCGTTTAGGACGAGTTGTAATTCCTCCCCGAGCGCTTCGATCAACCGCAGTGCTGGTCCTCGTCGCAAGTGGCGGTTCATCCTCGTACGCGGGCAGAGCAGAGACGCACTCGTAAATGGGGCGGCCCACGGTTCCGCAATCTCAGAGAGTCGCTGCACCACCTCAATTATGGATCGGCAGTCCGCCATCTCCGGCAGCCCCCCGAGTGCTGCCGCGAATCGATGGAGGGCTTCCCACTGGAGTGCCTCGCGCTGCGGCGACGGTTGACTCGGTACAGAATCGCCGACTAACGGATTCGGCCCTGCCAACAGTTTCAGTTGGCCCAGCAAGTCGATCCACACCGATGAGAGGTTGATCGACTCGATGGTCTCCTCACGGAGTACGGCCAGCGCCGACGCGAACTGCCGCACGAGGTGCGCTGCGTGTGGTCGCTTGATCGGGTTCGCTGCCAGTAGTTCCGAGAGCGGCTTCGCCTCCAAAAACTCATAGGCTACGAGTCCCAGCTGGGGCGTCTGCTGGACCGCGATGCAGTGGGCAATGTGTGGGTGCCGGAGGGACTTGCGAAGAGGGCCCATTTCGGCAGAGCAGTCCTCGGCCGAGGACTCTCCGACGCCCGCCGTCCGCGTGATTTGCAACAACACTAACCGCTGCGGGCCTGTCTGCTCCGCCACAAACAGCTGAGCGCCATCCGCTGGGGCGAGCCGCTCCAGCAGCCGAAACGTTCCGGCATAAAGGCCGATCCGTCCGGCCAATAGTTTGGTCGCCTGCCACTGAGTCAGCACCCTCTTCTCGACCAATGCGGCGGCGTACTCATTCGCCGGTCGGTCAAGATATGGCCGGGATTGCTCAAACACCTGCCCGAACAGCGATTCCGCAAACAGCTGCGAGCGCAGCAATCCCACCAGCAGTTCCGCTGCGGTTTGTGGAGGATTCAGAGGTTCGGGGGGCGGTGGCATCTCTCAGGGGTGGCTTTCGGTCGAGGTAGTCGTCCGGTGGAGAAGCGAGATGCAAACGGGATGCCTCCCCAGTGGACGACCCTATTCACCTACAAACACAGAGTTTACGGCGACCGCGTCTTGGCTGACGTGGAGAAAAGGCAACAGGTGTTTCTGTTTTGGCACATGACTGTCCATCGGCGAAGATTGCCGTTCTCGCCACGGAGTCAAAAATGGTCAGAAATCCTTCGACTCTTGCCGTTTACACGTTCTCCCTCACCCTCTATCTTTCCGGTCCTCCCGGAATTGGCGATTGTGTCGATTCTTCTCGGGGAGGACGAAACGGGTTCCAGCCCAGCAGAAGCCCTCGGGGGCTGAGCCTCGGGAACCTGTGGAAGATCAGAGAATCACCCGGATCAGTCCGGAAGGAGTAGGGCGTGTCGCTGGAAGATGACGTCAAGAAGATTGTCAGCGAGAAGCTGAGTGTGGCGATCGATGAAGTGAAGATTGACAGTAACTTCATCGATGACCTGAAGGCCGATTCCCTCGACATTGTCGAACTCGGGATGGCGTTCGAGGACAAGTTCGGGGTCAGCATTCCGGACGAAGACTACGAAAAGCTGCGCACGGTGAAGAACGCCGTTGACTACATCGAGGAACGGAAGTAACCACGGATGGCTCGTCGTGTCGTCGTCACTGGATTGGGCGTTGTGACCGCTCTGGGATCTGAGATCCCCGAGTTCTGGGATAACGTCTGCGCTGGCAAGAGCGGGATCGGACCGGTTCGCCGGTTCGATTGCGCCCATTGGAAGGTCAACTTCGGCGGCGAGGTCACGTACTTCAATCCGGTCGACCACCTGCCCAAGATCGAAAAAGAACTCAAGCGGATGGACCGCTTTGTGCAGTTCGCCGTCGTGGCAGCTGAAAAAGCGATCCGGCAGTGCGGCTTCGATTTCAACACCGAGGATCCCTATCGCCACGGCGTGCTCGTCGGCAGCGGGATTGGCGGACTGAACGAGATCGAGGTCCAGCACCAAGCCCTGTATGAGAAGGGGCCGGCCCGCGTCTCCCCGTTCATGATTCCCAAGCTGCTAGTGAATGCTGGCAGCGGGAATGTCTCGGTGTTGTGGGGCCTGCGCGGTCCGAACAGCGCGGTCTGTACGGCGTGCGCCTCAGCCACGAATGCCATCGGAGATGCCTACAAGCTGATCCAGAACGACATGGCCGACATGATGGTCACCGGTGGTAGCGAGGCCGCCGTCACGCCGATGGGCCTCTCCGGATTCAGCCGGATGCACGCCCTCTCGACGCGATCCGACAGCCCGCAAACCGCCAGCCGCCCCTTCGACCGCGACCGCGATGGGTTCGTGATGTCCGAAGGCGCAGGCATCATCGTCTTGGAAGAATACGAACACGCCAAAGCCCGTGGCGCGAACATCCTCGCCGAGATCCTCGGCTATGGCATGTCCGCCGACGGCACTCATATGACCGCTCCCTGCCCAGACGGCAGTGGTGCCCGCTACGCGATGCAGCAAGCGATGCGAGACGCCAAGCTCAACGCCTCACAGATCGATTACGTCAACGCCCACGGCACCAGCACCCCGCTCGGTGATAAAGCCGAAACACTCGCTCTCAAAATGGTCTTCGGCGAACGCGCCAAGTCCCTCGCCGTCTCCAGCACCAAGAGCCAACTCGGCCACCTCCTCGGAGCCTCCGGCGGCGTCGAAATCGCCCTCTGCGTACAGGCCCTCCAGCATCAGGTCGCCCCACCCACGATCAACCTCGAAAATCCCGATCCCGACTGCGATCTCGACTACGTGCCGAATCAGGCCCGCCCGATGAAGATTGACCGCATCCTCAAAAACAGCTTCGGCTTCGGCGGGCATAATGCGTGCCTCGTCCTCGGGCGTGTCTAATCCCGGCGACGATTGAGCCGAAAGCGTCAGCGCCCGGAGTTCGCATCGCGGCGAGAGAATTGTCGCTCCGGGCGCTGACGCTTCCGGCTCGCCATTCCCGTTGGCATGTCATATTCTGGCGGCATCCCATCCCCTTCGCCGGAGTCTCCCATGCCGTCCCTCAATCGTCGCGGTTTTCTCGCTTCCTCCACCACCCTCGCGGCCAGCCTCGCAGCTGTCTCGGGCCTCTCCTCGGCGGTGCATCTCTCCGCAGCCGAAGCGGATGAACTCAAGTTGATCGGGAAGACGCCGCATACCAAGTTCGCGGTCAACTGCGAGATGTGGTGGAAGACGTTGCCGTTCATGGACCGGATTCGGGAGACCGCCAAGCTGGGGTTTCCGTCGATCGAGTTCTGGCCGCTGGCCGGGAAGGACATCCCCGCAGTCGCGTCACTGTGTCAGGAACTCGGCATCGAGATCGCTCAATTCACCGCTTGGGGCTTCACACCAGGGATGAACGAGCCGAAGAACCATGATGCGGTCGAGCAGGCGGTTCGAGACGCGGTGAAGGCGGCGAAGATTCTGAAGTGCAAGAAGGCATGCGTCGTGGCGGGCAACGATGTCCCCGGCATGACGCAGATGGAGATGCACAAGCATGTCATCACCGCCCTGAAACGGGTCAAGCCGATCGCCGAGGACAACGATCTGATGCTGATCCTCGAACCGATGAACATCCGCGTCGATCACCAGGGGCACTGCCTGTACGGCAGCGCCCCCGCGATCAAGATCTGCCAGGAGGTCGACTCGACCCATGTGAAGATCAACTGGGATCTCTACCACATGCACATCACCGAAGGCGACCTCTGCGGCCACCTTCGCGAGGGGATGGAGACGAAAACCATCGGCTACCTGCAACTCGCCGACCATCCCGGCCGCAATGAACCCGGCACCGGCGAGATCCATTACAACCGCGTGCTCCAAGAAGCCCACGACCTCGGCTACCGCGACTTCGTGGGGTTGGAGTGCAACCCCACGGAGGAACTGACTGCGGCGAGGCGAGTGGCAGCTGCCGACGTGTGGTAAGAAGCAGCGTGGGTGGCGGGGTCAGGAGGCTTTGCGCATGGCCCCGGCGCGGAGAAACGTGATCTGACTTCTGCCCTCAGTCCAGGTCGCTTGCTCCGACATCGAAAACTCCGCCATGCCATGTCCACCCCAGTCGGGGCCATCCGCAAAGCCTCCTGGCCCCGCCACCCGATGCCATTCAGGCTGGCCGGACCACACCGCCGCCCGCCGCCGCCAAGACACATCAATTGAGTCAGAGGTACATGCACATGTTGGTGGAATGCTCTGGATGTGAGTTCAATTACATACTGTCTCCACGCAGGCTCATCTATGCAATCGACGACAATCAACAGAAGGTCATTATTGGACACCCCGGAGAGGAATACGCCATTCGTGATCTCCTTGGCTTAGACTGGCAAGAAGCTGAATTACAGGGGCGAATTGTGTACGCTGACGAGTCACTCTGCCTGGATTGTGGCCAGATCGTGGACTGGGACGTGAAAGTTACCTCTCCGGTATGTCATCATTGCCTTGGCAAAAATATTCGACGCTTGACAGATTTATTGGGACAAATCTGCCCGAAGTGTCAGATTGGAACGCTCAGAGAGGTTCCTGTTTTGAAAACGGAACTCGATCCAGGCTGGAGGGAAATTGAGATACCCTCGATCATTCAAGATTTGGCGATCACTCGTCGCGCCTGGAAAACTACGAATTCACTGAAAAATGCAGAAATTGCATGCGAGTCACTGAACTCATATGCGTTCGAAGGAGGCGTCAATGAACTCATCGCGATCCTTGATGATCGCGAGTGGCGATGTGGAGAGTACCGTGATAAACGGCACACAATGGCCGCAACTATCCTTAAGATGACGCCTCAGTTTGAGGAGATACTAATCTATCAAAGTCGAAAAGTGTCGTATCGCGATGATTTACCAATCAAACTCAGACATGGGATTCGAAGTTATATTCGCTGGCATGCCCCTGTTTGGGGGATGAGTTGACGGCAGGGTGGCGGGGTCAGAAGGCTTTGCGCATGGCCCCGGCCACGCGCGATGTGGCGTTTCGAATCCTCCAATGAGCGATGCCATGACCCTGACTGGCTCAATTCCAAGTGCCACGTCTTTCCGAGCCGGGGCCATGCGCAAAGCCTCCTGACCCCGCCACCCACGGTTTTAGACAAGCCAGTCGGGCGGAATCCGGTCCAGCGGGATGGGCGAATCTCCCAAACCAAACATCCACGCGGCACTCGACCACTTCCACTGAAACGCTTGTTCCACCAAACGTCGATTCACCGGATTCATATGGACGTAGTCCAACATCTCGCGCAGCGTGCGAGGCTCGATGATGTTCCGGTCGTATCCTCCGCCGACTTGCCAGAAGTGCCTCCGCGTGCGACCGTTCTTCTGCACGGTCAGTCGAGGCAACCACTCGGGGGCGTTCTCTTCCAGCCATGCGAATGCATGTCGCGCTACGGGTTCCTTGATGGCCTGACGAATCAGGGCAAAATAGGTGTCCACTTCGCTCAAGTGACCCCAATAGGTAGTGTGAGTATCCGGACAGAGGAGAATCTGGGGCACGACATCTTGTATGCACTTGAGCG
>JAYSUV010000644.1:0-3067 GCA_043718945.1 Planctomycetota bacterium
CGACCCGCTGGCTTTTGGAAGAGGAGTAACGTTGGCCGAAGACCGGAACCGCAAGATACGTGTTCGCTTTCACAAGAATCGGGGCAACCGCACCCGCCAAGCCGACCTCACCCGCCAGTCACAGGACGACTTGGCCGACCTCCCCAGCGATGAGCGTGTCTCCGGCAAGGGGGCTCAGTCTCGTCACCGCACCGTGGTGGTCAAGTCCGGCGACTCCGAGGACGGAACGCACCGCAATATTGACTTAGTGGACTGCCTACGCGGCCGCGTCCTCTGGGCCGTCGGGGCCAATCACAGCTGCGTGCAGATCGAAGATGGCCGCACGTTTGATTGCTCGGTCCGCCGAGTTCTCCGCACGCTGCAGCGCGAGGCTCGCAATGTCATTGCTGCCGGGGACTGGGTCGTGTTCCGCTCGACCGACGGAGCCACCGGGGTCATCGAACAGATCGAGCCGCGGACTTCGACACTCGCTCGCGGCGTGGGACGGACCTCGCAGATCATCGTCTCGAATGTCGACCAGGCCGCCATCGTCGCCTCGGCCAGCGACCCACCGCTCAAGCCCGCCCTCATCGACCGCTTCCTCGTCAGCTGCGAAGTCGGCGGAGTCAAGGGGATCGTCTGCATCAACAAGGCCGACTCGATCGACCCGGCCCAGCTGCAACCGCTGATTGGTCAATACGCTCAGCTTGGCTGCGAGGTAATCCTCACCAGTGCCACACGCGGGGACGGGATTGACCGCCTGCGACAACTGATGAACGGCAAGGCCACCGTCCTCACCGGCCAAAGCGGCGTCGGCAAGTCGTCGCTGCTGAACGTCGTCCAGCCGGGTCTGGGCCTCCGCACCGCCACGGTCAGCAGCGACACCGGCAAGGGACGGCACACCACCCGCGTCGCCGAACTCGTCCCGCTCACCAGCGGCGGCTGGGTCGTCGACACGCCCGGCATCCGCCAGTTCCAACTGTGGGCAGTGGAGTCGATCGATGTCGAGGCGTACTTCATCGAGTTCCGCCCCTTCGTGGCCCACTGCAAGTTCGCCGACTGCACGCATACACACGAGAAGGGCTGCGCGGTTCTCTCCGCCGTGTCGCAAGGGCTGATCTCGGCGATGCGATATGAGAGCTACACCCGCATATTGAGCGGTGAGGCGGAACGGTTGGACGAGGAGTAGCTTGATGAGAATTCGAGAATTTCTCATCAAAGACGTGTCCGCACAAAAGTCCCTATAGCGTGGGCTTTAGCCCACGCAGGAGCGTTATCTTCCAGGAAACATTATCAAAATGACCTGCGGAGGTCATGACACTATCGGTGGCTTCCGGAAAATGGCCTCTTGGCAATCCATCCTTGATGGTCCAACAGCCTATTTCCGGTTTCACCTCTGACAGGAGACCCACTATGACCGATCGAAAAAGTGCGACCAGTCTGACGACCGCCGAGCAGACTCGTTTCAAGAACGGGATCACCGCGTTGCTTGCGAATCCCTCGAACCCCTACGGAAAGCTGGTGGCCGCGCATGTTGATATGTCGCACAACCAACACGGCATGAATGCGATTGGCACACAACGCTTCTTGCCTTGGCATCGCGTGTTCTTGTTGCGACTGGAAGAGCTTCTCAAAAGTGTGGACCCTGCTTCATCCATCCCGTACTGGGACTGGACCACGACTCGCAGTGTGCCAGCTTGGATCCGCACGTTCAAGCCGACGGTCTTTGTGCCCGGGAGCGGATCTGTGGTGGTCAAGCGAAACGCTTCGATACCCGCCACAAAGAGTGTGACCAGCATCCTGGCTCTGTCGACTTACACCACTTTCACGGATACGTTGGAGAACGGCCCTCATGGAGAAATCCACATGGAAGTGGGGGTCGTGAGTGGTGTTCGAGAGGCGATGGCTCGCATTACGGTGTCCCCAGCCGACCCGATATTCTGGCTGCATCATGCGCAGATTGACCGACTGTGGTCTGAGTGGCAAGTGGCCCATCCGGGGAAAAATCCTACGCTGTCTGGAGTGAATGCGACGATGGACCCGTGGGCGGAGAAGGAATCGCAGGTCCGCTCCATCACCGCCTTAAACTACCGATACGTGTAGCGTGGCGAATTGTCGGGGTGTGGAAGACGTGTCCTTGCTTCGCCTCCACTCCCGGGGAGTGGAGGCGAAGGTACAACGGCTCAACATGAACTTCTCGCAGTCGAATGCAGTGGCCCCATCGCAACGCTCGGGGACGGGCACGTAGGAAACGTACCCCACGGGGCGTTACCGCACTGTGGAGCAGTTGGCCCCTCACCCAAGAGTCTCGGGGTTGCTGATGAAGTTGACGACGACGCTGGCGTTTCAAGCGGTGCTCCAAGTCCAAGGGATCACTGATCTGTCGACCAGGGCCAGCTCAAATTCTGGGTAACCAGGGCAGGCTGGGTGGACTTGCGACGGGCTTTGAAATCTGAATAATCCCCTCCTGTGAGAGGTTTGATCGTTCACGCAGGGAGGTCCGTCATAGTCCGTGGGACGCAGGAGTTGGCACAGATTCGTGTAGGCCTCGAAGAGGTGCTGTGTCACTTGTGGGAGCTGGAGGATCCTCGCGAGCCGACTAATATTAAACACTCACACGAGGGTGTCGTGGTGATCGCGATTCTGGGAATCCTGGCGGGCGCGTTGGGACTGACATCGATTGCGGAGTGGGCGGAGTCGAAGTCTGTGTTTTTAATCGGCCTCTTGTCGCTGGAGCATGGCGGGCCTCGCAAGGATGCTTTCCGGCGGTAACTGTTAACCCCTCTTGCCACAAACTTTGGAATCGGCAACATTTCGCGGCATCATGGAGGAGCTTCAACGGCAGGTCGAGACGCTGCTGAAAGAGCTCGCGGAACTGCGAGACGAGAACGTAGCGCGACGCGCTGACAACGTGAAGCTTCGCGCCGAGAACGCGGAGCTCAAGTCGCAGGTCGCGGAGTTGCAGTTGGAGCTTCAGCGGCGAAAGAAGGGGTTTCGGTCGAAGGCCAACACGTCGACACGCACGAAGTCGACGCAGGATCGGCGGAAGGCGGACGAGCGAAAACATCCGGGCTCGACGCGGCCCGCA
>JAYSUV010000645.1:0-27594 GCA_043718945.1 Planctomycetota bacterium
GTGCAGAGCGCGGGCCACCAGTTCCTTTCCCGTCCCGCTTTCGCCGAGGATCAGCACCGTCGCTTCCGTGGGGGCGAGGGCTTTGAGTTGCTCGATGACCTTGTTCATCGCGGGGCTGTTGCCGATGACCCCTTCGAATCCGAACTTCTCGTCGAGCCTGCGGTTGAGGGCCGCATTGCGCCGGATCAAGCGGATGCGAGTCGCCGCCTTCTCGACCGAGTGCCGCAGCTCCTGGATATCCAGTGGCTTGGTGAGGTACGTATACGCCCCGGCCTGCATCGCGGTGACCGCGGAATTGATGGAGCTGTGGCCGGTGAGGACGATGACTTCGGCCTCGGGGAGTTCCTCTTTGGCCTTGCGGAGGATGGCCAGCCCGTCGA
Organism: Planctomycetota bacterium; assembly: GCA_043718945.1. Lineage (GTDB taxonomy): Bacteria > Planctomycetota > Planctomycetia > Planctomycetales > Planctomycetaceae > TH-plancto1. Next base: position 381 of record JAYSUV010000645.1, read on the forward strand.
TCTCGTCCATCTTGAGGTCGGTGATGATGAGGTCGAAGTTCTCCCCCTCGATCAGCTCCAGCCCCTTGCGCCCCGACCCCGCGATCCGGCACTCACACCCGACCCGCTCCAAACTGTCGGCCACCGCTTGCGCATGAGCCTCATCGTCATCCACGATCAGCACACTGATCGGAATCGCATTGAGTTCAGGGATGTTCGGGTCGGTGGGGGTCACAGGCGGGATCAAATCGATGGGGGGAACGGCGGAATCTCAGCAGAACCCGTACGCAATCCCAAAGAGTATCAAATCACCGGGTGAAAGTCAGCGAAACGCAGGCAACCTTCACAGCCGGTCGTTGGATTTCCTGTCGGGAAAATCGGAATGCCCATTCGCCAGAAGTCGGCGACAAAGTGGTCTATGACCAGAGGTTGTGATTGTTTTAGACTCCCGTACTCGTGCAATTCCGTACGAGCAGGGAGGTCGGAATGGATTCCGAAATCGAGACCCCGCCGAGTGGGGCGAGCAGGGATGGAGCGTCCATCGCCCATCGTGCTGTTTTACACATTTGGCTGACTGCTGGCGTTCTGGTGCTACTCAGTGCTTTCAGCATCGCAGCACTCGACCACATCTGCTCGGGCTATGTCGGCACGCACTCGATCCCGGATGAACTCTCCGATCTGCTGCAGGCGGCTGAACACTTCGGCACTCCTTACGGAGCGGTACTGATCTTGGTGACGGTCTGGCTCACCCATCCCGCCTTGCGTTCACGAGTCTCCCGAACATTCTTCGCAGCTGTCGCCGGTGGACTGCTGGCCGATGTCGTCAAGCTGTGCGTCAGCCGGACACGCCCAAAGGCGTTCGATTTCGACCAGTCGATCTGGTCGAGCTTTACGGGAGTGTTTCAGTGGGGGGCGGGTGGTTCGAAGCACCAGGGTTTCCCTTCGGCACATACGGCGTTTGCGATTGCCTTCGCCGTGATGCTGGGCGAGCTGTTTCCCAAGGCTCGTCGTTGGTTCTGGTGTCTGGGGGCCTTGGTTGCATGCCAGCGTGTCGCCGAGTTGGCCCATTTCCCGAGTGATGTGCTGGCCGGAGCGGCGGTTGGGCTGGTGACTGCTCGCTACTTTCTGGGGACGACTCCGCTGGGGTTGGCTTATGACCGGATGGAGCGCTACTACTTTCCCGAACAGTGTCCGGCTCAGGTCGGTGCCCTCGCTGCTCAAGCATTGCCCCACTTGATCTCCCCTCAGACGGGTCTGAATCCCGTCGGCATGGTCCGTGCGGAAGCAGCTCGGTCTCTCTGATTCACCTCGCGTCTTCAGGTTTAATTCATGTCCTCGACTCTCACTCGTGATCGTCTGCTCGTGCTGGCCGCTGCTCTCGTCATGTTCTTCACCGGCTTGGGGGCGACCCGTCTGTGGGATGAAGACGAGGGGTTCTTCGCGGCCACAGCTGCGGAGATGCACCACCGCAACGACTGGATTGTCCCTTGGTACAACGGTGAAGTCTTCGCTCACAAACCCCCGCTGATGTACTGGTTCATGCGACTGGGGTTCTACGTCTGCGGTGAGAACGAGTGGGGGGTCCGCATCGGATCAGCCATTTTCGGCACAGCTGCGGCGCTGCTGACGCATTGGGTTGGAGTGCGCTTGCTGGGGCAGCGAGTTGGACTGCTGGCTGGGTTGGCGATGGCGAGTTGCATCATGTTTGGGGTAGTCTCGCGAGCATCGACGGCGGATGCTTATCTGGTGTTCTTCATGACGCTGGTGATTGCGGCGTATGTGCGGGGAATTCCGGCGTTTCGCGAGGATCCGCAGAACGGGCACGCAGGAAACGTGCCCGACGAAGAAGGCACGCTCGCTCACTGGCTCCCGGCGACCTGGGCAGGATTTGTGGCGATGTACGCGGCGATGGGGCTCGCGGTACTCGTGAAGGGACCGATCGGAATTCTGCTGCCGGGGACCGCCATCGGGCTGTTCGTCCTGTGGCAGTTGACCCACACGGAAGCGACTTGGGGCGGCTGGTTATCCCGCTTCACTCTGTCTATTCCTCGCGTGTTCTGGGCGATGCGACCGCTGACGGCGATCGCCACCGTGGTCGTCGTCTCGGGTTGGTGGTTTGCCGCTGTCGAGGTTCGCACGGGTGGCGGCTTCATCGGCGAGTTCCTGGGCTTTCACAACATTCAGCGATTCCTGGCCCCGATGGAGCAGCACAGCGGGCCAATCATCTATTACATCCCGGTCATCTATATCGGATTCTTCCCTTGGTCATTGTTCATCATTCCCTCGGCGGTCACCTTGCGGTCGCGTTTAAAGCAGACTGCGGGGAGCTCGACACCGGCTCGCGAGCAAGCAGCGTGGCGACTCGTGCTATGCTGGTTCAGTGTGATCTTTGTGTTCTTCTCGATCGCGCAGACGAAGTTGCCGAATTACACGTTGCCCTGTTATCCGCCATTGGCGTTGATGGTGGCCGGGTTCGCGAGTCGCTGGCTGAGCGAGCCTTCGGTCAACTTGCGAATCTGGAGCCGGTTGGCGTTTGGCTCGTTCATCGCGGTAGGGGTCGGATTCCTGGTGCTGGTGCCGATCGTGTCACTGTGGCAGTACGATGGTGCCCCGCTACTTGTGCAGGCCGAACTGCATCCCGACATCGCGAGGAATCTCTGGCCGGTCGCACTGATCGGACTCCCGGCGCTCATTGGGGGACTCCTCTGCTGGCGGTTCTCCGAGCGCGGTCAGCCGGTCCTGTTGATGCGGACCTTCGCCGTGACGGCAGTCGTGTTCTGCCTGGGAGTGCTCGGAGGAGCAGCGACCTACATCGACCAGTATCAGTCGAGCGAGTCCCTGGCCAATGCGTTCCGCAGCCGGATCACGTCAGACGGTGACAAGGTGGCGTCGTATTATTTGAACTCACCGAGCTTGATCTACTATGCTGGGCAACCCGTGACGGCCGTCACGAGTCCCGAAGAGATCAACCGGCATCTCGCTCAGCCGGGAAGCTTCCTCTTCACGTCTGACGAGGACTGGGAGAAGCTCTCTCCCGAGATGCAGGCGGGCCTGGAGAAGGTTTATTCCCGCCCCAGTTTCCCTAAGCCGGGAACCGTGATGGTGCTGCAGCGCAAGAAGGGTGAAGACATCGCCCAGCAGTCCGAAACCATTCCCCGGTAAATGTTCCCGCTCGTCAGATCTCCGATGACTTCGGAGACTCCAGTGGTCTTTTTGTAGGACGCTCGCCAGAAAGCAAGGCAGAGGGTAGTCTATCCATATTGAACTGCTCCGCTCGGGAGTCTACCTCGACGTTGTTCGGGAAGCTTGGAGACATGACTGCACTGATCGCTTTCTTTCGCTCGCCAGCCTTTTGGGTCTGCACTCTCGCGTGCGGACTCGTGGCGATTGGAGCCGATGAATTGCTCGCTCAGGCCCCAGCCGCCCCGCCTGCTGGTGGTTCGACAACGGTCACTTTGGGACGCAGCCTGACCTTCGAATGGATTATTACTGTCGCGATGTGCGGATTGGCCCTGTTCGTGGTCTGCCGCTCCAGCAATCGCAACTGATTTGGGGAGCTGTCTGTTGAGCTCCCCGTCGGCTGAAGAAGCTGTCGTCATTACCGGGATCGGGATGGTGACGCCGCTGGGAGTGACTCGTGAGTCGACGTGGTCGGCACTCTTGGCAGGTACGCGCGCGGGAGCGGTGTTGTGTCCCGCGCGATTGGGACCTGCCTGGGAGGGGATCGCCCCCAGTCCGACCTGGAGAGGTTGCCCCGTGCCTCGCACCTGGGACGACGCGGGTGAGCCGATCATTGGTGACGCCCTGATTGCGGCTCGAGAGGCGGTCGCTCACGCCCACCTCGACCGGGTGGACCCGGAACGCTGGGGCTGCGTCATGGGAGCGAGCAAGGGGGGGATGCACATGGCCGTCCCGCTGTTTGCGAAGCAGTGGCTGAGTCGCCAGCGGAACCTCGCGCGGGTCGCTGCCGGGGGAGTGGATGACTTAGTCACGTCATTCCTGGAACCTCCTGACAGGCTCGATGCCGATGTGGGCCAAGCGGCGTGGAACGGTTTACCGGAGAATGCCTTGATGCAAATCTGGCCCGATGCTCCCTCGACAGCCATCGCGCGCGAGTTCAACATTCGCGGACCCGTACTGGCCCCGGCAGCTGCGTGTGCCACGGGGCTGGTCAGTCTGATTCGAGGGGCGGAGTTGATTCGCTCGGGCGTGTGTGATGTGGTGTTGTGCGGGAGCAGTGATGCCTCGCTCCAACCGTCGCTACTCGCCTCGTATCGACGGTTGGGAGTGCTGGCCCGCCGAGGCGACCCACAGACCGCCTGCCAGCCGTTTGACAAAGATCGCCAGGGGTTCCTAGTCGGTGAAGGGGCCGCTGTGATCGTGATCGAGAGTCGGGCGCATGCGGAGCAGCGCGGAGCGACTCCGCTGGCTGAGTTCGTCGCCGGTCGGACCTTCTCCGATGGGGCGGGGGTCGCGGGGCTCGATGAGTCCGCCGAAGGGCTCTCGCGGGCGATCGAGGGCGTGACTCAGGCTGGTGGACTCACAGCTGCCGAGGTCGATCTCATCAACCTGCATGGCACGGGGACCGCTCAAAACGACCGTACCGAGGTCGCCGCACTCGCTCGGGTTCTGGCGGGAAAACGCATGCGGGGAGTCTGCTGCGCGGTGAAGGGAGCCATCGGTCATCTGATGGGGGCTGCGGGGAGCGTGGAGACCGCCTTGGCGATCCTGAGCCTGCGCGATCAAGTCGCGCCGCCGACGACCAATCTGCGGTCCTACGCCGCCGACTTAGAGGAGATCTGTCCGCTGACATTTACTGGAGAGGCACCGACGCCCCGCCGGATCGACACCGTACTCAAGACCTCGCTCGGCTTCGGGGGACCGGTCGCAGCGGTGTTGCTGCGGAGGGCGAGTGGGTGAGTTTCGTTGTGGGGTGCCTTGTCCGATGGCAGCATTGGTTTACACAACTCCTCACCCCGCAGGGGTCACAGCGAATAGCCGGTGGTCGAGCGCAGCGACACCACCGGTCTCAGACATTCCGAGACGCCTGTATCCCGCAGGGATTCCAGCCGCTCGGATATTTTCCATGATATGACGGGCTGCAATCCCTGCGGGATAGTGGGACTGGACGAGGACGCTGTCCGGTGGTGTCGCTGCGCTCACCACTGGCTATTCGCTGAATTCCCTTCGAGAAAATGGCAGATGCCAAATGAGTTCATGCCTGCCCCGAGAGATTCAAAGGACTCGGTTCTCAAGTTGAGTCGAGACCAATGCCACGGCACTACGGTTTCGCGACCGTGATCCACACGGGAGGGCTGCTGGTCGAGGACTTCATCACGAAGTTAATCGACACATGTCCTAGCACGCAGGTGAGTTGCTTCTCCACCGGGGCTGCGGTCGGTTCAGCGGTAAGGACGATTGTCCCCTTGGTCTCTTTGGCAGAGAGCAAGGTCTTACTGGCCTTGGCGTCGATCTTGACACCGGGGGGCAGCGGGTTCGCGAACACCCCGCCGAGGTGTTGGAAAACCATGTCGAGGGTGACGTTCTTGTCAAAGCCCTCCGCCCGGACAATCTCGATGTCCAGTGTCTGCGACTGGCCAGGTTTCAGGACCACCTCCGAGGGAGTCACTCGTACCGCCCGCAGGTCCGACACCGGAGCCACCGTGACCGTGTGCATTTGCATCGGCCAGTGCGATCGGCCCCCTCCCGGCATGTAGGTCTCCTGCATCGGCTGGGCTTCAATGAGGAGTTCTTTCGGGGGATCGATGGTTTTGACGGTCCCTGTTCCTGTGACGTGGATGTTGGCCGCGACGGGTGCAGCGGTTGGATCGGCGGTCAGGAGGATGACTCCATCGATGGCCGCTCCAGTGAGAATACGTCCGCAGGTGGCCGTCACTCCCGGCGGAAGCTCCTCGACATTCAGCTGCACCTCACCATCGAAGCCATTCTTACGCTGGACTCGCACATACAGGGGGGTACACCCGCCGGGGACGATCAGGGTCTTGTCGGAATCGAGGTTCAGCACAAACGTCGGCTCGGGGCGGGTCAGTCGGAGGTAGTACACAAAGTCGGCCCCGCCGCGCAGATGCAAGTCGCGAATTTCCACAGTGAACTTCCCGTCCGCCGGAGCGGTCCACGAGTCGATCGCGGCATCTTGAGACAACAGTACCCCTGCTCGCAGATCATCGTTCTCCAGCAGTCGGCCCCCCTGCTCATTGAGGATCGAAATGATCGGATCGAGCTGCGAGCCAGCGCGACGCGCGATCAGTTCCAGAGCGATGAGATCCCCCTTCTTGGCCTCAAACGTGAAGCCGTCGATATCGGAGTCGGCTTCAATTCGCCCGCTGATTCCGCAGGGGATCGTCACGATCTGCCCCGTTGCCGGAGTGTTGTTCTCTGTGCCAATCTCCCGAACAGCTGGCAGTTCATTGACGACCACAGACACCAGATTCGTCGGTCCGTTCGGCCCTGGCAACGGGAGTCGCCATACGCCGGGCGACACTCCCATGGGGACTGCCCAGTTCAGGTGGGCGGACTCCGCTGGCTCCCACCCGTTGAGTTGGAGTGTGGCCTGCGCCCCGGCCTCAACGGCCAGTGGGAAGACGGTCGTCACGAATGGGCGAGTGTTGGCCTCGACCGCATAGACCCAGTGGGCATTCCCTTCGTAGCGGACATCTCGAATCTCCAGGAAATACTCGCCCGGATGCTCGATGCGGCAACTGAGCAACGGGTCGGCGGCATAGCGGTTGTCGGCAGCTGCGACGGTCGACCCATTCGCAGCCCGGACGGTAATGATCGGGTCGACATGCGTCTGCAAGTCGTGGATCTTGTTTTCCAACCGCATGGCGAGGACATGAAAGCTCAAGGTCGCGGGCTGGTCGACTTGGAATTTATACAGATCCACATCCTCACTCTTCTCAATGGTGCCACACAGGACAGCTGGCAACGCGACCGGCTGAGCCTGTTCGCGGGTGTCGTTCGCGGCTTGCTCCGCGATGACGGGATCAGTGACGACGACCAGCTGCCCGATCGAACTGGCCCCAGAGTCACCCACCACTCGGAAGTCGCGAACTCCGGGAAGAGCGTCGGGGGCGATGGTGAACTTGATTTGGATCGATTGCAGATTCGGAGCTTTGCCGTCCTTGTCCTTCTCCATCTTCGTGAGGACTTCGCCCGTTACCCCCGTGCCACTGACGATGACTTGGTTCGCACCGAACATGCTATGGACGGAGACCAGTGCATGCTCAGAACTCTGTCCGGTTTGTGCGGCGACAGGTTTCAGGCTCATGACCATCGGATACGAGGTCTGAGCCGACGCCTGCAAAGGAATCAGGCAGCACATCAAGGCCAGTATGGTACGAGTCATCGGGAGCAATCCTCGTCGGGCAGGTGACATCACTCATCAATGAGTGATGATATCTGACTGCAGCTGGAATCCTAGGGGGCCGTCATGGCTAAGAATTGGGAAATCGTGCCACGGAGCCGCCGATCGTTTCATCGCCTCGCGGAAACTGTTAGCCTGAGATTCCACTCAGGAACCACAACCCATGTCCTCCCGCACCGACATCCTCGAACGCATCCGTAGTCATGCCCTGACGAGCGAACCGCTCCCGGAGCATACGCCAGACGGTGTGCAGTACCCCGACCCAATGGCCCATTTTTGCGAGGTGCTGAAGATGGTCGGCGGAAGAGGGGTGCCTGTCGCCTCGCTGGCCGAGGCCCAAGCGAGGTTGCTGGAACTCCCTCAATACCAAACTGCGAAGAAGAGGGTCTCCGCGTGCCCCGGAGTCGGCGAAACAAACTTTCGCGCGGATCTGGTCACTGACCCGCACGAATTTGACGATGTCGATTTCGCCGTCCTGCCGGGACTCCTCGCCGTCGCGGAAAACGCAGCTGTGTGGGTGACAGACCAACACGTACCGCACCGGGTGCTGTTTTTCCTGACGCAGCATCTGGCCCTGGTGGTGCCGAGTCGGTCTCTGGTCCACAATCTGGGGCAGGCGTACTCTCGCATCAATGTCCAAGCCAGCCCGTTTACCGCCTGGATTTCTGGTCCCTCGAAGACGGCAGACATCGAGCAGTCGCTGGTCATCGGGGCGCATGGTCCCCGCTCGCTGGTGGTGTTTCTTGTGGATGAGTTGCCGGTTTGAGTGGCCGCAGGAAGTTCTGGCAAGGCGAAACAGCTGTCGAGTCGGTCGTCGCTCATGTCGCTCCGCGACTGAGGCTCCTTAGTCGAGCAACCAGACTTCACGCACCAAAAGACTTCCGAAGTCTTCTGAGACTTCGGAAGGAGTGCAGTCGCCATCCTACGCAGAAAACCCCGGCTTCGATCAGTTCTTCCACTTCGCTGGGGCACGGCTGCCCATGCCTGTATTTCCTGCGGAAACTCCCCTCTTCGTCCCGCCAGGGACACGCGACAGTAGCCCACCGTTTCAACGGTGGGAAAGCGATTCCGACCAAAACGACAAGTCCCGTTAGGGACGGCAGACGCCTGCGAAAGCCCGGGGCCGAGCGGCGGTCAATGCGAAGTCACCGTGCGAGTATCTGTCGCCCCTGCCGGGGCTGCGAACTGCGAGCGAATCGTGGTCCCACCGCTGAAGCGGTGGGCTCGTGTCGGGTGTCCCTAGCGGGACAAAGACAGGACAAAGACGGGCCAGCGGTGGCCTCTCTTCTGGGGAGGCGTGTGATTTTCCAGTGCTCCACGCCTGGGAAGCCCTGGGAAGGAGGAGCGAAAACCAGCGTAGGATCGCGACCACACTCCTTCCGAAGTCTGGCGGGTAAGTTTTTACTGGCCGCTCGCTTGATGCCTGTGAGAGCGGCACGGCGTCAGCCTGCCGAGGAAAGTGGCTCTTTCTTCACGCGGAATGCGAGTCGCGGAGCGACATCGCCTACATGGAGGCTGCCCTGAGTGAGCAGGATCGCGTGCATCACGGAAACGTGCTCCACGAGATTCGCGATCTTGTTCACCGCACGGGGTTCTCCTTCAGGCGTTTCGACTCCATCGCCCGCCTGACCGCCGGGATCAGCCGGGCGGCGTTCTCCGAATAGACCTTATTCAGCACCTCATCCGGCAGGCCGATGCCGGTGATGTTCCACAGCCCCTGCGGTGGGAAAGGGTTGTCCTCGTACGGGAAGTTCTCATCGAAGGTTTCCAAAAACCGCCAGTGCGGGATCAGTTCGGAGACCGGCGGAACTCCATCGGTGCCGAAGAGAATGCGGTCGCTGTGCTTGAGGAAGAACTTGCGAGCGGTGTATGGTTGCCGCCCCAGTTCAGAGACGCGGGCCGAGATCTCGACGTTCATATTCGGGTACTGGGTCAGGTACGCATCGAGCTGGGCCAGGTCCTCCGGGAGGTCGGCCATATGGGCGCAGATGAACGTCGTTTTCGGGTGCCTGGCGATGACGCGGTTGCGGGCCTCGATTAGTTGGCGATGAGCGGCGGGGACTCCCGGCGGGAGATTCTTCGGCAGAGGCAGATGGCTGAGGTCGGCGTCATGGAAGCCCCACTCCGGGTGGCGGAACAGTTCCTCCCAGCGCTCGTTCTGGACGTTGTTCTCGCGGAAGAAGGCCACCGGGTCGGCACAGTGCCAGAGCACCGGCACTCCCAATTCCGCCGCCCGCTGCCAGACCGGATCGAAACGCGGATCGTCGGGAGAGATCAGCTTCCCCGACTGGTCCTTGTGCCTCAGTCCCAGATCTTTGAGTAGCTTCAGCCCCCCCGCCCCAAGCTTCACGGCCTCGCTCAGCTTGTCGGCCATCCGCACCCCAAAGTCGGGTCGGTGCAGCTCCCACGTCGCCGGGTCGTCCGGGTTCCCCTCGCCGATGTAGTCCATGCGAACGAACAGCACGAACCGGCCGGGGTACTGGCCCGCGAAGCGTTGCATCTGCTCAGGGAATCGCGGCCCGGCCTGGCCGTCGAGACTCACGCTGACCGCGATGTTCGACTCGTCCATCACTCGCACCATCTCGGCGACTTCCTCGTCGCTGAGCTTGTCGGGATGCGAATGGACATTGACGCACGAGAACTTGGCCCGCGTGAGCAGATGCTCCTCGGTGCGCAGTTCCGGACGTGGGCGGAATTCGTCGAGGAAGATGCGCTTCGCAACGGGGGTATCTTCGGCGCAGAGTCTCGTCCCTCCCAGCACAAGGATGACCATAGCGAGAGTTCTGATTTGAAGTTTTTTCGTCGTCGACATGGTGCATTCCCTGAGTGCTGTCAGCCCACGTTCTGGCGAACGTCACATCTGGACGAGTCACAGTGGCGGTTCTGGCGGCGTTCGTCAACGTGTGTGCGACTCAAACTTCGGTGGATCGTGAGGTCGCTAGGTCTTTGACCCTACGTGGTCTCGTCTCGTAGCCCAGGGTCGGCCGCGCAGCGGAAGACCCTAGGTTAAGACGCCCGAAAAACCCCTCAACCCCAACGGGGTTGCGTCCCACAGTTGACGCAATCCCGTTGGGGTTGGAACTCGCGAAATCGATTGCAAACCCAGGGTTTCCCGCTGCGCGGGCAACCCTAGGCTACGGGGCGAGACCCCTTCGGAGTCGGGGCACCGACGTTTAGGCTGCGCACACTTCGTCAATTCACCGAGCCATTGCAATCCCTCCGTGCTTCAAATCGTGTTATCATCTGGACTCAACGGTCCCGACCCCAGAAGGCTCTCGCGATGAACAAAAAGGTCCAGAAGCAAATCGAGGTCGCGAAGAAAAAGATCACCAATCTTCAGCAGCAGCTTGCCGGGGCCAAGGCCCAGCCGGATGATCCGGCAGATGTGCCTCGGCTCGAGAAAGAGATCACCGCCTTGCAGGCCGAGATCACCAAGCTGAAGTCGCTGCCATGACCCCGACGACGATCATCGTGGTGCATCGGGCGGAGAAGCGAAGCAAGTGTTCGGTCGAGCCGCTGCGGAAAACGGGTGAGTTTGTGTTCTGGCGTTACCCGAAACGCGGCACGGAGTCGCTGGAGGGGTACGTACGGCTGGGGCTGGGCGGGCCACAACTCTCTGCGGAGGACCATGACCGGGGTTTGGTGCTGCTGGACGGTTCGTGGCGCTGGGCTGCCAAGATGGAGAAGTCCTACGCGGATGTTCCAGTTCGCAGTCTGGGGTCCTGGCAAACGGCGTATCCGAGGCAGTCACGGGTGTTTGAAGACCCAGAGGAGGGGCTGGCAACGATCGAGGCTCTGTATGCCGCGCTGTGTCAGATGGGACGCCCCGTCGAGGGGTTGCTCAAGAGTTATCACTGGGGTGAGCTGTTTTTGGAGAGAAACCGGGAACTTATTGAGTACTGGACTCGTACTCCGTGTCGGGAACCGGTGTCGGACTTGAAGACCACCTCAAACGGCTTAAACTGACCGTTGTCTGAGTTGGATCACGAAAGATCAGGAGGGGGCAATGGTGTCACGAAACCGCAGCATGTGCGGCATTGTTCTGGCGTGCGCCATCAGTGGGCTGATGGGGTGTGGTGGAAACTCGCCCGCTCCGCCGCCGGTGAATCCGTATGCAAGTGGAGGAAGTGTGGCTGGAGGTGACGCCACATCGGCTCCCCCAACAACTCCAGCACCCGCGACGGCCCCGGATTCGACCGCCTCGAACCCATACGGTGGCTCGTCTCCATCCACGGCAGCAAACCCGTATGGAACTCAACCGGGTACTCCTCCCAAAACGAAACCTGAACCGCCTGAGCCTGCCCCGGTCGTGCCGCCGAAGACCACTCCGCCCGCTGTGGTGGAGATGAAGCCCCAGCCCGTGGTGCCAGTTCCTACGACACCGACACCCGAAAAGCCCGTCGTCCCGGCGGAGGTGCCCCCAGTCGGACCGACCGAACAGCCCAAGTCGCCGAGCTGGTCACTGGCTCTCGACCCGGCTCCGCGTGGGAGCTTCGCAGCTGCGGGAGCCAAGCTGAGTTTAAAGATGCCGTCTCTGGGTGCGATCGGCCCGGACTTCGTGGAGTCGACTCGCCTGCGGGTGCTGTACTCGGTGACTCCGGGTCCGTTCGTGGCTCTGGGGCTCAATGACGAGAAGAAGCAGTATCGTGAAGTTTGGAACCTGATCGAGAAGAAAAAACTCGGGCAGGTCCGCAATCTGGAATTCGGCAGCAGCAAGGGGCAAACTCTCAGTCCCGACGGCCAGTACCTCGCCGGGAAACCGCAGTGGGACAGTGCGATCTCGGTCTTTAGCCTCGCTCAGAATAAAGCACTGCCGCCGATCAAGCTCAGTGGGAATGCGTCGAAGCTGGTAGCCTTCGCCGGGATGACTCGGCTCGTCTTCGAGGATAATAAAGAGCTGCGAGTCTTTTCCGTCCCGGAGTTCCTGCCGAAAGCGATCGTGAAACTGGGGAATTGGAAAGTCGACGACGGCTGGGCGATCAGCCCCGGCGGGCGATACTTCGTCACGGTCACGCGATCTGGAAAAACCGCCGGGTTGACGATCACCGATCTCGACCTGGGGACGGTGGCGGCGACGCTTTCGCTCGTGGGGCAGCCGGAATGCCTTGGTGCAGCCTTCTCAATCGATGGACAGCAACTCGCGGCATTGCTGGGCGGGGACGCACCTCAGCTGCGTGTGTGGCAAGTCGAAACAGGGACGATTTCCAGGCAGCTCGATCTGACGGAACTGGCCGAGACAATCGCGCCGCGAGAGAACTACCAGGGGGGGGCACTGGAGTGGTTTCCCGATCACCGGCATCTTCTGATCCGGGGGAAAGCGGTTTATGATTTCGTCGAGGGGAAGCTGATCGCCGAACTGATGTCGCCGCCGATCTACCCTGTGCGTGTGGTCAGTCCAGATCAGTTGGCGATCGCGGTGGATGGAGTACTTGTCACACACGATCTGTCAACGGAGATCAAAGCCAGCCTGGGGACACCGGCGGTGGAACCCGGCACTCCCGAGCCCACGCATCCGGTCGTGGAATCCAAGCCCGTCGACCGGACGGGGGTCACGCGCGTGGAACTCGAAGAGGTGGACTGGAACGTCAAGCCGGGCAAGCCGCCCGTGCCCGTGAAGGCCACCGCCCGCGGGGTCGAAATCCCCCAAGGGCAAATCTACATCGGCTGTCTCTCGCAGTCTCCGAGCGGAGTGGGGTACGTGATGTACACCAGCGATCCGCTGGCGTTGAATGCTGCCGGGCTGCTCGCTGCTGAGCCAGAGACTCGCTTTTGGTTGGAGACTCTCGATCTCAAGACAGGGGAAAAGCAGAAGAGCGTTCCGCTGCCCCCCCTGTCGGTGCTGATGAGTGTGAGCCAGGACGGCACGCGAGTCTGTACGCAGAATGCCGACGGGCTCGACCGGTTGGATATTTGGGCAGTGCGAGACGGCTCGCATCCGGGAAACTTGGCTCCCTACCACGACGCAGCCCCCGGACCGGACCAGCGCGTCGGATACGCCGAGTTCATCGACAACTTCAGCTTGCTGACCACAGCACCGGGGCGCATGACTCTGTGGGACACCGAGTTCAACAAAGCCCTCTATGAGGTCGAAATTGGTGATCTGCGCCCCGAGCTGTCGCCAGCGCGAGACTACGTGGCCGTGACTGATGCCGGGCGCAGAACGATCTGCCTCCTGGAGTCGAAGACTGGCAAGCCAGCGGGGTCGATTGCCCTCTCAGAACTGGCGGAAGACTTTGCAGCCGCATACGCGTTTCATCCGGAAGGACGTTTCTTTGCGGCCCTCACTCAGCGGGTGGATGGCGGTGAACTCCGCGTCATTGATCTGAATACGGGAGAGACTAAGAAGCAATTCCCGCTGCCAATCTCCGGACAAATCCTGCAATGGGTGGGGGCGGATTACCTCCTGATTGATGGCAGTTCGCTGGTCAGTGTCAGTCGCGAGTGCATCGTCTGGAATTACACACTCCCCGGCGGCATGCACTTGCGAGACAGCCCCGATCAACGGCACTGGTATATCGCCTCGGACCCGGATCGTTCCAATGTCTACAACGTCCGGGGCGTCGATATGCCGGACCAGTCCATCGTGGAACGCATCGGTGCCGCCAGTCTACGGGGGTCAACACTTCTGTCGCCTGGCCGGGCCATTGATATTGACGTGCAAGTGGCCGACCCCGCAGGAGAAGCCGGGTTCTCCGCCAAGGTCAAAGCGATCCTCACGGATCGCTACTTGGGAGCGCGAATGAAGGTCATTCCCGGTGCCCCGATCACGTTGACCGTGCGGGACAACAACGACTCCGGCTGGAGTTTGAGTCTCCTCCAATCAGGTAAGCCCATCTGGACCCACGAGATCGGTGGCGCTGACGGTCCGTCCGCCCTCTTGAGATTCGAGCCTCCCAAGCACGCCTTTCCCGCCGGGGCTGAGCGTGGAGCCGGACAGTCGGCACTGACGGTGCGTGGGTCCAAGTAGGCCATTGTCGGCTGTCGCTCCGCGTAGCCTGGACCCCCTAGGTCCGGGCGTGGGGTGTCACAGGCGACGGCATTGACTCGCCTGTGCGGAGACGGCCCACAGATCGCCACCCACGATTCCTCCACCTCCCGATGCCCGCAGACGCTGGCAGTCCCCAGCGACCGCCCGTGGAACCCGGCGATGTTTGTTTGGCGTGTGAAGGTCTGTGTCTCGTGGATTGCACTCGCTCACCGTTGTCCGGTCCGGTAAAGTTCACCCATGAATCCACGCGAGTATTTGCAGGTCGATCCTGCCTCGTTACGTCTACCGGGTTCTCGAAGTGAGGGGGCTGACTCGCTGAAATTGCAGAGGCAATTCTCGCGATACGGCACTTCCGTCCTCGGGATGCCTCCCGTGGAAGTGAAACGTGGCAGTGACGGCGAACTCGTGATCTATGATGGTGTGACGCGGGCCATGCGTGTGGCCAGATACCTGCCGGGAACTTCGATCATGGTCGAGGTGACTGGCGATCTCAACGGACCGGTCGGTAGCTTGCCTACCGTGGGAGACAGACGATGAACTTGTCCGAACGAACACGTCTGGACCTGCTCGACGCGCTCGCGCAACTCAGCCGCATCCGTCCCGAGTGGCGGATGGGCCAAACGCTCGCGAACTTGGCGATGACGGCAGGTCATTTGGAGGCTGGCGCGGTCTGGGACTTGGAGGACGCGGAAGCACTGGATGCCGCGAACACCCTGATCGAGCAGCATGCGGAGTCTCAGTCGACTGTCGCTGCCCCCGTCAGCTGAACTGGGTGTCGGGTCGCACTGGCAAGGGCTTTGCTGGCCGCCCACGGATCGCCACCCACGATTCCTCCGCCTCCCGATGCACGAAGGCACTGGCGGCCCAAAGCGACCGTCAGTGGCACCCGGCGGGATAGTCGCTCACACCATATTTGGCCGAATCGGGTCGATCCATTGCGGGATGCCGTGAGCCTGAAATCTCTTCTGCAGCTCTTCTTCTTCCTCCCTGAGAATCAATGCCACCTCCTCCGGGTAAACGGGAAATAGAAGATGCAAGTCGAAAATGCGATAGTCTGCAAACTGATGGCTCTCTGTGGGGCAAAGAGCGGCCCAACTCGATAGTTTTGATCCGGCCACCAGTGGCTGTGGAGGGTCTCCATGGAAGATTGCCTTCTTCGCATGTGGCCATGTGCGAGTGGAGCGGACTAGATCGACGATCCGCTCCAGTTCTCGGAGTGGCCAGTTCCAGCGAACTTCCCGTTGCGACTGAGGATCGAGCGGCCATTCTGCGGGCAACGGCACGATCAGTTCGGTGACCATGACCCCTCCTCCATTGATCTCCAGCTTGATATCGCTGAGCCCGATCGTGAACAGGCACTTGGGCTTTCCTGGTTCCTTCGGGCCAGCGACCCTCACCACGACATTTGGCTGGCCGGGAATCTCCGCAGTCCAGTCTCCCAGCTGTCCATGCTTCTCAACGACGATCTCCAGGAGTTCCTTGTGGGAGGTTGGATAATCCGGTGGCGTCGTCTCACGGAGATCCCGAAGCCCGACTGATTGGAGGTAGTCGACAACCTCCTCCTGACCATAGGTGGCAGCCTCCATTAGCACGTTACTCCCGCGCCAGACGAAATCCGTATTCGCTCCTCGATCAATCAACAGCTTGACTACATCCAGATGACCTTCACTGGCTGCATTGAACAGTGGAAAGCAGGTCATCTGACCAAACAATGGGAGATTGACATGTGCCCCGTGGTCGAGCAACCAATTGGTGAACTCCAAGTGACCTTTCGATGCTGAAATCCACAAGGGAGTCACAGCCTGCACCTTCAGATTCGCGACAACGTTAACACCAAGTCCCATACTCAACAGGAACTCACCGAGTAAAATCCACCCGGATTTTGCGGCCTCCTCAAGCCATGCGTCGCTGCCATCAGGCCGCGTGAGAAACTCAGGCTTCTCGGACAAGCCACGTTTGAATTCCTCAAGCTTCCCCTCACGGAGGTACTTTGAGAGAACCCGAAGAGTGTTATCAGATTTGTCGCCCCAACCCATGACAGTTCTCCCGAAGCAGTTCTCGACATCATTCATCGGTGACAGGGTCTGCCTCGCCAGATTTGTCAAATGGGCAACGACGATGAGTTTCCGCCAACTCCTTCAACGCATCTTTGATCCAGTCGCCTTCGCAGCCATGTTCATCATACACAGCTTGGATCTTGGTGTTGACTGCATCAAAATAGTCGTTGGAGTGACATCGACTACAGCATCCGCACGGTCCGGCAGACGTTCTCCACCGCATTGGCCGCTGCCAAAAACTCGGGGCTGGTCGACATGCGACTGGCGGCTTGCAGGTCTTCCGGGAGCGTCCCCAGCAAGTGTTCTTTAAGCAGCTTGGCCAGCCAGTTCGCGCGGGCCTCCGCGAACCGCTGGTGCAGCTTCCGCAGCCTGAGCTGGAATTGTCCCGCGCCTTGCGACACGCCTTCACTGATGACCGATTCACCGACCGAAGCCGCCACCGTTCCGCCGACGACATCGGCTGTCAGATGACCGAGCGTCGATGTCGCGACCGAAGCGAACATGACATCGCCGACCAGTCCCACGCCGGTCACCGCTAGGATCACCGACACGGCGGGACGCGCTGCTGCGGCCAGTGAATCGAGTCGACGGAAGAGCTTGAAGAACTCGGGACTGTCCTCCGAGAAGGTCGCCATCTCGCTTTGCACCAGCGATCGCAACTCAGCTGCGATGTCGGTCTGCTCATGCGAATGACGGATCTGCTGGATCAATCCCGAGCGGGAGACCCCGGTCAACAGCTTCGACAGCCTCGGCTTCAGTAAATCGTTGCCGAGTTCCGTCAGCCATTCGAGCTTCTCGTACACCTTCTCAATCGTTTCCAGGACTGCGGCCCATTCG
This sequence comes from Planctomycetota bacterium, assembly GCA_043718945.1. Classification (GTDB taxonomy): domain Bacteria; phylum Planctomycetota; class Planctomycetia; order Planctomycetales; family Planctomycetaceae; genus TH-plancto1. The sequence goes on from JAYSUV010000645.1 coordinate 17,626, forward strand.
CGGTCGCGGTAGAGTTGAACGGGGTCGACCGGCTCGCCTTGAATTCGGTCGCGGGCCATCCGCACCGGGGCCATCACCGCGCGGGTCAGCAGGTTGTACGAGTCATGCACACGGGCGGTCCACCCCTTGCGCTGACCGCCCCACCATTGGCGGACTTCACCCACCAGCAGACTCGTCGGAATGGTCGGCCAATCGGCGACCTCGGCGAGTTTGTTCGCGGTCAGCAGTTGGGCCGCCCGGTGGTACTGATCGCTTTGACCACGCACTTCATTCAGCCAGCGCGGAACGCCGTCCTCGGGATCGATCAGCTGCCGCAACGAGCCGCCCAGCGAGCGCAACTTGATCTCCCCGAACCGCAGCGAGGTCAGGTCGGCCATCAGATTGCGCGCGACTCCGGCATCCACCGCTGTCGCCGTCGGTGGCCACGGTCGCTCGTAAAACGGCAACTGCAACGACTCGGCGGCGCGGCGATCGTTGGGAGCCACATACAAAATCTGCGGGCGGATCTTCGTCTCTTCGCAGAACGTTCCAACCCACAACGGCCAGTACGGTTCATCCTCCGGCAGCAAACATTGGTTGAACACCAGCAGGATCGATTTGTCCTCGGCAGCTGCCTTGCGAAAGAATTCCTTGACGGCGGCGTCGTTGTACTTCTGCTGCGTGAGGACGGCGACCAGCACGTCGGCACAGCGGCGAATGTTGTCGGCCCGATCCCAATTGATGCGGGCATCGCTGTCGACATCGGGCGTGTCGAGGATCAGCAGATTGGCCGGAGTCTCGTCGCACTCGCGGATGAAGAGCCAGTCGACGCCCTCTTCCTTGAGGGGCTCATCCGCACCCGCCCAGTCTCGAAGGACAAAGCCGGGGAAGATCGCCTGCAAATCGTGCGTCTCGCGAAACCCAATTGGCACCAAGCATGTCGGGTGCTTGGTCCCCGAGGCGAGGGGGCTGGTCGCACTCGCTCGAAACCCGGCCAGGTGATTGAACACCACACTCTTCCCGATGTTCGTCCCGCCCACCACCGCCACGACCAGATACGACTGGTCAGACAGCTGGGGCACCAGTTTACGGGCCAGCAGTTCGTACCACTCGCGCCCCACCAGAGGAGCCAGACGCGCATCCCCGCACCGCGCATCGAGCGCGGTCACCGCCCGCGACAGCTGCTGAACCGAATGGGCACACGCTTCAAAGTCAGCAGGCATGGGGGGAGGTTGAGGGTTGAGGGTAGGAGGGTTGAGGGTCGGAGGGGAGTATAACAACCGTTGAAAGCGGGTGCGGGTGTAAGACATCGGACTGATGCGAGGGTGGGTGCAATCGCTAGTAGGCAGTATCACACGAAATGCGAGTCGCGGAGCGACATCGCCTTCGTTGCTCAGTCGCTCCGCGACTGAGATTCCTCGGGGGGACCGCCAAGGAGTGAATGCCCCGTGCGGTGTGTGTGTCACGCGGCCGACACTCCCGGTTGTCGACTCTCGCCCCCGGTTGGGGTAGGATTCGACGAGATGTTCGGTACGCTCACGCCCGTCACAACCTCTTGACTTGGTCATCGCTCAGCCAAAGGACACCCTATGAACTCTCGTGAAGCCATCAAAGTCGGCCTCGATATGGCCGAATTCGTCAGCTTGGGATACCTCGAAGACCTGACCGAGGCGGAGATGCTGCATCGCCCGGCGGTGGGGGCCAACCATATCAGTTGGCAGGTGGGGCACATCATCGCCTCCGAGAACCACATCATGCAGGCCGCGATTCCCGGTTCGATGCCCGCTCTGCCCGCTGGCTTTGCGGAGAAGTTCACCAAGGAGACGGCCAGCATCAACGATCCGGCCCAGCTCCTCCCAAAGGCCGAACTGCTGAAGGTGTACCGCGAACAACGAGCTGCCACACTGGTAGCCTTGGCCAAGCTCAGCGACCAAGACCTCGACAAGGAGTCGCCCGAGATGATCCGCTCCTATGCCCCGAATGTGGCGGCGGCGGTCTCGATGCAGGGGAGCCACTGGTTGATGCACGCCGGGCAATGGGTGATCGTGCGACGGCAATTGGGGCGAGTTCCATTGTTTTAATGGGGATCGTTAAGAGATGAGGGTTGAGGGTTAGAACTCTCATCGCCATACAACAACACCTTCCGAAGGAGTGCGATCGCCATTCTCCGCAGGGACAACCTCTGCCATCACACTCTTCGCCCCAAAGGGGCCAAACTCGATAGCCCAGGGCGCAGCCCTGGGAATGCATGGCCCATCGCCGATCAAGGCCCAACGGGCCGCCACTCGGTTCCTCTCAGTCGCTTGGTGTGGAAGAGAGGGACGAGGATGCGGAACAATGTTTGATGCCTGCTGACCGCCCTTCGTGCGGAGTCGAGTTGCGGCCCGTTGGGCCTTGGGGGGCTGTGGGAGATCCGTGTTCCCAGGGCTGCGCCCTGGGCTATCGAGTCAGACCCCTTCGGGACCGGAGGCTGGCGTTCCGCGTAGACTGGCGACCACACTCCACAACCCACACTCCACAACCCACACTCCTCAACCCACACTCCTCAACCCACAACCCTCAACCCACAACCCTCATGGCTGGTGCTGAGCAATACCTGAGACCCGAGGTGATTCGGACAGTCGCCCGGCTCGACTTGCGCGCTCGATTCATCGTGGAGGGGTTTCTATCCGGGCTACACACAAGCCCCTTCCAGGGCTTCAGCGTCGAGTTCAGCGAACACCGCCGCTACGCGGAAGGAGACGACCCCAAGGACATTGACTGGCTGGTCTACGCCAAAACCGACCGCTACTACGTCAAGAAGTATCAAGCCGAAACGAACATCACCGGCTATCTAGTGATGGACCTGTCCGAGAGTATGGCGTTCACCTATCGCCAGGATCTGAGCAAGTTCGAATACTCAGTCTGCCTCGCAGCTGCGCTGGCTTACTTGATGGTGCATCAGCAGGACCCGGTCGGGCTGATTACCTTTGACGACAAGATCCGCGCGAGCCTGCCCGCGCGCAGCAAGCGGACGCAACTGGCCAACATTCTGGCCCTGCTCGCCAAGACGAAGCCGGCTGGCCAGACGGATGTGGCTCGCAACCTGCGCCAGATGGCGAGCATGCTGAAGCATAAAAGTCTGGTGATGGTCTTCTCTGATCTGCTCGTCGAACCCGAGCCGGTCATCCAGGCGATTCGCCAGCTGCGATTTGGCGGACACGATGTGATCATGTTCCATGTTCTCGACGAGTCCGAGGTCCACTTCCCATTCGACGGGATGCTCGATCTGCTGGAGCCAGAGTCCGGGGAGAACTTGATCGTCGATGCCCAGGGGATCAAAGGAGACTACTTGCGGGCGATGCAAGAGCTGCGGGGGAACTACCGCAAAGAGTGCCTCGGCATGGGGGCGGACTTTGTGGAACTTGATACCAGCATGCGGTTTGATCACGCACTGGTGAAGTATCTGTCGGGGCGGAAGGCTCGGTTCTAGAAAACGTTCCAAGTCGTATCGATTCCCCCCCAACCTGATCACTCACCCGAAGCGTCAGCGAGGGCTGCCGTCAATTCGCGTCCAAGTTCGGGGTGACGCCCAATACTTCTTCTGGGGGCCGAGTGACTTGGCGAACGTCGAGAGACATTCGCCCTCGCTGACGCGTCGGGTTGGTGGGGGAACCCGTCGCGCCAGTGAGGGCACTGACTCGCATTTCTCCGGTCCACAGCACAGTACCGCCAATGAGCGGATGCACTCCGATCTTGCCTGTTTCTGGCAATCGGTCGTACACTCCCGCTCGTTGACCGAGTGAATGGATTCACATCGGCTGGGGTGTCGCGCCGAGACCGGCAGACTGCCCCCTCGGAGAGGGAGTTCCGTCATGTCTACAAATCGTTGGCGATCCTCAATTTTCTGGTGCGCAGCCAGCGGAATCTGTCTGGTCATGGGGGCAGTGGCGGTCCACTCCCAGGAAGTTGCTAAGCCGAGAACCAGCAGGTCGATGATTGTCGCGCCGCCGTTGACGCAGCGGATGACCCCCTTCACACCGATCGACGTGAACCCGGTGTCTCCTGACCCCGCCGCTGTCAAAGAGACTGGCTGCGTGGTGCTGGGCGACGGGCGGGTGTTTCAGGGTGAAATCACGGAACTGGAAACGGGCTACCAGGTCCAGGCGAAAAACGGGTCCGTGGTCCTGCCGTTTGCTCAAGTCCGAACCGTGGCTCCGACTCTGCAGCTGGCTTACCAGCAACTGAGAGAGTCTTACGAGCAGCCCTCGGCCAGCGACCATCTCGATCTGGGGTGGTGGTGTCAGCAAAACCAATTGTTCGAGGAGGCCAGTGCCGAAGCACAAGCGGCGCTCGTCCTCGAACCGACGCGCGAGAAAGCATTGAGCCTCCTGAAGTCAGCTGAAGCAGCTCTCGGACGCACCGAGATTTCTGAGACTACCACCTCGCCCAGCGTGCAGTCCCGTCCCGTCACGGGAGGGGCGGTCGTCTCCACGGCCACTCAAGTCGAATTCAGCCGACACATTCAACGACTCACTTTAAATAAATGCGGGAACGGAAGCTGCCACGGAGCGTCCGCTCTGAGTCCGTTGAAGCTGCAACAGGGAGTGAAGTCCGATGTCAATCTGACGGCGATTCTGAAATATGTCGACACCGAGAACCCCGAGCAGAGTCCGTTACTGGTTCGCGCGCGGACGGCAGATGGGCCGCACAATGGGGTGTTTCGAGGCGCGAGCGGGACCGAGCAGTATGCCCGACTGATGGCTTGGGTCGTGCAGGCTGCGAAAGATCAAAACAACATTGCGGGGATCCCGAAGCGTCCCAAGGTCTGGCGCGAGGGGGGACCGCGATACACGATTCGACCTCGCACGTCCCAGGCGGGAGCGGTCCCCGGTGAGGAGTCCCTGCTTCCGGCAGACGTTGAAGATCCCACAGCGTCCGAACCCGCAGCGGGCCGGGAGATCCAAACGATTGCAGGGGAAGAAGTGGCTCCTGTTTCTCGCGCGCCGCGCGCCCCGCGCAAGTCACCTCTCGCTTCGAAAGCCGTCCAGGAACTGCTCCGAGACCAAGCCCCCGACGCTTTTGATCCCGAAGAGTTCAACCGGCTGGTTCATGGAAACTTGGAACCCAAGTGAGTCTTTGTACGAAATGGGTTTCAGGCTCCCCGATACCGGGCGAATGACTTCGCGCCCACCAAGACATCCGAAGACTTCGGAAGTTTGACGAGCGATAGCGCCGTTCTCAGAATCCCTCTTGAGTGGATTCGCCGTATCGCGGATACAGTGCCATATTCCGTGCCTCGGAAGAGGTCGGTTTCTCTGGAAGGATGCTGCAATGCGCTCTCTGCTGGTCTCTCTCACGACGGCTCTCCTGGCGTCTGTGTTGACGTTATGGGCGGTCGATTCATTTCGAGTCCCAGCGGTGAATGCTCAGAGTCCGGCGATTGGGACGGACCGCAGTCGCGCACGGTCGACACCGCTGTCTGCGAAGGCGTCTGACTCGCTATTTAATGAGCATGGCTTGTCTCCGGATGAAGTCATCAACGTCGCGGTCTATGACCAGTGCAACCGCAGCGTGGTGAACATCTCGACAGTGAGCGTGTCGCGCGAGGGGTTGTTCCGGTTGTCAATGGCGGCTGAGGGAGCGGGGTCAGGGGCCATCATCAGCACCGAGGGGCACATCCTCACCAACTATCATGTGATCGAGGGAGCCAAGCGGATTCAGGTCACGCTGTTCAACGGAGAATCGTTCGCGGCCAAGCCTGTCGGCATCGACCCCGTCAATGACATCGCGGTCATCCGCATCGAGGCCCCGGAAGAGGATCTGTATCCGGTGGAACTCGGAGACTCGGACACCTTGCAAGTCGGGATGCGGGTCTTTGCTCTCGGGAATCCATTCGGCCTCGAACGGACCATGAGCCTGGGGATCATCTCCAGCTTGAACCGCACCCTGGAGATTCAAGAGAACTGGGTCATCAAGTCGATTATCCAGATCGACGCGTCGATCAATCCGGGCAACTCCGGTGGCCCGCTGCTCGACTCACACGGACGGATGATTGGCATCAACACCGCCATCGCCAGCCGGGTCGCTCAGAGCGCTGGCATTGGGTTTGTGATCCCGATCAACCTCGTGAAACGGGTCGTGCCCGAGTTGCTCGAACATGGGCATGTGGTCCGCGGTGACGTGGGGATTACCCATGTCGAAGTTGTTGAGAAGGGCCTGCGGATTGCCCGGCTGGAACCCGATGGAGCAGCAGCTCTGGCGGGGCTGAAGGGACCGAAGATCAGCAAGCGCGGCGTGTTCGTCTTCGAAGATGTGGCAGCTGCGGATGTGATCATCGCGGTCGATGCGGAGAAGGTGGCGACCCCGGCGGAGTTTCTGGGCTTCATCGAGAGTAAGAAGCCGGGCGAGAGCGTGACGATTACAGTGCTGCGAGACGAACGCCCGGTGGAGATCACGGTGGAATTGGGCGGCGAGGCCAAGCCGCGCGGGTCGATTCTGAAGGAGTAGGGAATCAAATGCCCAGACACAGAAACTGCCAATGACTCCCACGCCGTTGGGGTAAGGGCTAAACTCAGTGGTCGTGTTCCGTTTTCGCGGATTTGGCACTCCTTCTTCCCAGGACTTCTCATGACCGGTGCCCTCAAGTGGAACTGGATCTCGGAGCAGGACTATCTGGCGGGGGAACTCGCCTCTCCGGTGAAGCATGAATACATCGGTGGTACGGTCCGTGCGATGGCCGGAGCGGGAAACTGGCACAACAAGATTACCGTCAACATCACCGGAGAACTAAGAACCCGCCTGAAGGGCCGACCATGCCAGCCATTTAATGCTGTTACCAAGATTCACATCCGCCTCCCGACTCATACCCGCTACTACTACCCGGATGCTTCGGTGGTCTGTCGCTCGAATCCCGATTCGGATTCATTCCAGGATGACCCGGTGGTTGTTTTCGAAGTGCTGTCCAACTCGACTCGTCGACTGGATGACGGCGAGAAACGAGATGGCTATTTGACGATTCCGTCGTTGAGAGTCGATCTTCTCTTCGAACAGGATGAGCCAGCAGTGATCGCGTACCGCCGCACCGAGCAAGGGTTTGTCCGTGAGATTTATGCGGGACAAGACGCCCACTTGCCGTTACCGGAGATCGGGATCGAATTGCCGCTGTCGGAGATCTCTGACCGGGTCGAATGGACCACCGAGCCAGAGAGCGTTGAGTAATACCGCGTTCGGAGTGGGCCTATAAGCCGGGTTCTGTCGTGAGCGACCATTTCTCTGGGCTGGAAGTTACCTTCACAGCTCGGTGCGACTTACCCGGACGTCAGACGGAACGGACCGCTCCGTGACCGGATGGAGAGGAAGAGAAAGGAGGAAAAGGGACAAGTGGCAAGTGGCAAGTTACAAGGGACTCCTGGTGTCACTTGATACTTGATACTTGGCACTTGACCCTTGTCACTTCACCACTTTCCCCTCTTCTCCATCCGGTCTTCGCCCTGCTTAGTCTTGCTCCCGGTGGGGTTTGCCCTGCCAGTTCTGTCACCAGAACCGCGGTGCGCTCTTACCGCACCTTTTCACCCTTACCGCGCGGCCCTCTTGCGAAGACCACGAGGCGGTTTGTTTTCTGTGGCACTGTCCCGACCCTTGCGAGTGGTGGGCGTTACCCACCACCGTGTCCTGTGGAGCCCGGACTTTCCTCTATGCAGGTTGCCCCGCACAGCGATCGCTCAGCCCACTCCGAACGTGGCAAGGTCATCATACGCCCCGAGATCGCCCGGCGTAAGTCGGCAGCGGGCAGCCATCAGCCATCAGCAGTCAGCAGTCAGCCAGAGTGATGAGGAAGCGTGGCCCCAAGCCCCTGTGACCAATGGGCACAAACTCAATCAAAAACCAACTGCCACTTCTCAAGCTGACTGCTGATGGCTGACGGCTGACAGCTGATAGCTCACTTTTGTGGCACACTGATTGCTTGTAAGATTTGCAGTTGCCATTGCAGAGTTCTTTGCTGGGGAGCACTGAGCGGTGGCAACGGGGGGTGTCTGGTTCATTCTGGAACGAAATCCACTCCCGACTCTGCGTCTATCACTTGACGTAACCTCTCAGCATCAATGAGGTTCAAATGCTCGCTCGACTCAAGACTGGGGGGCTGGTCGCATTGTCCACGCTCCTGTTCGGAACGGTTTCGGCCTTCGCACAGGAGGTCACAGGTGAGGTTGCAGCTGCTCCGGCACCTCCCCCGATGGATTCCGGGAATATCGCCTGGATGCTCACTTCTTCGGCACTCGTGCTGATGATGACGGCACCGGGGCTGGCTCTATTCTACGGGGGACTGGTCCGGAAGAAGAATATTCTCAGCGTCTTCATGCAGTGCTTGTTTCTGATGGGGCTGATGAGTGTTGTCTGGGCAGTGTATGGCTACTCGTTGGCGTTCGGGATGAGCACCGAACCGGGGGCTGTGCTGGGCGGGCCGTTTATCGGAAACTTCAATCATGTCCTGTTGCAGGGAGTTCTGCCGTCGGAACCAGGTGTCTGGCCCGCTCAGGGAACAACTGGCATTCCAGTGGCCCTCTTCATGGCCTTCCAGGGGATGTTCTTCATCATCACTCCGGCCTTGATCTGCGGGGCGTTTGCCGAGCGGATGAAGTTCAGCACGATGTGCGTGTTCATGGTGCTGTGGGCCACGTTCGTCTACTGCCCGCTCGCTCACTGGGTGTGGGCCGATAATGGGTGGCTGTGCGAGTGGAATACATCGGCAAAGTTCCGGGCGATCGACTTTGCGGGCGGCACCGTCGTGCATATCAGCTCGGGCATCTCGGCTCTGATCTGCTGCCTGCTGTTGGGCAAGCGGCTCGGCTTTGGCCAGGAGCCAATGCCTCCGCACAACCTGACCTACACCGCCATCGGAGCGGCCATGCTGTGGATGGGGTGGTTCGGCTTTAACGGCGGAAGTGCTCTGGGATCGAACACCCTCGCCGTCAACGGCATCGTCTCGACGCACTTCGCAGCTGCGGCGGGTCTGTTGACTTGGGCCGGTTTGGAGTGGTTGCAACGCGGCAAGCCCAGCGTGCTGGGCGCTTGCTCGGGAGCCGTGGCCGGACTAGTGTTGATTACTCCGGGCAGCGGCACGGTGACGGCGATCAATGCGATGGTTCTGGCAACGATTGGGACTTGCGTGTGCTACTGGGCTTGTACGACACTGAAGTCGAAGCTCAAGTATGATGACTCGCTGGATGCCTTCGGCGTCCACGGGGTCGGCGGGATTACCGGGGCCTTGCTGACGGGTATCTTCGCGACCCGGTTCGTGACGGATCCGAGGTTCCCGCCGCCTGAAGGATCCCCGAAGGGTACTCTGGGTGCAATACGGCCCCTGGGAGCCATCGATGGTAACTGGGCCCAGATGGTGCCGCAGGCGGTTAGCGTCCTGGCCGCTGTCGGCATCGCAGTCGTCGGCACCGTCGTCATCCTGAAAATTCTGGACGCGACGATGGGTCTGCGAGTGAGTCAGGACGACGAAGTCCAGGGTCTGGACATCACGCAACATGGCGAAGAAGGCTACATCTTCCACTAAACGAAGACGCAGTCAGGGCGGTTCGAGTCGGACCGCCCCTCTGTTGACTCTTGTTCAGACTGTACACAGGAACGGAACATCATGAAGAAGATCGAAGCGATCATCCGCCACTTCAAATTGGAAGAGGTCAAGGACGCCCTTACGCAAGCGGGCGCTCAGGGGATGACCGTCACCGAAGTGCGGGGTTTCGGACGCCAGAAAGGGCAGAAGGAACAGTACCGAGGAGCGGAATATGTCGTCGACTTTCTTCCGAAAGTGAAGGTCGAAGTCATCATTCCGGACTCGGAGAAAGCGAAGATCGTGGATACGATTCTTCGGACCGCCCGCACCGGTCAAATTGGCGACGGTAAGATCTTCGTCACCACTGTTCCGGAAGTGATTCGAATTCGAACTGGCGAAACGGACGAAAGTTCGCTGTAGCCCACCGGGTGTTGCGGAGGCCCAGC
>JAYSUV010000646.1:0-1097 GCA_043718945.1 Planctomycetota bacterium
GTCATCCTTGACCCCCTTCTCTGTCCCAAAGCACTCCCAATCGCCATCAGCCAGTCATACGACATTCAGCCATTTTGGTAAAGTGCGCTGTAGTGGTAATCGGCACCACCGAACGCCGCCTGACCGAGATCGACAACGAACTCACCACGCTGCAAGCCAACCAGATCAACGAATCCGAAGTCACCCGCCTGCTCGCCGACTTCCACCAAACCTGGAACTCCCTCGCCCCCCGCGACCAGGCCCGAGTCCTCGAACTCCTCATCGAACGCATCGACTACCGAGGTCCCCAAGGCCAAATCACCCTCACGTTCCGCCCCAACGGCATCCAGACTCTCACCCAGGAGACCGCCGTATGAATAGTGGTCCAGACATTCCATGCATACGTGTACGCACAACTGATGAAGTACTGATGATGCCGTGTGACTCACTCGCCCCTTCCTATCCACCTGACCACGTCCAATTCGATCACTCACTCAATAGGATCATCGCATGAACTCCGCCCTGACCATCACCCGCAACTTCCACACTACCCGCCGCCAAGACGGCCGCCAACACTTCCACCCCGGCCTTGGCCCCGAAACCCAAAAAGGCAAAATCCCTCGCATCAGCCGCCTCATGGCGCTGGCCATCCACTGCAACGAATTCCTCCGCACCGGCCAAATCACCAACCAGTCCGAACTCGCCCGCTACGCCCAAATCACTCCAGCGCGGCTCACGCAGATCCTCACACTCCTCAGCCTCGCCCCCGACATCCAAGAGGAGATCCTGTTCCTGCCGCTGACGACCGAAGGACGCGGGGACATCCAGGAGAAAGATATCCGCCAGATCGCGATGGAATTGGATTGGAAAACGCAGCGGGAAATGTGGTCAAAGGTGCAGAGGGAGTAGACAACGGGACCGGGCTTATTCAGCCCGGAAGACTCGAATCGCTTCAATGGGGCCTCTGCAAAACTCAGCGCCCTCTGCGGTGAAATCAGCGGCTGGCAGATCTCTCCACCAGCCGCCAAGGTGGTTTTGACAGCGGACCACCAACCCGTCTCGTCAGCGAGAGTAGAGACCAGCCCTCTGGCTCTCACCTCTCGTCTCTGCCTACCGGT
>JAYSUV010000647.1:0-3056 GCA_043718945.1 Planctomycetota bacterium
TCCCAACCGATGATCGCAACGTGGCGAGCAGCCAGCTCAAGGTCCACTCCTCTTGTCGAATCGGCCTGCGTATCCGCCTCTTTCACAAGAGTTTCGGACGAGACGCCGTTGTGGGTCGCTATGTCGACTTCGATTATAGGGAGGAACGCCGAGGCTTCAAACGAGCGGTGTCTGATGAGACGCGGAACGAATGGATTCTCTCTCTTCGGAATCAGAGGAGACGGCGAGAATGCGAAAGCATCGGTTGGAGAAGCTGTCAGGACATGGTCCAAAACAACTTGCCGATTTGATTTTTGAACAGAAGGCCACGAAGGAAACGAAGAGCCATTGGATTGATCCCTTCGTTCCCTTCGTTCCCTTCGTTCCCTTCGTTCCCTTCTGTTCAAATTCTTCTGTTCAAATCGAGAAGTTGTTTCGGACCCTTTCCGACCCTCCCTATCGTCCCCCCTCGCGCAGTCGCGGATCGGTCGCTTCCTGCAGCGCCTCGCCAATCACGTTGTACGCCAGCACGGTCAGGAACACTGCCAAACCGGGATACACCGTCAGCCACCATAACTTGTAATTCCCGTGGGCCGAGCTGAGGACGCTGCCCCAACTCGGGTTCGGCGGGGGAGCGCCGAAGCCGAGGAAGCTGAGGGAGTTTTCGAGCAGGATGGCCGAGGCGATGCCGAACGTCACAGGCACCAGCACCGGGGCGAGGGCGTTGGGCAGGATGTACCGCAGGATGATCTTGGGCGTGGAGATCCCCGAGACGCGGGCGGCGGCCACGTAGTCGGCCTGCTTGATCTTGAGGAACTCGGCCCGCATCAGTCGCGCGATCCCGGTCCAGCCGGTGGCCCCGATGATGACCATCGTGTGCCAGATCGTCGGCTTCTGAATCAGTGACCACAGCGCCAGGATCAGCACCAGCGTCGGCACGCACATCACGACCTCGGTGAACCGGCTGAGTAAGGTGTCGATCCAGCCACCGAAATAGCCCCCGACTGCCCCAATCAACAGCCCGATGGCCGTCGCAATCCCCATCGACACAAACCCCACGAGCAGCGCAATGCGGGTGCCATGCACCATTTTGGCAAAGACATCCACGCCGATTTCGTCCGTGCCGAACCAGTTCATGCGGGTCGGGCCGCTCTGGTCCCCGCGCGGGTTTCCGGGCCGGTCGGGCCACTCCTTGTCCTCGACCCGGCGGTATGGGTCATTGAACGACAACGGCCAGATGGCCCAGCTCAGGGGGTCTTTCAGAGGCAGGTTGAGCGGATAGCGTTTGCGGAACTTGTCCTTCTGGAAGATCGGGTTCTCCCACGACTCGTTGAAGTAGCTCAGCGCGGGGAAGTAGAGACTTCCCTTGTATTTGCAGACAATCGGTTTCGTTCCGGCAATCGCTGGCGACAGTGCGGCCACCAAGGCCAGACCCATCACTAACACCAGCGCCGCCACCGCCTCCTTGCGACGCACGAACCGCCGCCAGGTTTCTTTCCAGAAACCGGCGGACTTGCGAACGGGGAGGGGAGCCGGGGTGAGCGGGTCGGGCATGGAGGGGGAACCTGGGCTGTCGGAGGACGTGGGATAGGCGAACGTAGCGACCTTCGCCAGAAGGTGGGCGACTTGGTTCGGCGTTCGCGGGTGCCAACAGACATCCGAAGTCTCCGAAGACTTCGGAAGGAGTGTGGTCGCCATTGTACGCAGGTTCTCGCTCCTCGGCCCCAACGGGGCCTGACTCGATAGCCCAGGGCGCAGCCCTGGGAATAGAGAGGCCAACTTTCCCCAAGGCCCAACGGGCCGTCACTCGACTCTGCCAGCGGGTGACGGCCCGTTGGGCCTTGATCGGTTGAAGGGAGCCAAGTGTTCCCAGGGCTGCGCCCTGGGCTATCGAGTCAAGCCCCTTCGGGGCGAGAATGCCAGGGGATTATGCGTAGAATGGCGACCACACTCCTTCGGAAGTCTTCACCGTGTGCGAACGCTGGTTCAGGCAGCCCGCGTTCTGGCGAACGCAGCTACGGACTCACCCTCCACTGTCCTCGATCCGCACGCGGGGATCGACGAGGGCATACAGCAGATCGGCCAGCAACTGACCCGCCAGCGTCAGCACCGAGAACAGCAGTGTCAGCGCCATGATGACGGGGTAGTCGCGCTCTAGGATCGCCGAGAAGTAGTGCTGGCCGAGGCCGGGCCAATTGAAGATCCGTTCGATAATGACCGACCCGCTGAGCAGTGCGGGCAGGCTCAGCCCGATCTTGGTGACAAACGGAATCAACGTGTTGCGGAAGGCGTGCTTAACGATCACCGCGAACGGGCCCAGCCCCTTGGCCTGGGCGGTGCGGATGTAGTCCTGACGAATCACTTCCTGCATGTTGGCATAGATAAAGCGGGTGTAGTACGCCAAGCTGCCGTAGGTGAAGACGATGATCGGCAGTACCGAATGTTTGGCGATATCCCAGACCTTTCCGCCCGTGGAGAACGTGTCGTACTCGTCCGACTTCATCCCATACAGCGGCAACCAATCGAGCTTCACAGCCACGACGAGTTGCAACATCAACGCCGCCACGAAGCCCGGGAATGAGTACAAGACGTAGAGCGAGATGCCGATCGCGCGTTCGTCCCATTTGCCGGACCTGGCGACAGACAGCAACCCGAGCGGAATCGAGATGAGATAGGCCAGCAACAGCGAGGTTGTGGAGAGGATTAAGGTCGGGCCGATGCGCTGGCCGATGACTTCACTGACCGGGCGTTTATGAGTAAATGATCGACCGAGATCCCCGCTGGCCATGCTCGTGACCCATTTCACATAGGCCACTGGCCACGGCAAATCCAGACCGTACTGCCGCTCCAACTCCTTGCGATCGGCATCCGAGATTTGGCGTTTGAGGTCGCCGCGATCCTCAACACGAGAGAGCGGCGAACCCGGCATGGCGCGTACCAGACCATACACGCCGAATGTAATCAGCAAGAGCGTCAGCAGGCCGATCGAGAGCCGTCGGATCAAGAAGTCCAGCATGTCCGGGGGCGTCCTTCCGTGGTCGTTTCCAACACTCGTGGCGAGCCGGGCGGCGTCAGCC
>JAYSUV010000648.1:0-27504 GCA_043718945.1 Planctomycetota bacterium
GCTGGGTCTATGCGACGCACGGGTTCCGGAACACGTCGAACATCAAGGGCCGCGACGGGCAGTCGTTGACTTTGAACTCCGGCAACACGTTTCGCTTCAAGGCGGACGGCTCAGCGATCGAGCAGTTCACCTGGGGCCAAGTCAATCCATTCGGGCTCTGCTTCGACCACTGGGGGAATGCGTTCGATGCCGATTGCCACTCGATGCCGCTGACGATGCTGCTGCGCGGGGCGTACTACTCCAGCTTCGGCAAGCCGCACGATGGACTCGGCTACGGCCCCGACATGATCGACCACAGCCACGGCTCCACCGGCATCTGCGGTGTCGCGTGGTATCAGGCCCCTCAGTTCCCCAAGGAGTTTCAGGAGTGCCTCTATCTCTGCAACCCGGTCAATGGGCAGGTCCACCGCGACAAGCTCGACACGCACGGCTCAACACTGCTGGTGAACTCCCAGCCTGACTTCATCACCTGCGACGATGGCTGGTTTCGCCCGGTCGATGTGAAGCTGGGCCCGGATGGGGCGCTGTATGTTGCCGACTTCTATAACGCAGTCATCGGCCACTATGAAGTCCCGCTCAACAATCCGCGTCGCGACCGCGAGAAGGGCCGCGTGTGGCGCATTGTCTACACCGGTGAGGGGGCCACGCCGCACAGTGCGACGAACCTCTCCCAAGTCGAACTCCCCTTCCTCGTCGAGGCCTTGGGAAGTCCCAACATCACTGTTCGAACCCTGGCGACGAACGAACTGATCGACCGCTTTGGCAAAAGTGCGGTCGCTCCCGTGAAGCGGGCGATCATGACCTCAAAGAACGATAGTCAGCGTGCCTGCGGACTCTGGGTGATGGAACGCCTGGGATCACTGGATCAGAAAACCATCGAGAAAATCATCGACGACCGTTCACCGCTTATTCTCACTCATTTGGCCCGTTGCCTGGCCGAACGAACGAGCTGGACCGATTTCGATTCGGCGGCGGCTCTGGCTCTCATGACGGACAATCACGCGATGGTCCGCCGGGCCGCTGTCGATGCCGTGGGACGGCACCCGATGGCAACTCACGTCGAGCCGCTGTGGAAGGTCTGGCAGTCCGCCGACGCGAAGGACACTCAGTTAATTCATACCGCTCGAATCGCACTCCGCAATCAGCTGGCCGCTGAAGCCTGCGCCACCAATGAAGACGCGGCAGCTTTCGTCACCGCTCACCCCTCCGAGTTCCTGCCGATCATCATGGCCACGGGCAACGATGCCGGGGCCGAACTGCTGGTGTCACTCGACACGACGATGCTGTCGAGCGATGCCGAGCGGCTCAAGATTGCCACGTTCATTGCTCAACGGCTGCCCGAGCCGAAGCTGGCGGGGTGGATTACTCAACTCCGCGATCGCTCGATCAAGAACCCGGCGGACTCGCTCACGGAGTTGGCCGCACTCGACGAGGGCTTGCGAGCGCGGGGGATTGAGCCTCCGGCAGTCATGCGCGACTGGGTCAGCGAGGTCTGCATCGCGACGCTGAAGTCGCTGCCCCGCCACCAACTTGGCTGGTTGAGCCATCCACTGGGAGGTGTGACGCTCGACACGGATGAGGTGTTTGTGTCCCAACAGCGGGCGTCCGCCGATGGCGACCAGGCCAGCCCGTTCTTCGGTAGCCTGCCGCGCGGCGAACAGAAGACCGGCGTGCTGCAATCCGATGCGTTCGACCTGCCGGAGACGCTCAGCTTCTTCATCGCCGGGCACAACGATCTCCCCGATCGCCCTGCCCCGCCGAATAATCTGGTGCGGCTGCGCGACGCCGTGACGAACGAGGTCTTGCGAGAGACGCTGCCGCCTCGAAATGATTTGGCTCAACGCGCGGAGTGGAAGCTCGATGACCTCAAAGGCCGACGCGGATACGTCGAGATCATCGACGGAGATGATCGAGGTTCGTTCGCCTGGCTGGCGGTCGGGCGATTCTCGATCGAGGGGCTCAATCCTCGCCCCGACAAGAACTCCTTCGCCGCCATCGCCCAACTGGTTCGTCGTTATCAAGTGACAGCGGCAGCGGATCAGCTGCGAGATGTCATCCGCGACCCGGCGGCGAGTCTCTCGAGTCGCACACGAGCCGCAGTCGCGATGGCGGTGGGTGCCTCAGACCCGCGCGTGTCGATCCTGGCTTCATCCGCAGCCAGCGGACTGTGGGATGACACGCGGAGAGAGCGACTGTTCACTTCACTCATCTCGGGTGACGCGAAGACTTACGCCGAGGACCTAGAGGTAGTCTTACGCGGTGTGCCTCAATCGGGTCAAGCCACCCTCGCGGCTCAGCTCTGCCAACAACCCGACGGAGCCGCTCTCTGCATCGACTTCGTGCGACGCGGGATCGTCTCGGCTCACCTGCTCCGTCGACCCGAGATCGCCCAGCGGTTGACGGCCCTCAACAGTCCGGAACTCAACGCCGCTGTCGAGGGACTGACCAAGAACCTGCCGTCCGAAGATGAGGCCACCTCCAAACTGATCGCGGCTCGCAAGGCCGACTGTGTCTCGAACGCGGGGCAGTCCGCACGCGGGCTGGAGCTGTTCAAGAAGCACTGTATCGCCTGCCACCAAATGCGGGGCGAGGGGCAGAAGATCGGTCCCCAGCTCGACGGCGTGGGGATTCGCGGTCTGGATCGATTGCTGGAGGACATGCTGGCCCCCAATCGTAACGTCGACGCGGCGTTTCGGTCAGCGACCATCGTGACGACCGAGGGTCTCGTTCTGCTGGGACTGCCTCGCCGTATGGAAGGTGAGACCTTCTTCTTTGCTGACCGCGCGGGCAAGGAGTTCTCGCTGAGCAAGAGCGAGATCGAGTCGCAAACCGTCTCGCAGACCTCGCTCATGCCCGCGAACTTTGGCGAGCTCCTCAACGAGACCGACACGCGGGATCTCATGCGGTATCTGCTGGAAAGTGCGACACCGCAGAAAGAGAGAGAGTGAAATGCTCAAAGCCCAGTGGTTGCAACCACTGGGCTTTTGTGAGTCGTTTGACATGTTCAATCAGTGCGGGTCCATGTATTCCATCTGGACCCGGATGATCTCGTCGGCACGCTTGAAGAACGCATCGAGAATCACTGGATCAAAGTGCGTGCCGCGCCCCTCGGTCATGATCTCGAAACACTTCTCTCGCGGAAACGCGGGCTTATAGACTCTCTTGGTACTCAGCGCATCGTATACATCCGCCACAGCTGTCATGCGACCCTCGATCGGGATGTCCTCGCCCTTGAGGCCGAGCGGATAGCCGGTGCCATCGTAGCGTTCGTGATGAGTCTGCGCGATCCGCGAGGCCAGCATCAACAGTGGCGAACTGGAGACATGCAGCAGGTTGGACCCGAGTCGGGTGTGGCTCTTGAGAATCGCCCACTCATGCGGGGTCAGCGGCTGGATAATCTGTTTGCCGATCGCGCAGTGCGTGTTGATCGTCGCCCGTTCCTCTTCATCGAGCTTGCCCGGTTTGTGCAGCACGGCATCGGGGATGCCGATCTTGCCGATATCGTGCAACTGGGCCGCGAGTTCGAGGACTTCGACGCGAGACTCGTTGAAGTTCATCTCGCGGGCGATGACGCCCACGTACTTGCCGACACGCATGACGTGATGACCCGTGTCGTCGTCGCGGTACTCCGCCGCGCGGGCCAGGCAGTGGACGATCTCTTCGCGACTGGCGGCCAACTCGGCGGTCCGCTGCCGCACCTGGTCTTCCAGCTTCTCGGCATGAACGGCCAGCTGATCGCGATACTGCTTGTTCTGAAGAGTGTTCCGCACGCGAGGCAGCAGCTCAATCGGATCGATTGGCTTACTCAGGAAGTCGGAGACTCCCAGTTCCAGGCAGATGTGCTTCACATCGCGGTCAGTGGCGGCGGAGAGTACGACGACGGGGATATTGTGTAGGCGATCATCGAGGTGCATTAGGTGCAGAATGTCGATGCCGCTGACCTCGGGCATCATCACGTCGAGGAGAATCAGGTCGGGTCGCTCTTTCCGAATGAGGTCAATCGCCTCAGTCGAGTCGGAGGTCGTCACAAAATTGGTGTACCCCGCGTCGGTGAGGTACTTGCGCACGATGCGGACGTTCAGTTCCTCGTCATCCACGATCAGGATGCGAGAGCTTTTCGTCTCCGACAGTCGCTTCGCAGCGTTCGTGTCGAGGACTCGTTGCAACGAGGCCCCCGAAGGGCGTACCTTCGGAGTGGCAGTCGAACGTGACGTGATCGTTGATTCGGTGTTTACGAGACTCATGATCGGTTCCTCATGGGGGCGCAGGCATCGCCCCCTACAACAGGTCTAGCTCAAAGCATCATTGGAGGTCGCAGATTCGTTAATAATGTGGCGATTTCGCGACGCTTAACCTCGAGAATCCCGGTCATGACGGATTCCCGCATCACACCAAGGATAGTTCAGGCACGACAATGCGCCTCGCATGCCCTTCCAGCTGATCGAGCTGGTCGCCCGCACCGGACCAATCGCGAGACTTAACGGTCGCCTCCAGATCTTTCCCGACGATGCTGAGAAGGCCAAAGCCGACGGTTCCGCCCGCCCCCTTGAGCCAGTGTGCCAGATTGGCCAACTCCTGAGCATCTTTACTGGCCAGAGCGACTCGCATCTTTTCGATCTGAACGTCGAGCCGATCAATAAACCGGACAACGATCTCCCGGAACTCGATGTCATTCATGGGGAGAGTTGAGACCAGCGGGCAGGTCTCTTCGTGACGGACCGCTGGTGTAGATGTCACGGGGGCCACACGCACAGCGTTGACGATCCGATCGATCGGCCCCGTTTTGGAAGCCACTTTGGCGGCGACAGTCGCTGGACTGGCGACTTGAGGCACGTTGGAGACAGGGGGTGGCAACGGACGAGTCGCATCACGTCCCACGATCGCTGCCACGGCTTGCAGCAACTCATCAATGTTCACCGGCTTGGTCAGGTATCCCGTGCAGCCAGCTGCTCGGCACTTCTCCTCATCCCCCTTCATGGCGTGCCCCGTTAGCGCGATGATCGGCATCGTGTAACCCTGCTCTCGCAACTCTGTGGTGGCCGTGTAGCCATCCTTGACGGGCATCTGCATATCCATCAGGACGATGTCGTACGTAGCCCGCTCAATCGCAGTGATTGCCTCAGCCCCGTTGCCCGCCTCATCCACGGTGAGGCCCGCCCTTCGCAGCACCAGACAGATCAACTCCCGATTCGGCTCTCCATCGTCCACCACGAGAACTCTCGCCGCCTTCAATCGCAGTTGAGACGGATCAATACCGCGTGCGGCTCGGTTCTTGCGGAACTCCTGACCAGCGGCCTCGGCATCGATCCAGCGGGCGTCCTTCGCTGGGAGCAGCGGGACCATGACAGTGAACGTCGTGCCCTGCCCCAGTTCGCTGGTCACAGTGATGTCCCCTTCCATGGCCAAGGCGAACTTGCGGCTGATAGCCAAACCAAGACCCGTCCCACCGAACTTGCGGGTGGTACTGCTGTCAGCCTGCACGAAAGCATTGAACAGCCGCCCGAGCGTTTCGGGCTTCATGCCAATGCCCGTGTCGATGATCTCGATCACCAAGACTTGCTGGTTGCGATTATTAACGACTCGCGACACCAAGCGGACACCTCCGTGAGAGGTGAACTTGATGGCATTCCCCAGCAGGTTGGTCAGAATCTGCCGCAGGCGAGTCGGATCACTGAGAATTAGGTCCGGCACCTTGCCAGCGGATTCGTAGTTGAGCGTGATCCCCTTCTCGCGAGCCTTGACGCCCAGCACTTCCACGACCTCGAACGCCATCTTGTGCAGCGGCGTCTCGGTCGACTCCAGGTCCAAGTGACCCGCTTCAACCTTCGACAGGTCGAGGATGTCGTTGATCAGTCCGAGCAGGTGGGTTCCATTCGTATGAATGGTGTCCAGATAGCGATCCCGTTGTTCGACCGAGGACGCCATCCCGCGCCGCAGCACATCCGTGAATCCCAGTACGGCGTTCATTGGCGTGCGGATCTCGTGGCTCATATTGGCCAGGAAGTCGCTCTTCGCCTGGTTGGCTGACTCCGCCGCCTCTTTCGCGATATGTAGCTCTCGCTTCTTCTCTTCCAACAGTGTCACGTCATCAAAGCTGGCGAGTACCCCGCGATATGTGCCACCGTTCCCGAGGACCGGAGAACAGTTGACCATGAACGTCCGCACGGAGCCTTGTTGATCCCGCATCTGCAACATCACGTTGGCTTGTGGCTTCTCTTGTTGCAGAGCCGCTTGCCACGGCGGAACCCACGGGCCATCTCCGCCCGTCAACCATTGCAACTTTGATGCCGAGACACCCAGCAGGCTTTCCGGTGTCTTCCCGACGAACGCAGAAAAGGAGCTGTTGGCCAGAGCGATTCGCCCCTGTCGATTGATGACGAGCAGACCTTCCGCCAGGGAGTCGAGCGCCTCACGCACACGGCCAGGAACAGCGGCTTGACTCGGATCGAGCTGCGTCAACACCTTCTTGAGGAGATACGAAAACAGGCTGAAACAGGTCGTTCCCATAAACAGGATCATCGGCGTCCAGGCATTCCAGATGACTCCCAGCAGCCCTTCGCGGCGAATCGGCTGGAATCGCAGTTCAATGACCCCGTAGATCTCGTTGCTCGACATGGTCAGTGGCAATTGAATCTGGCTCTCGGTGGAAGTCTTTTGGTTTGCGAGCAACTTCCACAGCTGGTGTTCGCCGACCGACATGATCAATGTGTCATTCTGGCGAAATCCGGCAGACAGCAGGTCGGGATTGCGCTCGACGGTCTTCTCCACCAACTCTTGAAACACCTCGATCCCATGCGCTTGATCTTGGCTCAGCTGCAACAACGCCGCGTACCCGAGAGTCTGAGCGAGACTCGCGCGGCCTTTGAGCGTCTCTTGTTCCGCAGAAGGCAGAACGCCGAGGATCATGGCCAGCGTCATCGCAGTCGTCACGATGCATGTGAGTGCCAGTGACAGACGTGTTCGCACGCTGATGTTTTTGAAGAACGACATGGGGGGGGCTCCACTTTTCTCGGCTTCCTTGCAGAGTGACATCACATCACGGGTTCGAGTTCTGACTGACCTTGTTCCACCAACGATCCGATCGATTCATTGTCTTCGTCACTCTTGTCG
Source organism: Planctomycetota bacterium (assembly GCA_043718945.1). Lineage (GTDB taxonomy): Bacteria > Planctomycetota > Planctomycetia > Planctomycetales > Planctomycetaceae > TH-plancto1. Next base: position 7,111 of record JAYSUV010000648.1, read on the forward strand.
AGTGAGTCCAGAACCGCCAACGGATCAACGATACTCCACGCGGGCACTTGTGCCAGCAAACTGGTAATCAGCAGACCGCCCCGCAGCATCCACACAACATATCCGACCGTCAGAGATGCTCCCGCCAACGCAGGGATCTCGAAGACGAGTTCGCTCGTTAAGTCTGATTGCAGCGATTTTGTCACATCTGCGAACGCATTCAGATTCGCATCCGATCCGAGAATCGTCCGAAACTGGGTCAAGGTGCTTGATGTCGGGTAGTTCAGCTGTGCCAATTGACCACCAGTCAACAGACTGTCCAGTGACCCGATGGCTTGTTCTCCCGAACGCGAGTTGGGACGTACTCCATCCAGCGATTGTGGAGTTCGGACGCTCCGAGTGACCTCGTCGATGCTATTCCGTTGCCGAGCCAGGAAGAGACCGAGGCCGTCCTCGTCGTGGGTGTTCGAGAGGAAGGCGAAGACCTCAGTGTCAGTGTGATTTGTGTTGGATCCCGCCAGCGATCCGCCGGGCGACAGCGCGATCGGGCTGCCACTCGTGGTTGATGTCGTCGTTCCTGACGACGCTTGACTCGTGGTGCCCGAATCCCCGTCTGTCGTCCCCGAAGTGGTGGAGCGAGAGTCTGAACTGGAACTTGTCGATACGGAACTGTTCAATGTACTCGGTCCAAGCACGGCGACATTGAACGACACCACAGCAGCCGTACTGGAAGCGTTACCGTCTGAGACGACATACTCGAAGCTGTCGTTCCCGGAGTAACCCAGATCGGGACGGTAGGCGTACGTTCCATCGAGATTGGTGACAAGCGTCCCATGATCCGGCTGGCGAGTGATGGAGATCGTCAGCAAGTCGTGTTCCGCATCGGAATCATTCGCGAGCAGTATCGAGGGACTCAGAACAATGCTTGAGCCGATGGATGTGGAGATTGGGTCCGCTTGGGCAATCGGAGCGTCGTTCACATTGCTGAATGCGAAGGTGATCGCCACGGGAGTCGTTGGCGACACACCATCCGAGACAGACACCGCAGCTAAGGGGCCGTCTTCGCTGCCATCATGCACGAAGCGAATCTGACCCGCTTGGACCTGAGTCCGAGTGAAGGACGTGACACTCAATCCCGTCGCGTTGACTTTGAACTGACCTCGGCTTACCCCAGAGACGCTGAACGTCAGGCTTCCCGAATCCACATCGCTGCCATCCAAGTGAGCCAGCGTGAGCGTTACGGCCTGGCCTTCGCTCACCGTAATCGACGCTGAGGTCAGTGTGGGCGCATCGTTCAGCGGAGTGATCGCAATACCAAACGTTCCGGTCACCGCAGCCGATCCGTCCGAGAGAGAGTACGTGAAGGAGTCCGATGTCGTCTCTCCGCCGTCGTGGAAGTAGCGGACGAATCCATCGTTCAAGCTCGCCTGGGTGAACGAAGTCATCGCCACTCCGGGACTCCGGGTATCTTCCAACTGTCCATGCACGGGGCTGGTGGTGATCGTGTAGACCAACTCAATCCCTGCGTTATCGGAATCGGTGGCATTTAACTTCGCACTGCTGATCCCTCCGCTGGTTCCCTCACCCAGTCGCATCCCGGTGTTCGTTGTGATCGTTGGAACATCATTGACAACACTGAACGTCATCAGCATGGAATTCGGGCCGACTGAGGTGATTCCATCTGTCACGGACACGCTGGCCGTGGGCGTGGTCTCGGTTCCATCGTGAACAAACCGGACTCGGGAGAGGTTGATGTCCTCTTGCGTGAAGGTCGTGATTGCCGTTCCCGGAGATGCGGTGTACTCAAAACGCCCGTGCGAAACAGCTGTCACGGAGTACACGAGTGCAGTCACTGGGGTATCACTGTCGTAGGTGAGCAAGTTTGAGGACGACAGAGTGACAGGTTGTCCCTCGGTGATCGCCAACAGATGGTTTGCAAACACGGGAGTGTCATTCACGGGAGTGACGGTCATGACGAAGGAGCCGGTGACTGTCGCCACTCCGTCTGTCACCGAGAAGCTGAACTCGTCCGAAGTCGTCTCGCTGCCATCATGCACGTAGCGAATCAGTTCGCCGTTGATGTCGGCCTGCGTGAAGGAGGTGATCGACACTCCAGGGTTGTTCGACATCTCTAACCGACCGTGGGAGGGGCTGGTAGTCACCGTGTAGACCCGCTGGACGGGTGTGTTGTCCGGGTCGCTCGTGGCGAGTCGAGAGGTGCCGATGGTGGCTGTGGCTCCCTCATTGAGAGTCACACCCGTGTTGGCCGTGATCACCGGAGGATCGTTCGCATTGCTGAAGGTCATCAATAGAGAGTTCGGGCCAACGGAGGAGACTCCGTCGGTGACGGTGAGCGTGGCGGTCGGGGCCGCCTCGCCACCGTCATGAACAAAGACCACGCGGGAGTGGGTGATGTCGTCCTGGCTGAAGGACGTGACAGCGACTCCCGGAGCCAAGGCACTCTCAAACCGCCCGCTCGTCACCGAGTTTACGGTGTAGATCAGCGCGGTCGCTGGGGTGTCGTTGTCGTTCGTGAGTAGGTTGAAGTCCGAAAGCGTCAGCCTTTGCCCCTCAGTCAATATCATCCGAGAGGTATCGAATACAGGGGCATCATTGACGGCGGTAATGGTGATCGACATCGTGCCGGTGGTGGCTAATGCGCCATCGCTCACGGAGAACGTGAAGGAGTCGGCTGTACTCTCAGCCCCCATATGGACATAGACGATCTGATTGCCATTGATCTGGGCTTGAGTGAACGACGTGATGGCAGAGCCCGGAGCGAACGCTAGAGCCAAATGCCCAAAGCCCAGCCCGCCCGTCACAGTGTAGGTCAAGCCAGCAGGACCGGTCTCGATATCGTCCGTGTTGAGGTCAGCGGATGAGATCGAGGCAATCCCCCCTTCGATCACTGCCAAACCCACATTCGTCGTGATCACTGGGGCATCGTTGGCCGGTGTGACGGTGATGGCAAACGATCCATTCACAGTGGCCGTGCCATCACTGAGCGAGAACGCGAACGAGTCCGAGGTCGTCTCGCCGCCATTGTGGACGTAGCGGATCGCATTGCTGCTCACATCAGCTTGTGTGAACGTCGTGATCGCGACACCCGGTGTGGCCACTCGTTCCAAGCGACCATTCACGAGAGATGTGGAAACCGTATAGATCAGTTGCGAGGGATTATTGTCAGGATCACTTGCTGCCAATTTCGCGCTCGTCAGCACTCCATTGCCACCTTCCGCCACGGTGAGACCGGTGTTCACAGCGATCACGGGGGTGTCGTTGACTGGCGTGACGGTGATGGCGAACGTCCCGGTCACGACCGTGTTACCGTCACTCAGAGAGAAGCCAAACCCGTCGGAAGTCGTCTCTCCCCCGTCGTGGACATAGCGGATCGCACTGCTGTCCAAATCGGCTTGGGTGAAAGATGTGATCGCCGTTCCCGGAGCGGCGACTCGCTCCAGGCGACCGTGGACGGGCGTTGCCACAACCGTATAGACCAGTTCGAAGGCAGCATTGTCCGCGTCACTCGCGGCGAGTTGCGTGCTTCCGAACACCGTGACCCCCCCCTCGGTCAGTGTGACACCGGCGTTGGTCGACAGAACAGGAGTGTCATTCGCAGGTGTGATCGTCAGTGCGAATGACCCCGTGACGCTCGCCGTGCCGTCCGACAGTGAGAAGCTGAACGAGTCGGCAGTGCTCTCTCCTCCATCATGGACGTAACGAATGATCCCGCTGTTGATTTGGGCCTGAGTAAAAGAGGTGATCGCTATGCCGGGAGTCGTCGTGGTCTCTAGCCGTCCATATGCCGGATTGCTGGTGACAGTGAAGACTCGTTGGGCCGCAGTGTTGTCCGGGTCACTGGTGGCCAGCTTGGTGTTACTGAGGGTTGCCATCGCTCCCTCATTCAACGTCATTCCGGTGTTCGTGGTGACTGTCGGTGCGTCGTTGACATTGGTGAAGGTGATTAAAACTGCGGTCGGGCCGACACTGTCCGTCCCGTCGCTGACCGAGATGCTGGCCGCAGGAGCCGCTTCTCCCCCGCTGTGTACGAATCGCACTCGCGAACTATTGATGTCGTCCTGAGTGAAGACCGTAATCGCGGTCCCCGGGGATGCGACGAACTCAAACCGTCCGTTCGTGACGACTGTGACCGTGTAGGTCAACGACGCTGGCAAGGTGTCAGTGTCCGTCGTCAACAGTTCCGATGACGAGAGCATCAGCGTCTGCCCCTCATTGATTGTCATCAGATTCGTGATCAGCACTGGAGCGTTGTTCACGGGAGTGATCGTGATCGTCAGAGAGCTGCTGACCGTAGTGGCACCGTCGCTGAGTGAAAAACTAAAAGAGTCCGAGGTCGTCTCACTCCCGTCATGCACGTACCGAATGGCACCGCTGTTGATCTCGGATTGCGTGAACGAAGTGATCGCCGTACCGGGAGCAGCCACTCGCTCCAGCCGTCCATTCGTGGGCGATGTGATCAGGGTGTAAACGAGCTGTGAAGGCGTGTTGTCCACATCACTCGTGAGCAACTGAGTATTGGAGAGTACGGTGCTCCCACCTTCTGCAGCGATCAGCCCTGTATTCACGACCATGACTGGCGTATCGTTGACTGGGGTGATCGTGATCGCGAACGAACCGGTGACCGTGGCTGCCCCATCGCTGAGTGAGAAGCTCAAGCTGTCCGAAGTCGTCTCGCCCCCGTTGTGAACATAGCGAATTGTATTGCTGTTGAGGTCAGCTTGCGTAAACGTCGTGATTGCAACTCCGGGCGCAGCGGTTCGCTCCAAGCGGCCGTTGGCGGGTGAGGTCGCCACCGTATAAATCAGTTGAGACGGGCTGTTGTCGGCATCAGCGCCTTCCAATCGAGTGCTACCGATGAGCTGGCTGCCACCCTCCAGAAGCGAAATCCCCAAGTTCGCCGCCATGACCGGCGCATCATTCACAGCTGTGATCGTAAACGAGAACGAGCCCGTCACGCTGGCCGTCCCATCGGACAGCGAGAAGCTGAAGGAATCCGAGGTTGTCTCTCCTCCGTCGTGGACGTAGCGGATAACCCCGCTGTTGATGTTGGCCTGTGAGAAGGACGTGATCGCCACGCCAGGGTTACTCGACTTCTCCAGACGACCGTGGCTCGGACTGGCGGTGACGGTAAAGACACGCTGGGCGGCGGTGTTATCCGGGTCACTGGTGGCCAGCTTGGTGCTGGTGAGTACGCCGTTACCGCCTTCAACCACTGTCAGCCCCGTATTCACGGACAGAACCGGTGCATCGTTCACCGGTGTCACGGTGAGGGCGGTTGATCCAGTGACCGTGGCTGTTCCATCGCTCAGTGTGAAGCTGAAACTGTCCGAGGTCGTCTCTCCGCCGTCATGGACGTATTGAATGGCATTGCTGTTGATATCGGCTTGCGTGAACGATGTGATGGCCGTTCCCGGTGCGGCAACACGCTCGACGCGACCATTCGCTGGAGAAGTGGTGATCGTATACATCAGTTGTGCGGCAGTATTGTCCGGGTCGATGACTGAGAGTTTGGTGCTGGTCAGAACGCCATTACCACCCTCGACGACAAACAGACCGGCATTCACGGTCATCACTGGTGCATCGTTGATTGGTGTAACTGTGATCGAGAATGTCCCCGTCACCGTTGCAGTTCCATCAGACAGTGAGAAGCTGAGCCCATCGGCAATCGTTTCGCCTCCGTCATGGACGTAACGAATCGCATTGCTGTTGATCTCGGCTTGCGTGAATGTCGTGATCGCGATTCCGGGTGTCGCCACTCGCTCGACACGACCATTCGCGGGACTGGTACTGACGGTATACACCAGCTGCGCTGCGCTGTTGTCGGAATCGCTGGCAGAGAGCTTCGTGCTGGTGAGTACACTACTACCGCCTTCAACCATAGACAGCCCAGTATTCACGGACACAATCGGAGCATCGTTGCCCGGTGTCACGGTGATGGCGATTGATCCAGTGACCGTGGCTGCCCCATCGCTGAGTGTGAAGCTGAAGCCATCGGAGGTGGTTTCGCCGCCATCATGGACGTAACGGATCGCATTACTGTTAATCTCGGCCTGTGTAAACGTCGTGATGGTGACTCCCGGCGCGGCGACACGCTCGACGCGTCCATTGACGGGGATCGTGCTGATTGTGTACGTGAGTTGGGCAGCGGAGTTGTCGGGATCGCTGGCCGAGAGCCTGGTACTTGTCAGTAGTCCGTTCCCGCCCTCAACCACGGTCAGCCCCGTATTCAAGGTGATCACGGGAGCATCGTTGACTGACGTGACGGTAATCGCGAACGATCCCGTAACGGTCGCTGTGCCATCGCTGAGTGAGAAACTGAACCCATCGAAGGTGGTCTCACCGCCGTTATGCACGTAGCGGATGGCGTTGCTGTTCAGATCGGTCTGTGTAAATGTCGTGATGGCCGCTCCTGCTGCGGAGACTCGCTCGACGCGACCATTCGTTGGGAAAGTCGTGACCGTGTACGTGAGCTGAGCGGAGGTATTGTCCGAGTCACTGGTCGAGAGCGTCGTGCTTGTGAGTAGTCCACTCCCACCCTCGGCCACGGTCAGACCTGTATTCACTCCGACGACCGGAGCATCGTTGAGTGGTGACACGGAGATGGCGAACGAACCGGTGAGAGTGGCTGCGCCATCACTCAGCGAGAAGTTGAAGCTGTCCAAAGTGGTCTCGCTTCCGTTGTGGACGTACCGGATGGCATTGCTGTTCAGGTCGGCTTGCGTGAATGTCGTGATGGCGACGCCCGGTGTTGCCACTCGCTCCAGCCGACCGTTTGTCGGCAATGCACTGAGTGTGTAGATCAATTGCGAGGGCGTGTTCTCCGCATCGCTCGCCGTCAGCTTCGAACTGCTTAAGAGAGCCGCATTCCCTTCCAGCACAGTCAGACCCGTGTTGATCACGAGGACAGGAGCGGTGTTGAAGGGTATGACGGTGATGGACGCCGTGGTTGTCTGTGCGCTGAAGGCTGTCGAGCCTCCATTCGTAGAAACATTCACTCCGCTCTGAGCGTTCGTCCCAGTGGTCTGGTCCCACGCTCGGAACGTGATCGCTCCCGCGGTTCCGCTGAAACCAGCGGTCGGGACAAATCGCACCCGAGACGCGGTGTCGAGCAGAGTCGCATTGGTGTCGCTGACTCCCGTGAGGCTCGACCAGGTTGTTCCATCGAGCGAATATTGCCAGGTTCCATTTGCTGTATCGACAACAGTGACAGCAATCCCCGGAACAGCTCCAGAGTCGACATCGGTGATCAGCGTGCCGCCCGCTGATGTCAGAATCGACTGAACCGTGTTGCCCGCTGGGTTCGTCGATCCCTCATCGACGCTGGTCAGCGTCAACGGACCAACCACGGTGCTGATCACCGGAGCGTCGTTAGCCCCGTGGATCACAAACGTGGCCGTCGCCGTATCCGTGTTTCCGTTCTGGTCGATCGCGGTGTATGTGATCTCTTTTGTGACAGTTTGCCCTGCGGCGAGAGACTGGTAGCTCGCGCCCGGCACGAAGGAGACCTGCCCATCGTCGAGGACAGTCGCCGTGGCCACGCCCGTGAGATCGGACAGATCGACACTGGAAACAATCAGTCCGCCCGTGGTCGCTGACTGATCGTTATCGAGCAACCCAGCGACAGTCTGCCGCTCGCCGTAGGTGATCAGCGTATCGGTCATCGAAGCGTACTGCGCAGCAGTCCATGCCGCCGAGCGGGCAACATTGGACAGGCGTACTTCGTCAATACCCCCGGTCCAGAACTGGGACAACGTCGAATTCAGTCCCATTTCGCCGGCACCGATCGTAATATCGTCGTTGTTACTTCCGAGTGACGTAACGCCCGTTTGGGTGGCGTTGAGCACTCCATCCACATATAGGCTGGATGTCGACCCCGAGAGTACGCCGGTCAAGTATCTCCAGCGATCCTCTGGTAATGATCCGACTGTCCCCGTCAGATCCGGTGTGCCGGTGCTATTGACGACTTGCGTGCGGTTGTCGGCCGATGTGGCCAGTCCATACGATTCGAAAGGTGTGAAGAGAACGAGATTTCGACGATTGATAATTCGCTCCGCGACTCCAGAATCGCCCGTGGAGTTCGCCCAGGCTTCGATCGTCAATGCAGACTGATCGACAGCTGTCGGATCACTCGAAGTGGTCGCCACGCGAATCGCTTCGTTCATCCCGTTGAACTTCAACGCCCCGCCGATCGGCCCGCTGACTTGGTTCGTGGCGTCCAGCCCGATTGATGTCCCATCGACATTGCTGGACGACGAGTCCGCAATGGTCTGCGTCCCCGACGGATCCCCATTCAGGTGCCACACACCCACGTACCCGTTCGACCAGACAGCCGTCGAGTTCTGGATATCAGCCGCAGCTGTGTTGCCATAGTACAGATGGATCGAGTCGGTGCTGGAGCTGGCATCGATGCGAGGCACCTTCACCCAGATGGCCGATCGCCCCGAGGGGTTCCAGGTCTCGATCTCATGAGCCAATAACTGTCCGTTCGCATCGACGAATCGCAGATCCTCGCCGTTCGCCTTCGCGAGAGAGTAGTCGAACCGGTTGGTGTCGAGAGTGACCAGAATCGGAAAGTCATCCAGGTTCTCCGCTCGGCTGGCGTTGTTAAACGTCAGTTCCATCCGTGACGACCAATTCGCGTCGTACCAGAGATTGGCGGAATCGAATGCCTCGTCTTCGGTCAGGTGATAGGTGTCGTCGTTGACTGTCGGGGGTGTGCCGACCGAGGCGAACGCGAGGCTCTTCAGGGCCTCTAGGCTGGTATCGAGTGCCAGGTCCGATCCGTCGATGGCAATACTGGCTGTGGTGCTGGCTGGCCCATTCACACTGGTTTGATCGACCCAGAACCGTACGACATCGTTCGCAGTCACGGCCAATGAGTTTCCACCAAGCGTGGTGCTTTGATCAGTCGACAGCAGCAACTCGCCGGAATGGAGCGTCGTCGCCCCGATGCGGACATCCCGCTCGATGAGATGCACCCCCTGAATCTTGTGACCGAGATTCATCCCGGCGGCATCAAGCAGCGTGTAGGCGGTCCCGCTCGTCGTCCCGTTTCCAGCTCCGGTGGCCTGGAACACATGGATCGCATTCCCCGCTCCACCGGTATCCCCAATGACGAGATCCCCCGCCCTTAACAACACATCTCCCACCTGTGTATCGCGGTCGACCAGATCGAAATCGGCCCGCTGCTGGATCGCTCCTCCCGCGACCGACTCCACTCCATCCAAGAGCACAAAGATCGACCCCGCCGAGTAGTTCCACGGTGCCGCCGGGCGAAAGACGGCAATGTCGTCGCTCTGAATCGTCAGCGGGCCAAACGACTCTGTGCCACTCACGGAGAACAACACATCTCCTGCGTAGAGCTGGATGGCATTGGCCCCTCTCCCCACCAGGACATCGGACTGGATGAAGTCGAGACCTTCCAGCTTGACGCCTCCATCATTGGAGGCATTGAGATGCCCCACGATGCCGAGCGTGCCTGTGGTGTTGTCGCCCAGAATTAAATTCGGCTGCTGGAAGGAGACGACATCTCCCGTGGTCCAAGCGGCCAAGTCTGAATTTCCGCTGGCCGTCACGTTGTTGTTCGTGGTGAAGAGCAACGCCGATCGATTCTCCATCGTTCCATACACGCGAGAGAAGACTCCGGTCGCATCTCCCGGACCGTTTCCCGACCAGACGGTGACGAAGTTATCCAAGTCGACAATCGCCGCCGAAACCGCGATCTGCGAGCCAGAGACGGTTTCGTTGAGTTGAAACTCCGTCCCGACGGCGGTCCCGTCACTCAGGAACTTGCGAGCGAATACCCCAGCTGTGTCGCCGGGCCCTGCCCCTTGCCAGGTGACGATGAAGTCGCCATCGCCGTTACTGGTGATGGCTGGTTCGGTCTGGTCGTTAATCGAATTCGCGGGGACTTGGAATAATGCGGTTGCGGCCATGTCCGTCGAGGCGAGACTCATTCGCCAGATGGCCCGTCCGCTCCCATCGCCGCCGCCGGTGGTCCGCCAAACGACGTGGTAATCCCCAGTCCCGTTGGTGGCGACATCGGCGTTGCCTGAGGTAATGTCGCTATGCAACAAGATCTGGTTGGTATCTAACGCCGTGCCGTTGGACTGGAATCGGCGGCCATGCGTACCGACCACATCGTCCCAGACGACCATGAACTGGCCGTCCGGCCCCACAGCGATCGCGGGGTCGTACTGCGTATTGGCAGTCGTGGTGTTGACTCGGATTTCGCCACCTAGCTGACTGCCAGTTGCGTCAAAACGCTGAGCATAGATGCCCGCCGAGTCGCCGCTTCCATTTCCTTCCCAGGCGATCACGAAAGTCCCATCGGCGGCAACGCCAATGGCCGACGCCTGCTGAGTGCCAGTCGTGGTTGTATTGACGCGGAACTCCGTCCCACCAACCCCCGCAGCTGTGTAGATCCGAGCGTAGACCCCCTGCCCTCCGCCATCCTGGTTCTGGCTGGTCCAGGTGACGATGAACCCGCCATCGGACTTCATCGCGACCGAAGCCCACTGCTGATTGTCGGCGGCGACCTGATTGATCTGGAACTCGCCACCTTGCGGCAGGCAACGTGAGTTAAACCGTTGTCCATAAACTCCAGTTCCGTTTGGCCCGCTGGGATGACTGGTCCAGACAATGACGTAGTTTCCATTCGCATCAACGCCGACGGCATCATGGCTATTGCGGCTGTTCGTTGCGGTTGACTGAATGTCCGTCGTCGAGACGTTGACCCGAGTTTCGCCAGCCGCCAGCAGTTCACCAGCCGGTGGGGGAGTGGGCGGCGTGAAGTCGATAATCAACATCGGTCGTTGGGCCGATGTCGCCCTTTCGGAGGACGTGAACGTCCAGGGTGACGTGTTATCTCCAAACAGAGCCCAGCCGTTGTTCGCTTCGCCATCGCTCCAGGCTTGCAGCGACTGCTCCAGTCCAGTGATCGTCTGGAACCCTGTGACAGTGGTATTATCCACCAACGAGTCGGCCACCGTCGCGACCTCGACATCGTCCCGAGACAGCCCATTTCCCAAACTAGTCCAGGTCGACGCCTCCGACCAGTTGGCCAGCACACGATGCAGAGAGATGGTGGACTCCGCCGTCGTCCCCGTGGTGACGTTGACGCGCAGGCTGGCCGAGTGAATCGTGGACCCGAGGGGAATCTGATTCGCTCCATTGCCAAACAGGCTGTCAAACCGGAGCAGGCCCGCCTTGGAGGAGGCTCCACCGATCGTCACGGTGGTTGATGCTCCATTCCCGGTTCCGGGTGTCGAAGCACTGATGGTCGTATCCTGCGTCCCGGTGTAGCTCGACACGCCCTGCTGATACGTGTTCGTCGTCAGCAGCCCGTTCCACTCGAAGAGATTCATCGACTCGCCCAAGGAGCGCGTCTCCACCGAGCCAGACTGGAACTCCAAGTTCCAATCTCCGCCCAGGAGGGCTGCTCCTGTCGCATCGGTGCTGGCCCCGACATCAGCCCCCGTCAATTGGCCGAACGTCCGCAGGAACTCCTGCCCCGTCGCATTCGCTGCCAGATCGCAGCCATAGAAGAGCACATCCGCGTCGGCGGTCAGCATCGGTTGCCACTGGGCCAGAGTGTTCGCTCGCATGGCAATGGTGTCGGCACTGAGCCAGTTGCTGCCTAGATGCAGCCCGGCCTCATCGCCGTGCGACAGGATGTGGATCGCCCGCGTCTGGCCAAGCTGCTCCAGTCGCTCGGCGATCTGTTCCAGTCCGTCACGTTGAGAGTCGAGTACCAGAACCTTCATGCGGCCCGACTGTTGTTGCAGCAGTTGGTCGAGCAGCGACTCGTAATCCGGGACGCTGGGGTCGACGACAACGAGTGTGGCAGCTGTGGACTGCTCAGAAACGGAGGTGCCTGGAACACTTGCCAGGATCCCCGTGGTGTCTGTCGCCGCCCCATCAGAAGCAGTCTCGGGGGTGGCGGGTGGAACAGTCTCGATTGTCGAGGCGTCGGCCTGGAGTGGCGCAACGACGACGACCTCTACTGGTGCGGGAGCCGGAGCGGGAGCTGCGCTAAAGAGTACGCGGTCTTCGAACGCCTCTAGGAACAAGGTCCGGGAGGGGATCTCCCCCTGCCACATCTGCCGTAGCGAGTGAGGAACGAATGAGTCACAGGCGAAACGGAACAGTTCCTCTGGCGACTGGTGTTGTCGCGAGGTGCCGAATGAGGTTTTTCGCTGATCCTTGCGAGATTGGTTCATCCATCGAAGTAATGCGGTCAGCATGTGAGATCCATCGACTCGTGGAAGGCTGTTCTGCACAGAGCCTAGTTTGCAGATCACGGGGACGCGGCAAATGCGGGTACTCCTACCTGTCGTAACGGATGTAACAGGGGTGCGGTTGTATCGACGGTGCGGAGAAGTCTCAGTGTCCCGACTATGGGCGAAGCACCGACTCTGCAAGTCCTAACAGAGTCCAACTCGGCTTGAACCCTGAAAAAAAATTTGACTCGTCGGGGACTGGTGTCGGACGTTGATCAAGTCGATGCAGCTAAGGACGGAACGTTGAGACCTCTGGTCAATAGATGACAGATGAGGTCCGGCCCAGGAAGGCATATCGGGCATGGAACGCCACCACGCATGGATTGCAGCTGCTGCCGCGATTACGTCGTCTGCCTGGATGGCAGCCCATGTGATGGGTGAGCCTGCACAAACACCGGATTTGCCGGTGATTCAGTTATTCGCCCCCGTGTTTGATGATGCGGATGAGGTCGAGGCACCCGCTCCGGCACCCCAATCACGGAAAAGTGCTGTTGCGAATCGACCTCTGGGACTGGGATACCCGGGGACTGGTGCGGCTCCCAAGCGTCCGCCGGTTCGCCCCCGGCAGACCTCGGAGATACTTCCCGTCCAGGCGACAGACTCGGGCGACCAGCGAGTGGAACTGCCGCTAGTCGACCGTCTCGACTCGGATGACCCGCCGCCTCCCAGCGAGAAGGTCGACCGGAGTTCTCCACCCATTGAGAAGGTGGAACGCCTTCAAGAACCAGAACGGGTGTCCTTGCCTCCCCAGGAAGTGTTCGAAGGCCCCGCAGTCCCGGTCATGATTCGTGACTTCCCGAGCGAGATGTCGGAAGCTGCCGGGCTGGCCCCGCCCTACCTGCCCTCGAATCAAGATCCCGATGCACTGCCCTGGACTGCGGAATTCGAGGACCGGGCGGCTCGATCTCCCATCGAAGAGGAAATGGACATCCGGGCGGGCGACCTCACACAGCTGCCGGTCGGATATGTTCCGTGGTGGATCAACGAGTTACCGAATCCGATCCGGCGCAGTGAGTCCACGGTCCCGGTGGATGTCGACACTCTCGTGACCGGTGCGTTGCAGTACTCGCCCCAAATCCTGGGAATCCGCACTCAGCCCGACATCAACAATAGTATCCTCAGTGCGGAAAACGCCGCCTTCGATTGGACCACGTATGTCGATTCGAAGTGGAGTGATCTCAATGACCCCGTCGGAAATACTCTGACAACGGGTAACAATTCCGACCGTTTCGTCGATCAGATTGCGACCGTACAAGCGGGGCTCCGCAAAAAGAATCAGTACGGCGGCGAGTTCGACATCTCGCAGAAAGTGGGTTGGCAGGACAACAACTCGAACTTTTTTGTACCGGCTCCACAAGGCACCAGTCGGCTCCAACTGAACTACACACAACCCCTGCTAAACGGCTCCGGAGTCGCTTACAACCAGGCACGCATCGTGCTGGCCCAGGTCGAACTCAATCGATCGTTTGATGTGGTTCAAGAGGAGTTGCAGGATCATCTGGTCAAGGTCACGGAGACGTACTGGGATCTCTATCGCTCGCGAGCGATCTACCTCCAGCGTCGCAAGGTCTATGACAGTGCGCAGTACATCCTGGAAACACTGGGTGGCCGTGAAGAGATTGATGCCCTCCAGCGACAGGTAAATCGAGCCAAGGCCGCTGTGGCCAGTCGACGCTCCGAGATCGTGCGAGCCCAGGCGGCGATTCGCAATGCCGAGTCGCGGTTGCGTCTGCTGGTGAACTCACCGCAGTATCTGGATCTGTCGGTGACCGAGTTGGTCCCCGTCGAATCACCGCGCACGGACCATCTGCCCTTGTCTCTGGCGGGGTCACTTCAAAATGCGTTGCAGTATCGTCCAGATATCTCGCAAGCGGTACATGACTTGCGATCTGCCGGAGTGCGACTCGGTGTGTCTCAGAACGAACTCCTGCCCAAGCTCGACCTGGTGCTAAACACCTATGTCGCGGGACTGGAAGGCGATCATGACATCCTAAAGTCGCTCGGCAGCCAGTATACCGACGGTCGCCCGGGCTACACCGTGGGAACGCAGTTCGAGATGCCGCTCGGAAACCGGGCGGCCAAAGCTCGCCAGGATCGTCGGCAGTGGGAATTGACGAAAGCGGTCTACGACTTCCGCACGGTTGTGGAGACCGGGCTAACCGATGTCGAACTCTCTGTCCGCGAGGCGGAGACCTCCTACCGCGAGATGCTCGGCAAATTCCAAGCACTGATCGCCGCCGAGACGGAATCGAGTTATCTCGAAGACCGCTGGAAGGTGCTCCCTGGTGCGGACCGAGGGACGACTCTCCTGCTGGAAGACCTGCTCGATGCCCAGCAGCGGCTGGCCGATGCCGAAGGGGAGTTCGTCCAGTCGCAAGTGTCCTACTCGATCGCGTTGATTCGGGTGAGGCGATCGATGGGTACGTTGCTGATTGCTGAGAATCCGATGAAGTACGAGGTCGAGCTTCCCCTCGAAGCGGAGCCGACACTGGCTCCCGAGGAGACGTTGATCCCTCCCCAGGCCGGGACTTCGAAAAAGGCGGTCCCCGCTCGGTCGACCGGAGTCACCAAGGGTCAGTCCCCAGTGAAAGAGGAACAGCGTACCAGCGAGACGTCCGTCAAGAGTCGCGCCTGGTTTCGCTGGTAGAACCGGAATCGTCGGAAAGTCCAGCACCCCGTTTCGGGAGGAACTCACCTTGGCCCCGGAAAAGTCTGCGTAAGCGGACTCATAGGGACGAATGGAAGAAGTGAGACACCAGACTCCCGGAGTGGAGTACGCGGGTGCAAGCGGGGAAGTCGTACCGCCATGAGGCAAGGAGGCCGGTCGAGGCACAGTCATTCCGACCGGAGTCGCTGGAGTGGTTCTGGCGCAGCAAACCCCAGACCGATCGCACGTCACACGACGCCCCTGGCGATCGGCGGATCTGGCTGCGCTGATCCCACGCATCCGCGACATCGCCTCTCGACTCACTTCGCTGAGTAATCTTCAACTTCAAACCTACGCCGTCCAGCTACGCGAAAACGTCGAATCTGGCGGAGATGTGCTGTCTCCCGATGTTCTCGAATCGGGATTCGCCTTCACACTCGAAGCGATCCGCCGCGTCTCCGGGAAGACGCTGCACGATCCTCAACTCCTGGGGGGACTCGTCTTGGCCCAGGGAGCCATTGCCGAAATGGCCACCGGCGAAGGCAAGACCCTGACCGGTGCGGCGCCCGCGTTTGTCCATGCTCTGAGCGGTCGCGGCGTGCATGTGATGACCTCCAACAGCTACCTCGCCGAGCGTGACTGCGAAGAGCTGCGACCGGTGTTCGAGATGCTGGGGATGACGGTGGCTGTCCTCCCCGAGCAAGCTCCGGCGGAGGTCAAGCGGCCACTGTACGATTGTGACGTGGTCTACGGAAACGGCTTCGAGTTCGGGTTCGACTACCTCCGCGACCAAATCGCGCTGCGGCAAGTGAAAGCGTCGGCACTCGGGGTTCTGGTGCGGCAGCGACTGACGGGCGGTCTCTCTCCGCGTGTCACGATGCAGCGGGGGCTCAACTTCGCGATCGTCGACGAGGCCGATCATGTCATGCTCGATGACGCCATCTCGCCGCTACTGATCAGCGAGGCTGCTCCGGGCGATGCTCCCGATGCGGAGGCTCACCGCGTGGCCCTCCGACTGGCGAATGAACTGGAGCCGAAGCTCGACTACGAGTTCGACCCGTCACGCGGGCTGGTACGACTGACCCATCAAGGGCGAGAGAAGACACACTCGGCGGTCGATCAAATCCCGATTGAAGTGCTCATCCGTCCGTGGGCCTTGTACGTCGAAGCGGCGCTCAAGGCCCGCCTTCTCTTCCAACGCGACCGTGAGTACATCGTCCACGACGACGAGGTGCAGATCGTCGACGGCTCCACCGGTCGCATCATGCCTGATCGCACCTGGAGCGATGGCTTACACCAAGCCGTGCTGGCCAAAGAGGGCCAGCGGATCACTCCCGATACGAGTTCACTGGCTCGGATCACTCGCCAGCGGTTCTTGCGGCTCTATCGCACCCTCAGCGGGATGACCGGAACCGCCACCGGTGGTGAGAATGAGTTCCAGTCGATCTATCGCGTCGTAGTCCAGCCGATTCCGCTGCGACTGCCGACACAACGCAACATCATGGTCACGAGGTTCTTCACGACGGCTCAAGCGAAATGGAACGCGATTGCCCAAGAGGTCGCCTCTCGGCACCTGACCGGGCAGCCGATCCTGGTGGGCACGCGCTCCATCGCGAATAGCGAGAGATTGGCCGCACTCCTGCGAGAGCGAAAGCTCCCCTTCGAACTACTCAACGGGCGACAAGACAAAGACGAAGCCGAAATCGTCTCCGCCGCTGGCCAGCTCCGCGCCATCACCATCGCCACCCACATGGCCGGACGCGGGACCGACATCAAGCCCTCCCCCGCAACTCTGGCGGTGGGCGGTCTGCATGTCATCTGCTCTGAGCCCTACGACTCGCATCGAGTCGACCGACAGCTGATCGGACGCGGGGCCCGGCAAGGTCAACCGGGATCGGCCCAGATGTTCGTCTCCGCGGAGGACGATCTCCTTATCGAACACGGACCGACTCTGTCCGCACGCATCATCAAGCTCGCAGGGCACGATCAGGAGTGCCGAACGGACCTCACATCGGCACTGAGACAACTCCAGGCCGAAACCGAACGCCAAGCCTCGCAACTACGAAACACCCTGTTGAACCAAGACCTGCGGCGAGACACCATCCTCGCCAAATTCCTCGGAGAATGAACATGACCCAGACCAAGAATCGATTGAGTCTCTGTGCGGCACTGTCCGCTTGTCTGCTGGCGGGCTCAGTCTCGGCAGCTGAGATTGAAGGCTTCACCGAGCCGTTCCGAGATCTCGATGTCGCTTCGACTGATGTCGGGATCGTCTCCCTCATCAACGTCAAGGAGGGGGATCGAGTCCAGAAGGATCAGATCCTCGGCACCCTCGACCAGACGCTGCTCAATGCGACTCTCGAGATCGCCGACCGCAGTCGCAACGCCAAGGGGCGAGTGAACTCCGCACAGGCGGACATTCGCCTGCGGACCGAACGCGGCGAGAAGCTCAAGATGCTGCTCGAACGCAAGCATGCCACACAGGAAGAGTTCGACCGCAGCTTGGTCGAGAAGGAAGTCTCTGAGGCTCAGTTGCTGGCCGTGCAGGAAGAGCTACTCATTCGCGGATTAGAGTACGACCGCATCAAGGTCCAGCTCGAACAACGCAACGTGCGATCGCCGATCGATGGCGTCGTGGTCAAGGTCCACCGCGATGTGGGCGAGTTTGTCTCGGTGAACGATCCGGTGATCGCGACCGTCGTTCAACTCGACCCGCTGATCGCGATCTATTCGGTGCCCTCCGTGTTGAGCCACGAACTTAAGGCCAACGTCGAGGTCAACATGCTCGTCGGCGAGGCTCGCCTCCCCGCCAAAGGGATCGTCGACTACATCGCTCCCGTCATCGATGCTCAGAGCGGAACCATACTGATTAAAGTGCGAGTTCCGAACTCGAAGAACATCTATCGCAGTGGCGAGAAGTGTCTGCTGGTCGTGAATGGTGAACTGCCGAGGGCCGAGACCGCTGGCCCGCCCAAGGCTGGTACCGCTCCCGCACCTACGGCTAAGCCTCCGTTAAAGACCAGCCGATTGGAAGTCGGGAAGGTTCAATGAGTTCTTCGTCGCCGGTCACTCCCGTGCCTCCCAGCACTCCACCCGAGGCCGCAGCCGTACAGCGACGCCCCGACACGGAGAGACTGCGGACACTGCAAGCCCGCTTCAGTGAGGCGGCATCCCAGTCTACGGGTCGTGCTGACCTGATTGCACGAATCGCGAGAGTCCTGACCGACACGGTACGGGCCGACATTCTCGTGATTGGTCGCCCCGATGCGCAGGGTCAAGTGGCTCTCGACGGAATCCTGCATCCGATTGCCGGATTACCTGAGCTAACGACGAAAAGCTTTCGCGAGTTTTCCATGGCGGCCTGTCAGGACCGCCAGACACGAGCCGGTCGTATTGGCCGACCGCCGACTCAGCTCTTGGTGAGCGTGCCGATCACCACGGGCCCACTGCCGGAGGTGCTGCTCGCGCTCTTCTTGGCTCCCTCCGCTCCGCCCGATGTGCTGACCACTGTGGTCGAACTCGCGGTGTCGACTGTGGCGATGTTCGATCTTCGAGCCGGGGCGATCACTCTCGATCGCGAGGTGTCCGCCACAGCCGCGATTGTCGATCTCGCGGCGCGAGTCCAATCTGCGACGGACGCCACGACCGCTGGACAGGTGCTGTGCGATGAGGCATCTCGTCATCTGAGAGTGCAACAGATGGCCGTGGCGCTGGTTCGCCCCGGCCAGCCCGGCTGTCGCCTCACCGCCGTCAGTCGCAGTGAAGGGAACGTCTCACCCGAGAAGCGTGACTCGTTTCTTGAAGCAACTCTCGATGAGTGTCTGTTACGCGGCGAGATCGGAATCTGGCCTCCTCCTGCGGGAGCGACACGGCATTCGCTGGCGACTCACAAGCAGCTGGCCCTGCGGTGGAATGCCGAGGCCGTCGTCTCTGTGCCGCTGCGTACTCATGAGGGAGAGACCGTCGGGGCCTGGGTCGCGATCATCCGCAACACGGCTCAAGCCCTCTCGACAGCAGGTTTTATGCAGGCAGCTGCCCCACTGATGGGCGCAGCGCTTCAGACATTGCGGAGAGGGGAGCAGGGGCGAGTCGCGAGAGCCTGGAGCCATGTCTCGCAATTCATGCGGCAGCGCAAGGGTCAACTGATCACGCTGGGATGCCTCTTTCTGGCGGCGGGGCTGTGCATCCCGTTCCCCTACTCCGTCCGGGGAGGATGCGAGGTCCACCCGGTGTCGCTGCGGTATATCGCCGCTCCCTTCGACGCCCGACTTCAGCATGCCGATGTCGAGCCTGGCGATGAGGTCACAGCGGGACAAGTCCTCGCCCGCCTCGACGGCGAGGAGATCCGCTGGGAACTCTCGGGAGCCACAGCTGAGGTCGACCGGGCGGCGAAAGAGCGCGACGGGCACCTAGCGGAGAAAGAGATCAACGCGGCCCAGGTGTCGCGACTCGAAATGGCCCGCATGACCGCCAAGGCGACCGTCCTCCGCCAGCGCAGCGAGCAACTCGAAATCCGCAGCCCAGTTGCTGGAGTCATCATCAGCGGCGACCTCCGCAAAGCCGAGGGTGCCCCGCTCACGACGGGCCAAACGTTGTTCGAGATCGCCCCGCTGGAAGAGATGGTGCTGGAGATCGGCATTCCCGAAGAGGACATCGGGCATGTCGTGGTGGGCCAGTCGGTCGAGGCGGTCCTCAACGCCCTGCCCGACCGGACTTGGATGGGGACGATTGAGCGGATTCATCCGCGATCAGAACTCGTCGACGAGGACTACGTCTTCGTCGCCGAAGTGAAGTTCGCCAACGAGTTCAGCCTCCTCCGCCCTGGCATGAAGGGGCGGGCCAAAATCGAGACCGCGAAACACCCCCTGGGTTGGAACCTGTTCCACAAGGCCATCGACCAAGTGCGATTCTGGATCGGTTGGTGATACCTCGCGTGATCACCTTGAAGCCTCAATCCATCAGGAAATCGAATCTGTGTCAATCTGTGAAATCTGCGTACTAATCGATCTCACCTTGCACTCCGCTGTTCAAGAGGAAGTGGTCGTACACAGATTTCACAGATCAACACAGATCGGAGTATCTAATACTGAAGTCATCACTCTTCTCCGTGTCTCCGTGGTGAACTAGCCCCCCCTATGCAACTCAACCTCAGCACTCGCGAACTCGACCGGACCCGGCTTAAGCTCCGGGACGATGTCATCGTCCGCCCGGTGCCGACGGTCGATGGGGTGTCCTACCAACTCGAAGATACGGTGGCTGTCCGGTTTTACCGCGTCGGGCGAGCCGAATACGTGTTGATCTCGCTGCTCGATGGGCGGACCTCGCTGGCCGAGGCGGTGACCGTTTCGTCACGGACACTCGGCCACGAGGCGTTCTCGGAGCAGGAGGCAACCAGCATCTGCCTGTGGCTTGTCGACACGGGACTCGCGATTCCAACGGAAGGGACGATCGACTCAGCGAGCAAGA
>JAYSUV010000649.1:0-1093 GCA_043718945.1 Planctomycetota bacterium
TCTGGCCCTGAATGTCCCTGATCCGCTGGCGATGGCCCGCTGGTATGTCGACCACATGGGATTGACCGTGAAGCGGCGCTATCTGGAGGCTCCGTGGGGACACTTCCTGGCGGATGACGGGGGGGCGGTCATGCTGGAGTTGTATGGGAACGACAAGGCTCCGATGCTCGATTTGCCCAACGTCGCCCCGCCCGCACTGCATCTAGCGTTTGCGTCACACGATATCGAGGCGGACGTGAAGCGACTCGTCAGCGCCGGAGCAAAACTCGTCAGCGGCCCCGAGACAGCGTCCAACGGAGACGGCTTGGCGATGCTCCGCGACCCGTGGGGCGTGTGTGTTCAGTTGGTGAAACGGGCTGAGGCGATGATATAATCCGCGAGATCGCTCCGCTTCGAAGACTTCGCGTCGCGGCTAAACGGTCTACTCGTGCCGCATGATGCACTGGCCCTTGAGCTCAGTGCCGGCCAGATAGCGGCCCGCGACATAACCGACTTTGTTGTAGGGCACCTTGACGGTGACTTTGCAGATGTCCTTGGCCTGAGCGACGGCAAGAACATCGTTCGGGTCGGGGTTGCCCGCACCCGGATCGACGACAATATCGACGGTGACATCCGACTGAGCAACTCCTACGGTTGTCGCCACGAAATCTTTCACAGCTGTTGTGACGGTAGCATTCGTGGCCCCGTCGATGCAGGATTCCCGAGCCCCGTGACGAGCGGCATTCGTGACCAGTTGCCCGACCATCATGGCGCGGCCGAACTCGACGATGCCCATCACGACCATAAAGAAGATCGGCAGCACGATCGCCATTTCGACCGCAGCTGCGCCTCGGCGATGTGTCGAATTCAATGTTCCCAAGCGACGCATGGGGATTCTCCAGCAAGGTCAGATTCGAGGCGCAGAGGGAAACCGCCTTCCATCCAACCAAAGAACCCTAGCTCGCTGTCTCTCGCGGAGGGAGAAATTGAGAAAAAAATCCGTGTCTGGTACTGTCAACTCGTTCCGTCAGGTCGGGCTTGACCCATTCGCGCGGATGTAGCGATTTTTCATCCAGGACCCCCGCAGCCATGACGACCCCGAAAACCATCTTCA
>JAYSUV010000650.1:0-1091 GCA_043718945.1 Planctomycetota bacterium
GCCCAGGCCCATGCTTCCGTCAGATTTGGAAGCTCCTGTTGTGGACAGATCAAGACCGGCAAGGGTTGAGTGGGATTCGTGGTAATGGATGATCCTTCTTTCCTTACCACGACCAGACAGAGCCACGGTTGGAGATGTCCTGCTGCATCGGCAGCAGCCGGAGTGAACAGCCAAGGAAAGTCAGGTCGATCGCATTCAATCAGCGGAAAGTAATTGGGTTCAAAGTCCGTCGAGAAACGATGTGGTTCAGTCCGTATCACTTCGCGCTGATCAATCCCCACGACATCCCCTGGTCCATAGAGTCGCACGGGAACATCAATCGCATTGCTGCTGTTCACCCGGAGTCGAATCGGCACGGCAAGATGTCCATCTTGGGTCGTCATTCCGCTCGATGCTGTTGTCATCCCTGCATGCAAACCTTGACGCATCCATGAGAAGAGTCGTGCGATCGCTTGAGTCGATGTGGTGTCTGGCATGAGGGAGTCTCCTTCTCGTGTCTCTTAGGCGACGAGCTCTCCGGCGGTATGTCGAGTCCGGCCTCGTCGGCGGATGGCAGCCTGGCCGGCGGCGCCGGTGCCCACCACCGCGTCGAGGACCACGGCGGTCATCGGATAACGTGTGCGTGGAGGAACCGTCGGCTCCGGCCCCTGGCCCGGCACCACCAATTCTGTCTCATAGGTGATGGCGTCATCGACAACCGGATCGTACGCATACGCCACCGTCTCGGTCCCCAACCGCAACCCCGCCTCCTGCGACTCAAACGAGGGGCGAGACAGCTTGGCCTCGTCACTCATCTCCTGATACTGCGCCAACGCAAACGCCTCGTGCACCGGCGTGGTGGCCAGCGGCAGGGCGCCGGTCGCTTGGTCCGCCCGGATCGCGTGCAGAGTGAACTGCCGCTCGCCCCGCACCGGCGCACTCCCCACTTTGTCGATGGTGCGATTGAGCGGCACGATTCGCTGCCGGACGGTCACCTCCGCGAGCGGATGCACAAAGAGCGGCGTTCCACTGCCCGCCCGGTCCCGGAGTGTGACCAACGGATGCTCCCCGCGCGGCAAGGTCCCACTCCAGTTGCGGGCGTCCTGCACGGC
>JAYSUV010000066.1:0-19554 GCA_043718945.1 Planctomycetota bacterium
GCCAACAAGTCCGAGCACTCTGTCCATTCCTCCGGTGCCTGATACACTGCCATCCGTGGCTCCCCGTGTGTTGCGTTCGGTTCGTCAATTCCCGAACTCTCTCCGAAGAGCCACTTTCAACTCCAGATCAATTACAATAGGCCATCCACAAACTTGCCCGAAAGTGCAGACTGGCCTCGTTGCCCTCTGTTGCCCCTCTTGGATGCAATACATTTTCCAGGGAATCGATGACCGGTGGTGTCGCTTCGCTTAACCACCGGCTAATCTCTGTCAGCCCAGCCGGGATGGGGAACCACCAAATATTGGATGTGCCCGGCAGCACAGTTCAGGGTGACTTCCCGATGTCACCGAACTCGCCAGAGTTCTGGCAGAAGTCTCACGACTTCTGCTACGGATGTCCCAGGAGTACCGCGATGATGTTTCGTCTGATCCGCTGTCTGGGCATGGGACTGATTCTCGCCTCGCTCGCGGTCTCGGCTCAGGCCGCTGAGCCTCGCCGGGTGACCGGAACTGTCGTCGAGGACGGCCAGCCGGTCGCCGCCCGTCTGTACATCGAAGGGCCGCCCGGCACCTTCCACTTTGCACGCTCAGCTGACCCGCAGGGCACAGCTGTCGTCTACGACGTGAAGCGGTCGGAGACGTGCCGCGAGCAGCATGTCACGCTGTCGGCTCATCCGTTCGCGGTCGATCTGGCGCCGGGGGAGTACACGTTCACCGTCGAGCGCGGGCATGAATACTTCGCGACAAAGCAGTCGCTCACCGTGCCGGAGATTGGGGATGTGCCGCCGGTCGAATTGAAACTGGAGCGCTGGATCGACATGGCGGCGCGGGGCTGGTACTCGGGCGATACGCACCTGCATCGCCAGCTGGAGGACGTGCCGAACATCGTGGCAGCGGAGGATCTGCATGTGGCGCTGCCGCTGACATACTGGGTGAGGGGGGCGTATGAGGCACCCGAAAAATTCCCGGTGAATGGCAATCCCGAGCCGAAGCTGATCACCATTGAGGAACCGAGGGCTGGCAGTTCGCCGCTCCAGCGGTTCATCTGGCCGATCAATACGGAGTACGAGCTGTTCACGGTCAACGGAAAATCGCATACGCAGGGGGCGGTACTGGTCCTGAACCACAAGACCCCACTGCGGCCCGGAGCCCCGCCGGTGGGCCCGCTCTCGCAAGCGGCACGGGATGAAGGGGCGATCTTCGATCTCGACAAGCACACCTGGAACTGGACACCGATGATCGTCCCGGTGATGAAAGCCGACTTATTCGAACTGGCCAACAACCATATCTGGCGGACCGAGTTCCTCAACAAGAGCTGGACAGCCGATGTGCTGCCGAAGGACTGGGAGATCGAAACCGATCCGCAGGGGTATACCGAACGCGGCTGGATCGACTGGGGGTTCAAGACCTACTACGCCTACCTCAACTGCGGGTTCCGCATGCGCCCGACTGGAGGGACCGGGAACGGGTATCACCCGGTCCCGGCCGGGTTCGGGCGGGTCTATGTGCATTGCCCGGGGGAATTCACGTACGAGAAATGGATGGAGGGGCTCAACGCCGGACGGAGCTTTGTTACGACCGGGCCGATGCTGGAGGTGTCCATCAACGGACAGCCACCGGGTTCCGTCATTCGCGCGGATGGGCCACTGAACATCACTGTCGAAGGCCGATCCTTCATGGCCATGAAGGATCGAACCGTTGTCGAACTCGTTGTCAATGGAGAGGTTATTACGAGTTTAGAATCCAGATCCGACACCAGCCCTGGAAGCGAAATCCCATTCAGGTTTAGTCATCGACTCACCAAATCAAGTTGGGTGGCCGTTCGCGTCTTCGAGTATCGAGATGTGGAATCTGTGACCAAAAGCCGTGAGCGGACGGAACTCGTGAAGAAAGAGCGATTCCGCTACGCCCACACCGCCCCGGTCTACTTGGAAATCGACGGCCCAGTGAAGCCCCGCAAACGCGAGGTCAACTACTTCATCCAGCGGATGGAGCAGGAGATCGCCCGCCACACCGGCGTCCTGGCTGAGGACGAAGTGGCGGAGTACCGCCAGGCCCTGGAGATATACCAGAAGATCGCCGAGCGGGCGGTGGAGTAGCTCGCTTCGTGGGGCACGTTTCCTACGTACCCGTGAATGCGAAAAATGGGGGCTCGCCTCCCGAACTGGCGGGTCACAACCTCTAGACTTCGGGTTGAAGGGGTGTTCCGTGTCCGCTTCGGCCAGAGTTCAGGCACGTAGGAAACGTGCCCCACAGCATGCCTACGCCCCGGCCAGGATCGGGAGCGACATCAGCATCTGATCGTCTCCGTGAGAGGAGCCGGTGTTCGGCTCCTCCGCCAAGACGGTGTCGATGAAGAAGTAGAGCAGCTTGCGGAGGGCTTCGGACTCGACGCTGTCGGCGAGGGCCTCGGCTCGCGAGCGGGACTTCTCGACGAGTTGCTCGGCGGCTTTGAAGGCTCCGGTGGTGTGGAAGATCCGGCGGAGGCGGGCGAGGCGGAGGGCGTCCTCGCCGTTGTTTTCGAGGATGTCGCGGATCTCTTGCTTCTGGTCAGGCGTGGCCGCTTGCAGGGCGAGTGCCAGCAGGACGGTCGGGCGGAGCGAGAGCGCATCTTGCCCGGCGACCATCTTGTTGTTGTTGTCGCCTTCCCAATCCTTGAGGTCGTTGAGGATCTGGAACCCGACGCCGACCTGCCGACAGAACTGTGGAACCAGCTCCTCGTACTGGCCCATCGGACCCGCCATGCGGATCCCTGCGTACAGCGCAGCCTCGAAGGCCGGTGAGGTCTTGAGGGCATAGATTTGCAAGGCATCCAGCGCGGTCATCGCCCAGTCGGGAGAGTCCTTCCACGCCATCTCGGCCCCCTGACCATCGCACAGGCGGATGTGGGCGTTGGCCATGCTCTCGATGATGTCGCAGGCGACAGCGGTGCCAAGATCGCCTCGGCTGGAGTTGACGAGTTTGTACCCCAGCCCGATCAGGTAATCGCCGATGTTGATGGCCGGTCCCATGCCGTGGCTGCGGTGGAGGGTGTCGCGACCGTAGCGGAAGAGGTCATCGTCCTGGATATCGTCGTGGACCAGCGACGCCTTGTGGAAGGCTTCAATGGCCATCGCCACCCGGCACACCGAATCACTGAACGTGACGGTATCCCCGGTCGCATTGTGGCCCTCGCGAGTCAATGCATCGAACGCCGCCAACGTGATGAACGGTCGGAACCGCTTCCCGCCATTGGCCAGCCAGTCGTACGCCACGTCCTCGGTCAGACCCAGTGGGCTGCGGGCCTTCTCCGGCGTCTTGCTCCGCATGCGGGGCAACAGCCGTTCGAAGTCCTCCGTAAACAACTTGTTCCCGGCCCGCATCAAGGGCACGTAGCTGTTAGTTTCGGGGGACGGCAGCGGTTCATACTTGTCGAGCACTTCCCAGACCCAGCTTTCATCGAGTGAGGTGTTCTTGCAATCCCCGCTGTGCAGCGGGACGGCATACGATGGCACCCCGGCGAGGAGTACCTTGTCGACCGCCTTCTCCAGGACGTTGAGGCAGGCCACCCCCAGAATCCCGTCGATGTACCCTTCGACGATGATCTTGAGGACGATCGGCGACCCTTCGGCGACCAGCACCTTGTAGCCCAGTTGTTCCGCGCGGACCTTGTAGTCGGCAATCGAGCAGGCCCCGCACTTTTCGCAGTCGAGCCCGAACTGGTCGTACTCCGCCGGGCAGCCTTCCGCGTGCTTCAAGCAGTGTGGCAACAGCAGCATCCGCCGCTCGAACGGCACCGCCATGAACTGCCGCTTCCAGAACGCATTCCCTAGCAGCACCATCGCGAAGCCGAGATACTTTTCCGGGAGAGCTTCTTGGCCGAGGAACTTCCGTCCCAGCTGTTCGAGGTCGTCGCGGGTGAAGGCGTGGTTGCGATCGACCGACTGCATGAAGCGGTCAGCGACAGCGTTGATCTGGTTGCGTTGAGCCAGCGTCTCGGGCACGGCCTTGAGGTGGCTGGTGCTGCGACGGGCCTTTTTGACGGGGGCGGGATCGTCGTCGACATCAGTCTGAACAGCGGCAGTCATGGCAGTCTCCGAACCGGCAGCCTGTGACGTTCCGTGCGAGTACCTCTCGTCGAGACCGACGTGGGGAGCGGCATTGTCCAAGACTGACTCCTCTCGAATCCGCACAATCCGGGGGTTGATAACCACCGAACTGCCAGTCTACCGGGAATCAGCACGCATTGCATCTCTTCGTCAGCGAGTCGACGACAGGAACTTTGGCATTTTTTTCAAAATGACGCTTCGTCATGGTGGACGAGCGAAATTCAGTTCTGTACTGTTCCAGTTGAATATGACAATCATTCTGCGAGTACCTCAGATGCGAGCGTCGTACAAATTTGTTGTCGGAGCCATTCTCAGCTTCAGTGTACTGAATGTTGGTGTGCTTGCGTTTTTGTCTGTGTCCCCCCCCCCGCAATCTCGATGGAAGTGTGGGAAGTGGTGCCCCGCTCACGGGTTTTCGGATCTCTGAGTTTGATCCGCCAGCTGAGTTGCTCGAATCTGAAGTCAAGCGGCAGGCCCTGACGGAGACAATCCAACGATTCTTAGTCACCAACGAATCGAACCAGGCTCCTCTGGATGTCAAGTTGGCTAGTAGAAGCTGCGGCTGCATCCGGATGGCATTGGATAACCAGCCTCTGAGCATCAACCAAGCATTTGTCTTGAATGCAGGCCAAAGCAGGCAGATTTCATTGACTGTCCCCGTGTTGTCCCCTGGAGTCCATGATGCCAAAAACGCCAAGTTGTGCTTAAGTCGTCGCGGTGAATCGGTCGCAGAGAGAGTCCTGTATGCGCAGGCTCTCGTCTATCGTGACCTCTCTGTGAACCCAAAACGAATCGAATTGATGATTGGTTCCGAAGGCAAAGTGTCGCGAGCGACGGTGAGAATTGACTGGATACACGTTATCGGCGATGACTCGCAATCCCCAGAAACAGTCATCTCCAAGTCATGCGAGGGAATAGTCAGTGCCACGATCGAGTCGGCGGGAGCGACTGAACTGATTGGCACGCGCCTTCAAAGGGATCATTTGCAAATGCAAGTTCATGTCCCTGTCGGGACTTCGTTGACTGCACTGTTGGATCTCTCGGGGATCGAAGTGAAACTGCGAAACTCGCCGGTCTCAGAACATGTGGCCGTGCAGATCGTCGACTGGCGGTCATTGTTCGCCGCAAAAGAAATCAGTTTCGGTTCAGTGAGGGCTGGTTCGGTTTCACGGCGCGCGTTGATTGTACGAGCAGTCGACTCATTGCCGATTGGTTCCATCAGGACACTGAACTCGGGCACTGGACTCATCAACTGTCAGGCAGAAAAAGAACTCGGTGGAGGACGTTTGCTCGTCACGGCTGCCCTGCATGCCGAAACCCCTGGGACAATAGATGGTCAATTGACACTCACTCCCACTGACGGACGACACGCTCCGATCACAGTGCAGTACGAAGCGAAGGTGATCCCATGAAAATGTGCATCAATGTGGCGATTTGCATCCTCTTACTCGCAGCCTGTGCATGGTGCGATGAAATCGGTACGTCTCCAAATGGCTCACCGATATCAATCGACCAACTGGCGACACGCTGGAAAACGTCACGCGAGTCGTCAAACACCCTTGAGGTGGATTACTTTTTCTTTCGTGGAAGAAAGAAAGTCAGCCAACCCCCTTTGAACACCGCAGAAATCATGGAGTTGATCGAGAATGTCCGGCTCCTGTGTGAAACATCGGACTCTCCTCAACTGTCTGACTTAGAGGCATTGTCTGGCGGTCTGTTTCCAGTCGACCTAGTGACCGGTTATAAAGATGGCGCATGGTCGCCCACACAAGTACTGTGGAGTGGTGACAAATCGCGGATGGATGTTTTACTACCGGTCCCTCCCTTGGCTGGAGAGCCCGTCCAACTCTTGAACCGACAGAGATACAAGCTCTCTATTGCCCGTGTGAATGGAATTGAGACGAAGTTTGACAGTATCAATAAACAAATCTCGGTCCTTGACACTCCCAGTATACTTCACATTCTCACAGCGCATAACTTTGTGGCAGCCTACGACAATGCACAACGGTTTGATTGGAAACTGACGTTGCTTCCTGACGGTTACATCCGAGGTGAAAGTTCATCACTGGAAGAAGGGGAGCTGCAATTCGAGGCTGACCAGCATTCGGGATTTATCCGTAAAAACCTCCAGAAGTCAGCAAGTCGTACACATGAAGTGTTACAGTATTTCCCAACCATGCATGACAGCGGAACTCCTCTCCCGAGGTTGACCGTGTCTATAGATTATCATGGGGATGATTTGAGGGCAATTTCGTTTTGTGTCATCAACGCCATCCAAATCGGACATCCTGTGGACGACAAGCGTTTCAACGTCGAAGTTCCGGCAGGAACACTGGTGGTCAAGTTTCCCAAATCAAACGTGCCGGTTTCTCAGGGGGGCGCACGGCCACCCATGGAGTTGGTGACCAAACCACATCAGGACGCGGTGTCTCTGTCTCGGGAAACGAATTTTGGTGCCGGGCGAGATATTCCTAGAACCCCAAGACCACTCTCGAGTTCGAGATCTCGGGGAATTCTGTTCACCGTCAATGCGATCATCGTGATATCACTCATCGTATTCTACCCGGTCAAACGTTGGTATCAATCGAGGAAAAACACTTCGTAACCCTCTACGCGTGATCTACCTTCCACAATTCAACAAGGAGAAACATGATGTCACATCATTCAGTCCACGGGCGATAAAGCGGCATCTGAAATCCGGATGTTTGTGATTGCGAATTCAAAGGGGTTGTGTGCCCTGTCAGTTGTCAGTTCCAAAGTGTCTGTGTGACCATTTCTCACGAGGAGGCTATGATGAAGATGTTGATGGTTCTCTGTGCTTTTGTCGCGTTCACCACTGTCACCGCAATGTCCTTTGCGCAGTTCAGCTACTGTACCAGCTGGTGTGAGCCAGCGTACGTTGAGGAGGAGCCGGGTCTGGGGTGTCCGTATGCCGTGGGTAGCCAGTCATATTGCGAATCAGGCACATCATGCGAGGAATCGCAAACCGCCATAGCTGGTGGATGTCAGGGTGATGAAGAGCCATCTGCCACTCAATGCTCCTCCACTTCAGTGACTCTCACTGTCTATGAATTCATCAATGAAAGCTGCTTCTGGTCTGGAGTGTTGGAGTCGGGAAGCACGACCACAAACTGCAGATGCTTGGGCTACTTTGAAACGGGCAATTCAACAACCGTCGTTGTTACGAGTTGCTATAGCAGACCATGTGAATATGAAGTTCCTCCACCGGCTCATGATCCACCGCCGGCTCATGATCCCCCACCGGCTCATAATCCGTAAAACTGAACTATACACTCCACTGACTCACTGTGATGTTCCCCGACGAATCGCATTGAACCGACGATTTTGGCACGCGACGAAGCGGAGCTTCGGGGATATTCCGTCCCAAGCAGAGCTTGGGACGGAGGACAACCCGCAGATTCTGTGCTTACATGTTGGTCTTCGCATCCGTCGCGTCCCCCAGTACCGCATTCAAGGCCGCGTGCAGTTCCTTGTCGTGGGCGTGTCCCTGGGCGTAGATGCGGAAGATGATGAAGCTGACGGGGAGGGCTCGGAAGAGTTCGTCGTCGTTGAGTTCTGTCGGGGCGGGCTGGCCGGGGTCGAACAGGAAATTCTGCCCGCCGGTCGGGAGGCGGCCGCTGGGGCGGTGGTAGTGCTTGGCCACGTCGATCCGGAGCGGGATGTCGGCGATCGCCTTGGGGAGGCGTGACCGCACCCGCTTCAGCACCAAGTCAGGCTCCGAGAAGATCGACATCCGCTCGGCCCCGGTGGTGTGGAAGTTGATCGTCTTCTCGACCGACATCTTCCAGGCCACCTCGCGGCAGAGGATCTTCTGCCAGCGCTCCCCGAGGCTCTTGAGCGCGGGATCGGTGGAGTCGGGCCAGCGGCTGATGTCGACGAGTAGCGACGACTCAGTCAGCTTGCGGTAGGCCGACAGGTTCTCGATCGGGTTGCCCTGGAACAGGTGTGGCATCGTCTCGCCGAAGATTTCTTCGAGGGCGAGATCGAGCGCCCGCACCGTCCGGTGGAAGTACACCGTGCGAAACATGTTGGCCCGCGTCTCGATAAAGTGAATCAACGATGGCAGCCCGCGCACATGGATCGTCAGCCCCTGGGGGGTGAAGAAGCTGTAGTGGATCAGGCGCGAGAGGTCGAACGCCTTGGTATTGAATCCCGTCATGAACGCATCGCGCAGCACGAAATCCATGTTGTCGACGGTGTAAATCCCGCTGAACAGCGACAGCATCTTCCGCAGCCAGTCGGGGTGGCCCTCGTGGTCGCTCGATTTCGGACGCCGGATGAGGAAGGCAATCTGCTGCGGGTCGATCTCCTCCAGCGGCTGGAGACTGCCATTTGGGTTCCGTCGAATCCGTCGCAGCAGCTCGCCCAGTTCCTGCTCGATGACGCGGGCCCCGATGTCCTCGTGCGTGATCCCGTACTGGTCGAGGAACTGGTCGTCAAAAAAGTGCCCGAACGGCCCGTGCCCGACATCGTGCAGGAGCGCCGCCATGCGAGCCAGCGACTCCACATACGCCCGCGACGGCACATTCGCACACGACTCCCGCAGCGAGTCGTACCAGTGTTCCATCACCCGCGACGCCAGGTGCATGGCCCCCAGCACATGCTGAAACCGATTATGCTCCGCCGACGGAAAGACCCACCACGCCGTTTGCAACTGGTGAATGTGCCGCATCCGCTGCACCCACGGATGGTCGATGATCTCCTGTTCGGAGACCTCGCCCTTCGGTAGCCCGGACTTCGAAACGAACGGGATGTACCCGTGAATCGGGTCGTGAGCGAGGCTCTCTGTGGCAAAATCGCGAGGCATGGTGTTCGTCCGTAGCAAGGGGCAGTCAGACGGACTTTCGGAAGGAATCGAGAGGCTGTCAACGGGAGAATGTGAATCGAGTGGAAGGCGAGGTGTACGACCAACTGTGGTTGGGGACATCGTCTTGAAGGAGGATCGGAACCGCTTGCCGAGGGACTGGACGATGCATGGAACGCCTCTCCGCGAACGATCTCGCGGTTCCGCCGGGAATTGGAGCGACGATTCCTGGTTCGTCGAGTTTCGGAACTCTGAGCAGCTCAATTCGCTCCCTCTCGGGAGAGTTTCTGCATGCCGCCCTGGCGTCCTCGCCAGATTCCACCGGCGGAGCATACCGGAAACATGATCACGTTGATCCAGAACCAAATGGGGTACGGCAACATCGCCATGTTGCAAACCGCCAGTGCGAGCAGGATCAAGCCGACAATGATGCCATGCGCGGGATGTCGGTTCGCCCCCAGCCGAGTGGCCAGCCAACTACTGGCCAACACCGTCAGCCACCATCCGACTCCGCACAGCAGCAACACTCCCGTCGGATAACGGGCGACATGGGCCCGGCAGGCTTCCATGTCAGTCGGATTGACTCCCGGTGGAAACGGATGCAGGACGGAACTCATCAATTCCACGGCGATGAAACCGGCGATCGCCAAGATCAAGGCTCCGATGACAACCGCGAATCCGCGAATCAGACTCATGAGCATGTCCTCCGAATTTGAGCGAGTGCCTCGATTGCAGCAGACAGGTCACTGATCATCGCAACATCCATTGCCGATTCAAGGAGTCCCCCAGCGAAGTTCACGACACTTGGCGAGAGATCAGGAATTCGGCAGAATCTGGGGGACAGTTGTCGATTTCGCCTGCACTCCATCGACGACTTCATGAAACGCGGCAATCGCCCGCTCCACGGAACGCCACTTCAGATACTCGGAGACACCATGCCGACGAGCATTATCGTGAACCTGCCCGTCAAAGACCTGAAGAACTCGATGCAGTTCTACGAGGCACTGGGCTACAAACTCAAGTTCGCCGATGAGAGATCGGCGTTATTCGTCATCAGTGACACGATCCATGTGATGGTACTCACGCACGCGAAGTTTAAGGAGATCACCTCAAAGGAGATCGCCGACGCGTCGAAAGTCAGTGAAGCCTTGTTCAGCCTGTCGTGTGAAAATCGCGAATCTGTGGATGACCTCGTCGCCCTGGCCCTCGCCGCCGGTGGCTCAGTAACGGATGAGCCGCAAGACTACGGTTTCATGTACCAGCACGGTTTCCACGACCCCGACGGACACCTGTGGGGAGTCCTGTGGATGAACCCGGCGGCGACTGAGTAAAGTGGTCCGTCCTGATTGAATCGAAGTCTTGCCAAACCTCCCAACAACCACCGAAGGAACTGACCATGGAAATGCCGTCACCCACTCCCGAACACGAATGGCTCCTCCAGTTAATCGGTGACTGGACTTTCGAGTCTGAATGCGTGATGGGTCCGGACCAGCCGCCCATGAAGTCGACGGGGAAGCAGACGACCCGGTCGCTGGGTTCACTCTGGACGCTGGGCGAGATGGAGAGCGCAGGCCCCGATGGCCAGCCCATGCGGTCTGTCTTCACGCTCGGATTCGACCCAGCCAAACAACGCTTTGTCGGGACGTTCGTCGCCTCGTGCATGACTCATCTGTGGCCCTACGACGGCCAGTTGGATGACGCTCGTAAAGTGCTGACCCTCGACTCCGAAGGCCCGAGCTTCACCGGCGACGGCACGATGGCGAAGTATCAGGACATCATCGAAGTCATTGACCAAAATCATTACCTACTGATGTCGCAGCTTCAGAATCCGGATGGATCGTGGACGCAGTTCATGAGCGCCAAGTACACCCGAGTTGCTGAATAAGCATAACAACATGATATCCTTCATCCTTCGTCCAGAGTTGAAACCATGTGGATCCCCGTTCTGCTCACGCTGGTCGGCATCGTTGCCTTGCTACTGCTCATCGCGCAGTTCAAGTCGGATGATTTTCGTGTCAGCCGGTCACTCCACATGTCTGCCCCCGCCGCAAAAGCATTCGCGCAGGTCGATGATCTCCGCTGTATGAATGCTTGGAACCCGTTCCTAAAAATGGACCCCAAGGCGAAGGTGACCTACGAGGGAGCCACGTCAGGCGTAGGGGCAGTCTGTACGTGGGAAGGAGACCAGAATGTCGGGGCGGGGCGACAGACGATCGTCGCGAGCGAGCCCAGCGAACGGGTACGCATGAAGCTGGAGTTCTATCGCCCGTTCGCCGGAGTGAACGATGTCGAGTTCACGTTCGTTCCCGAGGGCGCCAATACCGTCGTGACATGGAGCATGGTTGGGAAGCTGAGTTTCATTCCACGTCTGGTGGGGATCTTCATGAGCATGGAGAAAATGTGTGGCACCAGTTTCGAGAAGGGGCTGGCCGACGTGAAGACGATTGTTGAAGCATGAACGTCGAAACGATTGACAAAGCAAAAGAATACCAGCGGGCGCAGGCTCGCTCTCAACCAGTTCAAGACACAACGGAGACACAGCATGTCCACGAAAGCACAACGTATCACGGGCTGGGTTCTGACCGGATTGGTCGGACTCTTCCTGATCGGCCTCAGCGGCGTGGGCAAGTTCACTGACTGGCCCGACAAGGAGGTCATGTTCAAAAAGATCGAAGTTCCGATGGAGCTTTCGTTCACCCTCGGTGTGATCGAGGTCGCAGCGACGCTCCTCTTCCTGATCCCGCGCACCTCGTTCCTGGGGGCGATCCTGGTGACGGGTTACCTCGGCGGAGCGGTCTGGACGCACCTGCGAATCGGTGATCCGTGGTTCGTTCCGATCATCATCGGTGTCGTCATGTGGGTCGCCCTGGGGCTGAGACAGCCAGCGATCTTTTCACTGGCGCTCGGAAAAACGCCCGGGCATGCAAACCCCGATGGGGATTGATCTCGTTTGAATCCCGTTGTGCAGGCCGAATCAACGCTGAATGAAAAGGCCGATCGACGCCGGTCTCTGATGGAGCCGCTTTTTGCCCCACGAAATCCAATTCCCCGAGACTGAGTCCCACCGGGGCCAATCGCATCATCAAGGATGATGTGGCAGCCGCTGTAGCTGCGCTCAAGGTCTTGAGCATGATCGAGTCGCTGATCGCCGCCACCCTCCGCGGGCGGGAACACCGAAAGCACCAGATCGAGTGCCAAGCCGATCCCTCCCTGCTCACCGCATGCCCCCACACTTTCGCTTGCGCGGGGAGGCATTTCTCTGCAGTCAACACGGCGTCATTCAGGATGTGACCGCACTGGCCGACTGGTATTGAGGAACCAAGTCACGGGAGAGCCGGACTCCTCCTGCCATCGAAAATTGGTGGCCACCAAGTCGAGATCTCCATCCGAGTCGACATCCTGCATCCCACAGGACGCATGGTCCGCGGCACCGGTTTCCACGGTGTGCGTGACAAACGTCCCGGGTGTCGTCTGTTCCAACCAAATCGCGGAGGGCAACCCGGGGAATTGGTGCTGGACCACGGGAGGCAGCAAGCTGACCGCTGCCAGGTCGATATCGCCGTCCAGGTCCAGATCCCCGGCGACGGCACGATGCACCCCCGCCATCGGGATCACTTCATGCACCACAAATGGAAAGCCGCCGCGATTCTCCAGCCAGCGGACCCCATGAAATGGCTTGATGTGGCTGCTGTCGAAGCTATCCCCATTGGTGTGAATGAAATCGATGTCACCGTCTTGATCCATGTCCACCCTCTGAAGACCGCTGGACCCGAAAGCAGGGTCGCCAGCCACATAGAGGGATTGCTGCTCAAAATGTCCGTCTCCCCGGTTCAAAAAGGCGACCACCGTCTCAAACTCCTGACTGAACAGAACCACGATATCCAGAAGCCCATCCTGATTCAGGTCCATCACCGGAACATCAATCGCGCCGTGGCGGGGATCGAGAACCTGTTGCCGCCAGGGTTCGGCAGACCGGTTCTGGTCGTTCCAGAGAATCAGAACTCGTCCCGTTCTTCGCCAGCCAAACTCGGCGACGACGAGATCCAAATCTCCATCGCCATCCAGATCGCCCGGTTGAACATCACAGACACGAGAGACTCCCAGGAGAAGACTCGTGGTCTTCCAATTCGATTGAGGTTCCAGTTTCCAAACGGCCCCATTTTGGTGATCCTGAGGAAAGAAGCTTCCCAGATCACTCACCAGGATCTCGGTCTGGCCATCGTGATCCAGGTCGACGGTCGTCAAACGACTGGGGTTCGAGAGCTGCACGGGACGTGCGGCCTCTTGAAAGACTCCGGAGGAGTCCGACGAAAGAATGGCTCCCGTCCGCATGTCGCACGCCCATAATTGCCCCGATGTGGAATCGATCGCCAAGTTCGAAACGGAGAGAGTGGGAGAATGGGCTGCGGGGGCCTGTGGTTGAAAGAGGCTGTTGACTTCGACTGGTCGTGTTTCCGGCGGGGCGATCGATTCCGGAGCCCAGGTTTGATAGAAGGCCACGACCTCTTCTTCCGAAGGCACATCGAGGTGCAGATTCTCGGCACCTTCATAGAAACGAAAGCCTTGAGTCACCTCAGCGGGCCATTCATGGCGAGGAAAAGAGCTGGGCAGCGGAAACGCGTGGCAGTGACCGCAAAACAATTCAATCTTGCGAAATCGGGGGTCGTCCTCGATCGCGGTGGAGAGAATCCCTGCCGCTGGGGGCGCCGCCTCCCCACACCCCTGCGCAGCGACCACGGCGATGAGGAGTACGAGTGACGCGGCTCGCCGTGCCATGAAAAGAAGGGACATCGCCAAGACCTGCTGGGACGAGAAACGGAAGCATCCCGAAATGGTAACAGATGGGACTCAGCTGCCGAGCCACAGAAGTCCAAGCTCTTGCCACGCTCCAGAGAGGCCACATAGCTTGGTCGCAGGAAAATCGATACGCACGTTGTCAGGACGGTTGGGAATCACGGAGTTTTCGCACCATGAACATGGAGGGCAACTTGACATGACGGGAAGACAATCGTTGGAACGTATTACGTAACACCTTCCTCCAAAACGCTTTGCGAATTGACGACAGGTGTGATCAGTACATGGTCTGACCGAAGCCCAGATTTCGTGCAACAATGCAATTTCTACATTGACGCGAATCCCAAAAATGATAATATGAAGAAGGATCAGTCAGGATCACGACATCCTTGGGATCACCACTTCTGTTGGCAATTCGCCATTCTCGTTCCCGTATTTCAGGAGAGTTTCACATGACTCTGAGACGCCTTCGCGCAGCGTTTACGCTGATCGAACTGCTGGTCGTCATCGCCATCATTGCCGTGTTGATTGCATTGCTGCTCCCAGCTGTGCAACAGGCACGAGAGGCTGCTCGTCGGTCACAGTGCAAGAACAACCTGAAGCAAATCGGGTTGGCGATGCACAACTATCACGAAGTCTCCAACTGCCTGCCCGTGAGTATGAGTTGGGGAAGAACCGAACCTGCCAACAGCTGGGATCGTCGTCAGGCATTCTCGGACAAGGTGTACATGCTGCCGTACCTCGACCAAGCGCCGATGTACAACCTGACGAACTTCAATGATTTCCCGTGGAATCCATGGAACACAGGCAGCAATCTCCCCCAAAGCGTTCGCCTGCCGGTTTTCAACTGTCCGTCCAACGCCAACACAAGTGGGGCTGGTGCCGCTGGGAACTTCAACTACGCGATCAACGTCGGCGTGGTCAATTACTCGACGGATAACATCAACGTCGTCAGTGGCACGAACGGTCGTCACAATGGATTCGCCTGTTACACCAACTGGCCGGGTGAATCCGACTCGGTTGTCAGATTCGCCAGCGTGACGGATGGGTTGTCGAATTCGGTCGCCTATTCTGAGTTCGGATTGGTTCCTTGCAATACCGCCAGCACTGGTCGCAAGACGATGCAAATGCATACTTGGTCGGACATAGGTGGTGCCAATCCGCACCGTGCTGTGCGGGACAATTGCCTGACCAACGTGGGTCATGTGAACGACTGTGGTCGCCACGATGCAAGAGGCTCCTCGTGGGCATCATCCTTCGTCGGTTTCGGAGGCGCTTACTCGCACAACATGAACCCGAACGAAAAGCCGTGCTTCGCCACCAACCAGGGTGACTGGCGCGGCAGCACGATCATGTCAGCCTCGAGCTACCACACCGGTGGTGTGCATGCCCTGCTCGGTGACGGGGCCGTACGGTTCATCAGCGAAAACATCGACTACAACACCTGGACCGGACTCGGGACCCGCAATGGAGACGAAAGGGTAGGCGAGTTCTAAGACTGGGACACCTATTCTCGCTGAGTTTCCCTGCCCGGAATCATTCTGGGCAGGGTTTTTCATTTGGTGCCCCAATGAATGCGAAAGTCGTGATCCGCAGTCGAATCCGCTGGGCTGTGGCCTGCTTGGTTGGACTGCTTTCTCCGGGATGCAACCCGCCGAAGGCCCCCTTGCCATCCCCTGAAGCAGAACGAATCACATACCCGAATCCCGCGATTCCCCAGCAGCCCACTGCGGCCTCAATCCTTCCTCAATTTGACGATGTGGCTGCAGAGTTGGGTATTGTTGCGCCCTTCTACTCAGATACGGTTCCACATCGATTCTTCCTCCCCGAGGTCATGGGGGGAGGGGCCACATGGCTGGACTATGATCGAGATGGAATGCTCGATTTGTACTTGACCAATGGGACACATTTGGAACCGTCGACAGCGCCGTTGCCTCGTGGAAACTGGCTGTATCGGGGACGTGACCGAGCCCCCTTCCAGTGGGTGCCCGAATCATGGGGGGCAGGTGACACCGGGTATGGACAGGGATGCGCCGCTGGGGATTTCAATGCGGATGGATTCCCGGATCTGTATGTGGGGAACTACGGCCCCAACGCACTTTACGTCAATGAAGGTGATGGCACATACTCACGGGACGACTCGGACTCCGGTGTGGCCGATCCCGCCTGGACCAGCAGCGTGCTCTGGGCCGATCTGAATCGGGATGGGCTTCTGGATCTGTATGTCACGAACTACCTGCAAGTCACGTTAGCGAATCGCAAAGTGTGCGAGTACAAAGGGCACCCCGGATACTGCGGCCCGGGGCAATATGATTCCGCTGTTGACCATGCCTATGTGAATCAGGGAGACGGCACATTCATCGAGTCAGCATCGCAACTCGGCTTGTGGGACACCGGCGGGAAAGGATTGGCAGTCTCCTTCGCCGACCTGAATGCCGATCTTGTCCCCGAACTCTATGTGGCGAACGACATGACTCCGAATTTCATGTACACCATCCAGGACACGAAAGCCGGAAAGAATGTGACGTATCGCAACGTGGCCGATCTCGGGGGAACCGCCCAAAGTGGTGAAGGAATGAATGCAGCCAGCATGGGGATTGCCTGTGCCGATTTCGATGGCGATTCGCTCCCCGATCTGTTCGTCACGGACTATTACAACACGCAGAAGACTCTCTACAAAAACCACGGAGATCTGCAGTTCGAGGATGTCAGTCGCCGGATGAAGACCGCGCAAACGGGTTTCGCCTACCTCGGATTCGGCACGGTCCCCCTAGACTATAACGGGGATGGTTTCGACGACCTGTTCGTGGCCAATGGGCATGTCCTGGGACCGGAGGTGAAGCCGGACCGCATGCGTTCTCAACTGTTGTTCAACAACCGGGGGAAACATTTTGAGGACATGACTCCCCTGCTCAGTGGGTATTTTCAAAAGGAGTGGCTGGGACGCGGAGCAGCCTCTGCGGATTTCGACAATGACGGCGATCTCGATCTCGTGGTCACACATCTGGATGACCCGGCGGCACTCCTGCGAAACTCGACGCCCACGGGAAAAACATTCATTGGATTTGAATTGTCGACCCCCACACGTATTGACCCGACTGGGACTCGTGTGAGGATCACAACATCGAAGGGTCGAAAGAGCCGATCACTGATGGCAGGTGGCAGCTATCTGTCATCGAGCGAAGGACGGGTACTGTTCCTTGTGGAACCCTCTGAGCAACCAGTGGATGTTCGCGTGGACTGGACCTCTGGTCGGGTGGACGAGTTCACCTCGCTGAAACTGAGTCGATATTGGCACATCTCTGAGGGACAACAACCTTGGTGATTCCGGCCAATCCTGTTCCTTCCGGCACGGCCCCTATCCGCCGGAAATCTCGCGGCAAAATTCTGCTTTATGGGGCACTCGTACTGCTGGCCGTCGGAGCCGGTGGTACGTATTTGTGGATGAATGACGGATTGCGTGTGGCTCAGGAGGCGATGACCCGCCACGATCTTCCCGAGGCGCGGAATGCGGCCGAGCGGTTCTTAAGCATCGCTCCTGGAAATACCGCAGCCCGCATGCTGGCCGGAAACGCATTTCTCCAGGACGACTCACTTGATCCCGTGGAGGCGGCCCGCATGGCGATCAGCCATTATGCCAAAATACCGGATGACAGTGATCTGGGTGCCGTCGCCCGTTCTCTGGAAGGGAGGGCGGCATTTCTGGTTCTGCAAGAGCCCTCGAGAGCTGAGCGACTCTTCCGCCGCGCGGTGGCACTCAACCCCGATCAGTTCGATTCCCACTACATGCTGTGGCAGTTGGACAATATGACTGAGCGGTATTTTGAAAGCGAGCCGCAGTTTCGGGCTGTCTATCGGCTCTGTCCGGCGGAAGAACGCGCGTTTCGACTCCGAGAGTGGTACTCCAGTCAGTTCACTCCGTTATCCGCGTGCGGACAATTAGACCTGATGATGCAGTTTCGCCATGAGTCAGAGACCCCGAGCGAAGAGGTGGTTTTCCGGCGTCTCTCTGCCTTCCTCAAGTATGAACCGAACGAGCCCGACACCGCCGCCGCACTAGCTCAGTGGCACTTGCGAAATCTGTCTCGGGAAAGTGCTCTGGAAGTGCTCGATGCGATCCCATCTCGGGAACAGGCCATGCAAAGTCATTTCTATGCGGCAACGCTGGTCGAAACGCTCATCGAGGTCGGACAAATGGAACGAGCGGGTGCGGCGTTTTCTCAATGGCCCGGCCCCGTCGAGGGGTATCAGTATTTTCGAATCGCGGGGATTCATGCGCAGGAAGTCGAAGGCGATCTGGATCTGGCAGCGAGCTTACTGACGCGGGCTGTGGACACCTGGCCGGGGCCCTCGGATTGGCCATTGATGAACCGCTTGTCGCGCTGCCTCGCCCTGAATGGACGCAAAGACGAATCGCAACGGGTGCGACTCGAAGCAGAGCGGGTCGAAGGACTCTCCGATGTGAAAGTCCATCAGAAGGTCAGGCAGGCACTTGGAAATCTCGATGACCCCGACTCACTGGAGGATGTGGTACAGTTTTACGAGTCGTTCCAAAGGAAGTGGGAAGCCGACGCCTGGCGCGAGGTCATTTTGAATCTCCGGAAAATCCGTAGGCGTTGAGATGATTTCCTGCCACTTAATCGATAGATTAGGGGGTCCGTGTCCCTTGACACAATCCAGAACTTTCGTCGGAGTCCCTCATGAAGATTTTGCTGGCGATGGCACTCGTGCTGCCTCTGTTGATCCTCGGTGGTTGCGGTGGCACCGCTGAAGTTCCTGCATTAACCCAACCTGGCGTGGATCCAGCTCCGGAACAACAGAAAAACTGGATGGAGGAGAGTGGTAAACGTGGCAGCGTTCCCAAGAATTTGACGAAGCCCAAAGCGGAGAAGACCCCCACCCCGAAGCAGTAGATCAACTTCGGTCACCGCGAGCCTTCACATCCAAACTCCCCCGAGGTATTTCTCACCGAGGGGGCTGTTGTCTTTTGCGGCGAGGCCAGCTGAGGTCTACTCAAGCTTCGGGGGTTCCGCAGGCGGATTCTTGGCAGCCCCATTGTCTGGTGGAGTCACAGCTGGGCTTTCCAGCTCTGGCCTTCCCCCTCCGGTGGGGCCTTCTTCACTGTCGCGTGGCCCACCGCCGCGTGGCCCATTGCCCGCACCGTCACCTGGGTTGTCTTTGAGTTTCTCGCCGACGACTTCCAGCTCAAAATGATTTTTTGACGCGTCTCCTGTGACGACAATCGAGAGCGGTGTGGTGCTTGCCTTCAAGTATTTTTGAGGAACAAGCGGAGGGCGACTGGCCCCCAATCCATAGGAGGCGACGACCACCTTGTGAGTCCCTAGGGCCGCGCCCGGCTCTCCATTCGACGACAATTCGAATTTCCCGTCGCTGCCGAGTGCTCCAATCGCAAACAAGAGGGGGTCTTCGGAGTGTTCGGTCGTCACTGCTCCGAGAGTGACTGGCTGACCATTCCACATGACTCTTCCGGTGACCTTAACCAGTGTGGCCTTCCGGTTGTTCCAGTACTCGACGGCGGCAAACGCCAATCCTCCCATCAGAACGAGAGCCAGCGTCGACTTCACGACTCGACCGAGATTGAACTTGGTTGAGCTGGGGGTATTGGAGTCTGCTGTTGACTGCGGTTCGTTCATGTGAAGACCTGTGCTATGGGAGAGGGGGCAATCAAAATCGCATCATCCCTCACAGGTTCCTGAAATGAAAGCCTGCGGGTTGATTCCCCGAGTGACGTGTGTGCCTCAGAAAAGTCGGCAGCGATTCCACGCGGTGCCTCATGATTCCAGGGGAGCCGCCGATGAACACGGATGAACACAGATCAAGAGGCTC
>JAYSUV010000651.1:0-8553 GCA_043718945.1 Planctomycetota bacterium
GATGACACCGGCATCCAGATCGCCCTCTCCACCATCCTGACCCCACCCCTCATCCGCGAAGGGATGGCCCGCGACATGATCCGGCAAGTGCAACAGCTGCGCAAGGAGCATGACCTGGAGGAGAATGACCGGATCGCCATCCGCTGGTCGGCGACCCAAGGGGCCTACAACGTGGCCACGATGATCGAGGAATGGCGTGAGGTGGTCCTGACGGAAACTCGCGCCGACCAGATTCAGGCTGACCCGGCGACAGCTGGCAAGGACGTCCAAATCGGCGAGGTCGAGCTTCAGCTGAGTATCGAGAAGTTGAGCTGATCGGTTTCTCATGCGGAGGCAGGTGCAATGTCCAGCGAAATCACGAAGCCGTTGCCCATCCCCCGTCGCTGGGTCCGCTGGGTGGGCGGGCTGCTGGTTCTGGTGACGCTGTGCATGATCTTGATGTTTCGCATCTACAGAGTGAACCAGCGAGAGGATGCCGCAGTTGCTCGGCTCCGAGAAGTGGCTGATGTCTTTAATGTCGATTCGACACACTTTCCCTTCGCCCGATTCGTTCCGGCTCGGTTTCAGTCTCTGCTGCCGCAAAGACTCAATCCCTTTCTAGTCGCCTTCCGGTCGGGAACGCGAAACCCTGGAAAATACCTGCTAGAAATTCCGACACGGGGCCTCTATGAGCTCGTATTCTGTGAGTCCGACCTGACACCGGAAGACTTGAGCCTTATCCACCGATTTCCGAATCTGCAATGTCTCACGATGATTCATTGTCAACTCGCCGAGGGAACTCTCAGCGACCTCAAGAATTCGCCACATCTTAAAGATCTTGAAGTCCGGAAGTGTCAGTTCTCATCAAGGGAGTCCATTGACTTCGCGAGATTACCAAATCTGCACTACCTGTTTTTGACGGGGTCCAACGTTGGTGACAGTCACCTTCGAGGAATGACCGACCACCCAAGCCTGACTGAGGTTTACTTGGAAGAGACGTTGATCACGGACGAGGGCTTGCGAGACATCCGCCGCTTGCCGAGTCTCCAGAGACTTCATCTCGGAAAGACGCAAGTGACCGGGATCGGGCTGGCGGAACTGGACTCCCCAGTCACTTTGATCAATTTGGAGGGAACACAAGCGAACGATCAAGCGATGGTAGCCATCGCCCGGTTGTCGTCGCTTGAGTTTCTCGATCTGGCGCGGACCAAGGTCACGGTGGTGGGGGTCCGGAAATTCCAGCAGATGCCACAACTCCGCGACTTGGTGCTCGATCATTGTGACATCGGAGATGAGGCACTGGAGCCGTTGTCGGCCTTTCCCCAGTCGATTCGCTGGTCGGCCATCGGAACCCGCATGACACGACAACAAACGAGCGATGCCCCGCAAAGGCCGCTGTGACGTTCACGGAGCTACGGGCTTCGGTTTGGCCTCGCCCTTCTTGACTGGCGGCTCGCCCTTCTTCGGTTTTTCAGCCTTCTCGGGCTTCTCCACCACCGCTCGAATGCGGAGCGATCGAACCTTCACCGGGCGGGGGCCGTACTTGGTGTCATACGTCCCCAGATAGATCTGCCCGGCGGTGTAGTTGTCCAGCGGGTACTCCTTAATGACCGCGGTTTCGCCGACCGTGACCGACAAGAGCTTATCTTTGACGATCATGCGGAACGGCTGGTCGCCCTTCCACTGGAATTGCTTGACCTCGTTATTGGTCAATGCGATCGCTTCCGCTGCCCGGTACTCGCACACGAACCACGGAGCCCCGCTGTCTTTCAGTGCCACATTCGACAGCGAAAAACCGTGCCCCTGGTTCCAGCCCAGCAACATCAGCCAGCCGCCGATCCCCTCCTGATTGATGAGCCCTTCCATTTCGAACTGGTCAGCTGTGGCGAGAGAGAGGAGAGCGTTTTTTCCTTCGGTGACTTGTACTGCTCCTTGGACCGTGGCCCACTTCCCATCGACGATGAAATCTCCGAGACAGAAAGGATGTCCGACCGAGGGCCCGAGGAGTTTGAACTCCGCCACATTCTGGATGGGAGACTTCTCGGTGAACTCGACGATACCGGGACGAGGTCGACCGGGATGGACGAGGATGGTCCACTTGTCGGTGATGTTGACCACCGGCACCAGCGGGGCTTGGGGAGCGGGGTCGGGTGTTTCTTCCGGGTCTTCCGCGATGGCAGAGCACACGCACCCCGACACGAAAAACAGTATGGAGAGGATGCCGAGACGGACAGGCTGCCTCGCAACAGATCGCTTCAGAAACAGATCGCACGTTCCCATCATGTCTGGCCCGCAACTGAAGAAGGTAAAGGGTTGGCCACAACGGGAGAAGCCGGAGTTGCCAGTGGTGGCGATTCGCGATCCATCGCCGCTAATCCAGACCCCAAGATTGAACCATCACCCAGTGCCATGCCGAATCGCTCCCGAGACAGAGCGAACAGCTCCGTATTGAAAATCCGCACCAGGGCGTACAAGCACGACGCCACGATCGGCCCGATGAACACGCCCCACAACCCCAGTGTCTGGATCCCTCCCAACACACTCACCAAAGCCAGCAACGGATGCAGTTTGGTATCGGTGTTGA
This sequence comes from Planctomycetota bacterium, assembly GCA_043718945.1. Lineage (GTDB taxonomy): Bacteria > Planctomycetota > Planctomycetia > Planctomycetales > Planctomycetaceae > TH-plancto1. Next base: position 2,564 of record JAYSUV010000651.1, read on the forward strand.
GCACATACGCCCGCACGAGATTGTCGAGCATTCCGACCACGACGATCCCGTACGATGTCAGCACCAGCCCCTGAATCCAGTGCCCACTCGCGAACAGACTGATCGCAAACGGAGCCCACACGATCCATGCCCCCGCTAGCGGAATCAATGAGAAAATGGTCGAGAGAATCAGAATCGCAAACACATGCCCGAAACCAAACATCTCCAGCGCCACCGTCGTGGCGATTCCCTGCGCAATCGCCGCCATAAACGTGGCCAGGACCACGCTGCGGACAGCTGTGGCGAATTCACGGAGCAGTTCTCTCTGGTAATCGACATGGACGGGGATCAGGGTTTCAGCCGCCGCCAGCAACGCGGGGCCGTCTGCCAGAAAGTAGTAGAGTGCGATGACGTAGATCGTCAGTCCAATCAACAACATGACGGTTGTCGAGAGCAGCAGTCCGACAATGTCGACCGTCTTGGAAACGGTCGGTCCCAGGATGCCGAGTGAGCGATCGCCGAGACCGGTGAGGGAGTCCCGGAGTTTCTCGCGGATCATCTCTTTGGCGGCGGCGTGGTTGGCCTGGCGATCTTGAGGCAGGAAGCCGTTGGCGAAGTCGACCGCCTGGCCGATGAGTTGGTCGGCCTTGGCATTCAGATCGCCCGCCTTGAGGCTGACCTTGGCCCCCGCCTGCTTCAAGAACTCCTCATCCGTCACCGTATTGGCGATCGTGTACAGTTCGAGTGAGGCGAGTAATGTCGCGACCGTGACTGGGATCAAAATCGCCATCAACACCCCGACCGAGAGGAATGCCGCTGCGACCCGGACCCGCCCCTTCATTCGTACGATCAGCTTCTGGAACCACGGCTGAACGAGCAGCGTCGTGACCCCGGCCAGAAACAGCGGCATCACAAACGGGGCCAGGACGCGAAAGAACGTCAGCCCGAGAATGACGATCAAGGTCGACAAGATTGACAGTGAGACAATACGGGCCATCGTCGACCATTCCTCTCGCTCCCCCGCACCGCGACTGAAATGTCGATGGGCGGTGGATGACCACCAGTTCGAGATTGCAAGTCTGCATTCTGACAGCGAGGTGTCCGAGTTCCAATTCCGACGCTCAAGATTCCGTGACCGAAGTGGCAACGCTGACGGGGATCGAATAACCTCACCAAGTGAAAATTGGGAGGCTCTCCAGCGGATCGGACGGCCTCCCATCGTGATGACGCAGGAAAGGCATGTGATGGCCGACTCTTTGACAGTGACCGACAACCGGACCGGGAAAACGTACACGCTTCCCATTACGGACGGGACCATCCGCGCCGCTGATCTGCGGCAGATCAAAGTCACCGAAGCCGAATTCGGGATGATGAGCTACGACCCCGGGTTCCTCAACACGGCCTCGACCCGCAGCAGCATTACCGACATTGATGGCGACGCGGGCATCCTTCGCTACCGGGGTTATCCCATCGAGCAGCTGGCCGAGCACAGCAACTTTCTGGAGACGGCCTACCTGTTGCTCAATGGAGAATTGCCCAACTGCGACCAGCTGCACAAGTGGGAAGCGTCGATCCAGCGGCACACCGTGGTTCACGAGAACGTCAAACAGTTGATGGAAGGCTTCCGCTACGACGCTCATCCGATGGGGATGTTTATCAGCACGGTCGCGGGTCTGTCGACCTTCTATCCCGAGGCGAAGAATGTTCGCGACCCCGCTTCTCGGAACAAGCAGATTTGCCGACTGATCGCCAAGGCCCCGACGATCGCCGCCTTTTCGTACCGGCACTGCCAGGGATACCCGTACAACTACCCGAACAACAAGCTGAGCTATACCGGCAACTTCCTCAGTATGATGTTCAAGATGATGGAGTCGACGCACGAGCCGCACCCCGTGCTGGCCAAGGCACTCGACATCCTGTTCATCCTGCACGCCGACCACGAACAGAACTGCTCCACGAACGCCATGCGCGCGATCGGCTCCTCCGAGGCCGATCCGTACAGTGCTCTCGCCGGTGCAGCTGCAGCGCTCTACGGTCCACTGCATGGCGGGGCGAATGAGGCGGTCCTCAAGATGCTGGCGGAGATCGGCGATGTGAAGAACGTCTCGTCGTTCATCGATCAGGTGAAGGGGGGCAAGTGCAAGCTGATGGGGTTCGGCCATCGGGTCTACAAAAACTACGACCCCCGGGCCAAGATCATCAAGCAAACTGCCGACGAGGTGTTCGAAGTCACGGGCCGGAATCCGTTGCTGGAGATTGCCCTCGAACTCGAGAAGATCGCCCTCAACGATGAATACTTCATCAAGCGGAAGCTCTATCCGAACGTCGACTTCTACTCGGGACTGATCTACCAGGCGATGGGCCTGCCGGTGACGATGTTCCCGGTCATGTTCGCGATTCCTCGGACGGTGGGTTGGCTCGCTCAGTGGGCCGAACTGCTGGAAGACAGCGAGCAGAAGATCGCGCGTCCGCGCCAGATCTACACCGGCCACGGAGCCCGCGACTTCGTCCCGATCAATAGCCGCTCGTAGGCCAGGAACTCCCTCATGCCCCGGCGATCCCGAACACGCGGCGGTCTGCCCGAGTGGCTGAGCCTCACGGAGCAGCCGGTCTTTGTGGTCGACTCCCGCCGGGTCGTGCTGTTCTTCAATCGCGGTTGTGAGCGGCTGACCGGTTGGGCCGCTGGGGATCTGATCGGCAAGGTGTGCGAGGTCCACTCCGATGGTGTGCCGGGCGAGATCACGACGCTGCTCTCTTCGCTCTGTCCGCCGAGCGGCGTTGTCCCCGCTTCGCATCGCGTCCACCTCCTGACGCGCGCGGGGCAGAGCCTCGACCGTGTGGCCCATTTCTTTCCGCTGCCGCCCTTGGATGCCGATCCCGAGAAGCCCGAGTCACTTCGCTGGCTGGGGATGATCGGACTGCCGCAGTCGCCGCTGAGACTCTCTCCCATTCCGGCCGAGTCAGAGCTGCACGCGGAGCTGTCGGCCCTCAAGACCGAGCTGCGACAGCGGTATGCCTTGACGCAGGTGGTCGCCCGCTGCTCCGCAATGCGTCGCGTGCTGGCCCAGTTACAGCTTGCTGTCGCGTCACCCACGACCATCGCTTTCAGCGGCGCAGCGGGGACGGGCAAGGAGCATCTCGCCCGCGCGGTCCACTATGCCGGGGAGACTCGAATTCGAGCCTTCGTGCCGGTTGATTGCCGCCTGCCCACGAAACAACTCAGCGAGATTTTCGGGCGATTGCTAAACCCCGACCGAGAGGAACTGCCGATCCCGGTCTTGCGCGTGGGCGCGGTCCTGCTGCAGTTTGTCGAGAGTCTGCCCCGCGAGTGGCAGCTAAAACTCACCGAGCAGGTCGATCTGTCGCCGGGTCCAGAAGCGGTGCGCTGGATGTTGTCGTCGGACTCGGCGCTGGACGCTCTCGTGGAAGGAGAACGACTCCTCCCGGCCTTTCGAGATCGCTTCGGCGTGCTGGAGGTCAGTCTCCCGACCTTGCGAAATCGCCCCGAGGACTTGTCGCTCCTCGCACAGCAGGCTCTGGAGGAATGCAACTCCGACAACCAGACCCGGAAGCAACTGACCGGATTCAGTCCCGATGTCGGGGAACAGTTCCGGGCCTACAACTGGCCAGGCCAACTGGATGAGTTGTTCGCGGTTGTTCGCGAAGCCCATCTGGCCAGCGCGGGTCCACTGGTGAGTGTTCGAGACCTCCCGTTCCGATTTCGAGCGGGACAAGACGCTCAGTCGGTGAGTCCGCCGCCAGTCATCGAGCAGGTGCCGCTCGATGAGTTGTTGCTGCGTGTCGAGAAGGAGCAGATTCAATCGGCCCTTAGCCGCGCCGAAGGGAGCAAGCAACTCGCCGCCGATCTGCTGGGCATCCCGCGAGCCAAGCTCTACCGGCGGTTGGAGGCTCACGGGTTGTGGAAGCCCGGCGAGCCGTAAAACGAATTGATTCCGTGCTACGGATGGCAGCCGAATGAAAAACACCCCGCTGAAGTCTCCAGACTCCAGCAGGGTGACAATGTCTATCTCAGTCGACGCAATCCGTTCGTTAGAACTCGCCGACGACTTCGCTGCCTGCGCGGGTGCCCAATGCGACCAGCGTTTGGCCATCCAGGTTTTCGCTCAGGAAGCGGACCGATCCGTCACCCAGCAAGGCATGCGTTCCCCCCGTGTGGAACGAGTAGAACTCCGAGTCGTTGGCACAGTTGATAAAGCAACGGCCACCTCCCGGCGCGAGTGTGACGTTGCCAGATCCGGAGGTGTCATTGTTGATCCCGTTCGTGCCCGAGCCATCCAGGCTGAATCCGTTGTTGATGTCCGCCCAACCCCAGCCGTCCTTCGTCCAATCCGTACCGAAGACAGCCCCCGACTTGGGATTCGTTGCAGGCAATTTATTGATGAACACCTTCGGACGGGCAGCGTCTTCGCCCACCAGAAGGGTGTTGGAGAGTCCATCGAGAAACATCCCGAGTTTCACACCGTTCGGGCCGCGCCCCAGTCCCCCATCTTTTTCTTTGAAGCCCCACGAGGCCCCACCCGAAGCGACATTTAGGCCGTTGCGGACCGCATTGATTGATCCATAATCGCTCAAGCCCCATGCGGGTGTGTCGGACCGCAAGCTGTTCGAGATCGCGGTATACAGTGCCGACGAAGGGATCGTGGCTGCCGCGCCGGACGACGGACAAACCATCATGGTCAAATTCGTCGTGGTCGCTTGGTCATTGACTAGAGCATACCAGGGGACGTTGGGATCATACTTGTTGTACAACGGTGCCTGATCCATGTAGGGCAGGCAGGAGGTCACCCATGACTTTTGAAAACGTGGAGGGTTCAAGTCGATCCGACTGGCCGGGAACATCGTGAACGTACTCTCGTAGTTATGGAGAGCTAAACCCATCTGCTTGAGGTTGTTCTTGCACGTTGAACGGCGGGCTGCTTCGCGAGCCTGCTGTACGGCAGGCAGGAGCAGCGCGATCAGCACGGCAATGATGGCGATCACCACGAGCAATTCAATCAGTGTGAATCCACGCAACTTGCGAACGATTGGCATTGGTCTTTCTCCGGTCGTACTTGTACGTGCGTGCCGTGGCACAAGCCATCGGCGTCTGAGGGATGCATGTTCGCGGTGGGCGTGAAGACGCGATGAACGCCGCGTTTTGAATCGAAGAATCTCAAGGAGTTGTCGGGGCCAGTTGCATGTCAGGCCGGTCCAGACCCTCTGACATTACGGACGGAGTCTGGCCGTTGGCTGGGTCATCTCGCGAAGCCAGCCAACGACTTTGAAATCGAAACCTTCTCCTGGATGTCATTTCGAGTTTGGCTTATGTGTGTCGCTCGGGTATGCTGGGATTCGCAGCCTTGGGGCCTCGAGTCCCTACTACCTCGTTTCCTGCCAGGAGTCGTTCATGAAGAGTCTCGTTGCCATGGCATCCGCGATTTTCCTCGTCACCGGTGTTGCGTGGGGGGAGGACGCGAAACCTGCGACCAAGCCAGCCGAAGTAGTCGTGGTTGCTCCGAAGAAGGTCGATGTGGGGACTCAGGCACCCGACTTCAAGTTCAAGGATGCGACGGGCAAAGAGATTAGTCTGTCGGAGTTGACCGCGAAGGGCCCGGTGCTCGTGCGGCTGACCTGCGGCTGCTCGGGCTGCGACAAGGAACTGGCCTACTTCCAGGCGATGCACGAAGGGTACAAGGATCTCGGCCTGACCTCGATCGCCGTCTTCCGCGAACCCGACAGCAAGGTCGCGGCCTACGTCAAAGAGAAAAAGCTCAACATGCTCTACACCGTCGACACCAAGGGCGACGCGTGGACCACCTTTGAGACGAAGACGATGCCGACCAACTTCCTGATCGAAAAGGGTGGCAAGATCGTCTCGGTCGCCGCCGGTTGCGATACGAGCGGCTTGCTGGCAAAGAAGCTCTCTGAAAAGGTCGCCAAGACCATCAACACGGAAGCGGTCGACGTTCAGAAGAAAGTCGTCGACGCCGCGAAAAAGTAGTTGAATCGAG
>JAYSUV010000652.1:0-3028 GCA_043718945.1 Planctomycetota bacterium
GAAAGAGGATTCTGTTATGGCTAGACCGTCGATGTTTGATGCCGAGTTTCGTGCTCGTGCTTGTGAGCTTGCCCGTTCGTCTTCGAAGCCGAGGTCGCGCGAAGCCTGATGCAACCCAGGTCCACGCGAGCAGGCAGGATGCGATGAGCGTGATCGCGGTCCATGTCTGGTTGCGGACGTAGTCCTCGAATGGCGGGTTGAGTATTCCGGCTGCTTTCCAGCAGCGCACGCGGTCCTCGACTCGTGCGCGGCCACGATCGCGGACTTCGAGCCTGACGGGCGTGTCGTTGCGGGTGTTGGTGATGAACGCGGTGTGACGCCATCCGTCCGACATGTCGAACAGTGAGAGTTGCGCACCGGGATGCGGTCGTTCACGGCGACAGATCAGCCTGCATCCTCGGCCCCATCCGGCCATGTCGACAAGGCCGGTGAGCTCGGTCACGTAGGCACCGGACCGCACTTGGCCGTCGTTCTCGACTGGTTGGTCCCAGTGTTCTTCCTGAACGAGGAGCAGAGCATCACGGACCCGACCGTCAATGATGTAACCGATCGTGTAGTCGGCGTTCGCTTCCAGGATCGCTCTGACGAAGCCGTGGGTGGCACCGGCGGAATCGGCCCGGACCAGCATCGGAACTTTCACGTCGGCGGCACGGTCGCCGATCATGTGACCGGCCCGGTACTTGGCTGGGAGGGCGTCGATTGCTTGGTCGAGGAGTTCGAGATGATCGTTGGTGTTGTTCGCCCCGGCGTTACCGGGACGGAGCATCGCGGCGAGAGGTTCGTTTGTTTCGTCGCACCACACTGCGAACGGATGAAACCTGAACCCACGCTTATACGTCGGTGCAGCGTCTTGTTTCTCCGAGTACGCGTCGATGAGCGTCGCATCAAAATCCAACGTCACCGCGGTCAGGTCAAGCTTTGCTGCGGTCCACACCCGAGCACGAGCCGCACCAACCGCGACCGGGATTGCGCGTAGCTCAACCGCAGCGACAGCCTGTATTGCACGCCACGCTGTTGGCCGCGATGCGACCGGGCCGAACAGTTCCGTCTGTTCACGCAAAATCGCCATATCTGACAGGCAATCAGCGCCGTCCGCGATCGCGACCGCCAAATGTGACAACACGACCCCCGGATCATGCGTGTGCCAACTGATCCCACAATCACCCATCGCATTGGGTTGCATCAGCATACGACAAGCCGACCGTCAACCCGGACCTGTCAGCCAACTCGGACAACAAACCAGCACCCGCATGAGAGGCCAAACCCTGCCCATCCGTCGTCACCCGAGTTCGCAAAACCGAACGATTACGATGCACCTTCAAGGAGAGTCCTCTGCGCTGTTGGAATGCGATCTAGACAGTCACATTCCCCCAGCCCACGAGGACTTTCCCACGTCATACCCAACCCCGCCGCCAACACCCCGACGAACAATCGAGGCTAGCAAAACTGGTGCCATTCATCGTAGTTCCTGTTCCTGGATGAGCCTTCGATGGGAGCGGGACCGCCAGCGGGCCGCAATCCACGTGATGATGCTCAATCTTTGCCTCCCCGGACAGCTGCGGAGTCGACCCGGAACCCTGGTAGTTCACGGCTTTTGCTGTTCAAATTCGACCTTCGAAACCCGAACGGGCCTGTTTGGCAACCAACAACGGACTCGAAGCAGGGATGGGTAGTTGAAGAAGGATCTTTCGTAGTAGATCGACTGTTTGAAGTATCCGATTGAGGTATCCCCATAGACGATCGTCTCGCCCGGAAACCCTCCCTCGTTGCCGAGCGACGGAAACTCATGATACGAGCGTCTCTTTCCGGGGATAGCCCGCAAGGCTTGCTGTACACAGGCCTCCCACCGAGCTTCGTTGGTCGTTCGATGGGTGAACGAGTAGATTGACACCGAGGTCACACCAACGAGAGCTAGCAGGATCAGGACCACAACGATCCGTCGATTAGACATTGCCTGGACGGGGTCCGATTTTGACATAAGTGACAGTAACGGGTGTTCGGTTCTGGGTGGCTGCTCGAGCAAGCAGCGCGGAGATTGTATCGTCATCAGGAGGGCCGGAATCAGGTTTCCCAGTAGTCACACCATTGTGATGGCGTATCAAAAGCGCCCCTTGAGCATTCCGACCCACGACCATGGCGGCATGGGACTTCGGGTCAGCAGACGACGTGCTTTTCCAGGTGAAGTACACCAGGTCTCCGGGCTGCATGTCAGCCTCCCCGGCATCGTACCCGATTCCTATGTGGCTCGGCATGAACGCAGGGACGAGGACTGTGCGCGTGACCCACTTGTAGTTCGTCGAGACTTGTGCGAACGCCGATGAGCCAGCATGGTCGATGAAGAGCTTTGTCTTGTACCAGGTGTTGTTCCACTCGCGGTTTTCCTGCAGCCCTCCGACCATTAGAGCCGTACTGAGGAAGACGGTACAGTCGTTGTCTAGGGCCGGGCGGTATGGTTCTCCGTCCGGTCCCCTCCAACTGCTGTTGTCCGGCCCCGCTCCTCCAAAAGTCCGAGCGAAATTTACTGCTGCTTGTCTGTTGTACGACCCTCCTGCGAAGGTCGGTGTTGGAGCTATCGCGTCGTACCAGAGTTGGTTGCTGGAGAGTGGGTTCGTGCAACGTTCGAGGATTGGTGTGGTGGTCCCGCTGAGGCAGAGTCCGACGGATGTGTTGATGAGGGGGAAGGTGAGTCCGTCGGTTTGGGTGGGTCGGTCGTCCCAGATTGTTACGTTTCCGCAGGTGGTCATACCAACGTTGAGACCGGTTCCGAGTTTCCCCAAGCACTGTGCGGGGTTGTCCGGGTCCTGGAGTAACCATCCGCCCGCCGTGAGTTCCGGTTCGAAAAGTTGGCATTCTCCCAAGTTGCTTGGAACGGCCAGGTCGCCTTGAAGCCTGATGCACGCCAAATCGGTTTTGCGTTCCAGAGATGTGAGCACCCCGGGCTGAAGAGTATGAGCACCGCTGGGTGCTGGCGGGCAATTACTGGTGCAGTTTGCGGGGTGGGTGTATCCGTTGGTTTCTACGGGTGCCC
>JAYSUV010000653.1:0-3027 GCA_043718945.1 Planctomycetota bacterium
CAAGCTCGAACAAGAGCTGCGGGCCAAGGCCGGTAAAGCCACCAAGATTCCGACCCGGACGAAGTAGTCCCCGTCGCGACCCATTCGTCACGCCGATTCCGGGCGGGCAGGGAGTTCCTGCTCGCCCTCGTTTTGTAAAGGGAATACGCCATCTTGGTGTAACGAGCGAACACCGGGCAACCTCGGGCCTCTCGGTGAATGCTGTTTTGTGAGTCAGACTCCGTTATTCCACGATCGAAACTGTACGATTATGGAGGAATTCAATCTGTGCCCACCTGTGAAATCGGTGTACCAATCCACCTGAATCGGGCTTCTCCCATGTCGAGAATTTGTACACAGATTGCACAGATGGGCACAGATTTCAGAGGCTTGGCTGCGAGGGGCGAGGGGACATGCCTCGAAAAGTAGGTGTGCGAAAATAGTTTTCCCGTCAGACGGCCTTTCCAAGCCGTCTTGCTACAAGAGCTGATTGAGGACGGCCTAGAAAGGCCGTCCTACGGGGGTTTGCTTAAGTCGAAGCGAGGGCTTCCAGAGATTCACGACTCTGGGAGTACGACAAGAGCAGTTTCAACAGGCCAGTTCTACGCCGCATCGGCTTGCAGAGCCTGCATTCGCTTCATGATTAATTCCCGGACCAGACGGTGCCATTGTAGACGGCTCATGGCGTCCTGCCCCAGCTCGGCCCGCAGCATGGGCAACTGAACTTGCGCACTCCCCTTGAGCCACTGCAAGCTCAACCACCAGCCCAGCCCGTCACGATATTCCGACTGCGATAGCTTCACCGGGAACGCAGCCAGCAAGTCTTGCCACCCCTGCAGTGACTCGCCCGGCTGACCGAGTACCAGCAGCGAGCCGTGGGGCTTGAGGCACGACAGCAAGTTCGCCGCTCCCAGTAGCGCCTCGGGCGTACCGAGTCCCGCGCGGAAGGTCTTGGCCGTGCGCAGGATCACTCCATCCACCGAATGAGCACTGACCGGCATGCCGCCTGCGACATCACCAATCAGCACTTGCCCCGGTGCGGTCGGAGTCGAGGGGGCCGAGTCGGTCAGAGCCAGCGGCTGCAACCCGAGCGAAATCCAGTCGGGCATCGCGGTCGCGCGGACCGGACCGACCTCTAGGACAGATCCCCCTGATCGCACTCGCGCAGTTCGGGCCAGAGATTTTAAGACACGTTTGGGGAGTGTGGTGACCCCAGATTCCACGGAATACTGCTCGGCCATGAACTGAACCACCGCCTAGGGATGGATGATCAGGTGTTCTGTGAAGTCCAAGCGCTCGCCGCTGCGAGCACGGACCACTCCCTGATACGCTCTCTATCGCATCTTGAACGCTGGAACCTGAGAAAGGCTCTCCGGGAGCATACAGATTACCAGGACGAAACCCCTCCAATGGGGGCGATGAAATGAAAAACGCCTCGCAACTGCGAGGCGTTTTCCGTGCATTCAAGAGTTGAGACTAGCGGTCGCTACGGTCACGTCCACGGTCAGAGGAGCCGCGATCGCTTCCACGATCTGGCCCTCGGTCGCGGTCGCCACCACGATCCCGGTCCCGATCACCGCCCCGGTCAGGAGCTGGTCCACGATCCCGGTCGCTGGACGGGGCCGGTCCACGGTCACGGTCGTAGCCACGGTCACTGCCGCGATCTGGGGCCGGTCCACGATCCCGGTCGCGGTCCGATCCACGATCCGGAGCCGGTCCGCGATCTCGGTCACCGCCTCGGTCGCTGGAGGGGGCGCGATCGCGTTCGTATCGGTCACCACCCCGGTCCGGGGCCGGTCCACGATCGCGGTCACTGCCACGATCTGGGGCTGGTCCACGGTCACGGTCTGAGCCACGGTCCGGTGCTGGCCCACGATCCCGATCACCGCCGCCACGAGGGCCGCGATCACCGCGATCATCCCGAGGAGGACGGTCGCCGCCCCGGTCATCACGCGGAGGACGCTCACTGCGTTCGGTCCGCTCTGGACGCTCGCCGCCTTCAGCTGCTGCCGGAGCTGCGACTGCCGCAGTCGGGCCACCGTTCCGCTCAATGAGCACAGCCTTGTGTGACAGCTTGACGCGGTTCTGATCATCGACAGCGATGACCTTCACTTCGAGCTTATCGCCGACCTTGCAGACTTCACTGACCGACTTCACGAACCCTTCGGCGAGTTCGCTGATGTGGCACAGTCCGTCCTTGCCCGGAGCGATTTCGACGAAGGCACCGAAGTCCTTGATCGAGCTGACGGTGCCGTTGTAGACACGTCCGACCTTGATCTCTTCGGCGATCGCCTCGACGCGAGCGAGGGCCTCTTCGCAACCGACCTTGTTGGTTCCGGAGATCAGCACCTTGCCGTCGTCGGTCACATCGATCTGCGACTTGGTCTGCTCCTGGATCGCGCGGATATTCTTTCCGCCGGGTCCGATCAGCAGGCCGATCTTCTCGGGATCGATCTTCGTCTGGAGGATGCGCGGCGCGTAGTCGGAGATCTCCGGACGCGGACGACGAATCGCACTGAGCATCATTCGCAACAGTTCCAGACGAGCGTCCCGAGCTGCGGCCAAAGTGGCGCGGATGATCTCTTCGTTGATCCCGTCGATCTTGAGATCGAGCTGAATCCCGGTGATCCCCTTCTGCGATCCGGCGATCTTGAAGTCCATGTCGCCGAAGTGATCTTCGTCGCCCATGATGTCGGTCAGCAGCACGTACTTGCTGCCTTCCTTGACCAGACCGATCGAGATTCCAGCCACTGGCTGTTGAATCGGGACACCCGCATCCATCAGGCTCAGCGTGCCACCGCACACCGAAGCCATCGAACTCGATCCGTTCGATTCGGTGATGTCCGAGATCAGGCGGATGGTGTACGGGAACTGCTCCGACTTGGGCAGCACCCACTGAATCGATCGTTCGGCGAGGGCCCCGTGACCGATTTCCCGGCGACCTGGCCCCCGAATCGGCTTGCATTCGCCAACCGAGTAGGACGGGAAGTTGTAGTCGAGCATGAACGGCCTGGCGAATTCGCCAAACAGCCCGTCCGACTTCTGCTG
>JAYSUV010000654.1:0-8472 GCA_043718945.1 Planctomycetota bacterium
ATTGGCTTTGTCCGAGAATGTCCGTAAATCTATGGTAATCTATTGAATTCTATGTAAACTGTGGACGCACACGCGATCCGGAGTCGCTTCGACCGCATGCTGTAACTCATTCTCAGACGGGTAGTTGTGAAGTCTTGTCAGGTATGATTCGCATCGAGAGCGAATGGCCTCTTGTTCCTGCGTCACCCAGACGCTCAAAGCAGCCAACCTGGGCCACCCCTCCACCCTGTCATACTAGTGTCATTGCTGGTTCTCTAACCATTGCCGAGCGTGGTCCGCAGTCACTGTTCCCTCGTAATCAGACACAATGGTTTTGGCAATTTCGATGGCCCTCTTCTTGTTGTTACGCTCGTATTGCTTCACCAATGAATACCGCCCATCAGCTGCAGACTCCATCGCAGCAAGTTTACCATCTGAGGTCTCGTGGTATTTCCTGACATATGTGCGCAATGCATCTCTCGATTTCGGCGTCATTCCGACTTCGATCTGCTTTCGGAGTTCGCTCCAAATGTCATGGGATTCTCTCTCCAGCTTCACGAGGCGTGCCTGTTCCATCTCATCCTTGAGTTGCTGCTCTTCGGCGAGCATGACTTCGCGCTCTCGAGTTTCGGCTTCCGCAAGGGATTTCTGGTGATCCAGTGTCTTCTGCGCATCCTCGTTCACCACAGCCCCGAATGCCCGATATGTTCCGGGGTCAACCTCGGCTCTCACGAGTAATGAAAAGACCTTAATCATGTCATCGTCGTCAGGACCAGTCCCAAAACCGAAACTCCCGATGCTAGTGTATCCCTGACGTGTGGGATTGTCCGTAATGGTCCAGATCGCATACTGGCGAATGTCAAAAGGAGCGGAGCTGAACTCATCGGTCACTAGTAGGTCTTGCAAGACACCTGACTGAGCAATGGCTATCGACAAACGATCAGACTTTCCCGGAACTTTCAGGTGCATGTTGATGCAAGCCACAGAGATGTTGGTTGCTTTTTCCTCTAACGGGTGGAGATCGATCGCAAGATGACTCGTCACAATCATGCTCTGGATCTGTTCAGAACTCGGCTGAAACAGTGTCCCCACGGGAACCTCAATGGTAACAGGTTCGTTGCATATTGAACGCAAACTGAGCGATACTTCAGTGAGATCGTCGCCCGTAACGCTTGCCTCAACAATGTTGCGGTCAATTGCGTCTGGTAATGAAAACCACAAGCTTGGAATCGCATCTGGAGTGGGATTAGGTAACGAGAGAGTATTCTCTGTGTCGGCAATATTGGGAGGCGAATCCGGGAGCTGTGCGTTGTTGCGAGATTGAACCCCTTGGTAAACAATCACTCCACCAATGAGAAGTATCCAGATAGCACATCCAAAAAACCATTCCTGTGACGATAACGAAGCTGACCCGGGAACGTTCGTATGTTGCCCGCAACTCGGGCAGCAGTCCTTGTTTTGAATGAACGTTATCGCAGAGCCGATATGGCCACATCCCGTACATTTCACGCTGGCCCACCGATGACACAATGGGCATTGACCTGGAGTTTTGAAGTGAGCAAAAGTGCCACTGCATGCTTCGCACTTGTACATTGAACGCTCCACTCAGATGTCCGGTATGGTATTCGACCACGCGTGGAGGGGCATTTCGCATGCACCTCTGGCATCCCCGCCGGGATGCAGGAGCAGACGACGACCGTGTTCCGGTGGTGTCGCTGCGCTCAACCACCGGCTAATTTCTGGCATCCCTGTCGGGATGTGAAGCCACACGCGAAGTGCGCGATGAATGGGTCATTTCGTTTCCGCCGGTTTGACTCGAATCGTAATCGGTTCCGCCGTGACGATATCGACGATGTCGCGCGGTTGGGCGGTGTCGGTGGCTCGTTTGAGTTGTTCGACAGCTGCGGCGAGGGTCGCGGCAGCCGCTTTTTGTTTCTCGGCAATGTCAGCAACGGCCTTGTCGGCTGCGGCTTTTTGTTCGGGGGAGGCGGCGGCTGTGGCGGAGGCGGCGAGTTCCGTGGCTTGCTTGGCCTCGGTGTCGAGGGCGGCGACGGCTTGCTCGGCTTGGACCTTGGCGGCTTCGGCGATGGCGACGGCTTCGAGGTTGTGCCGGTACTTGGCGACGGCACTTCCCTGGAAGGCGAGCAGATAATCACCGGGGGCGGTCTTGAGGGCGGCCGTGTCGAGGACCGCTTCGGCTTTGTCGCTGGTGAGATTGACCTCCATGACCGGGATCGCTTCGAGGCCGACGCCGATGGCTCGCAGCGGAGCCGATGCTCCTTGGAACTCACTCCGCCGCGTGACCGTGAACGGGATCGTCAGCTTCTCCCCCGCGACCACTTCCAGAAGGGGGGCCGTAGGAGCGATCGTGATCGTGGCGAGGTCGACCCCGCTCACCGAAACCGGGACATCGGCCATGAGTCGCGGGCTGGGAATCTCGCCCCACGAATCGGGGATCGGCCATGCGACCGATGCAAGGCGACACGGGCGAGTGACCGGTGCCCCATCGATCTGGGCTCGACCGAAGAAGTTGGCAAACGCCACCGAACGCGGGGCCTCTTGCTTAGCGGTGATGAGCATCAACCCGCGAGTCTGCCCGGCTGCGATTTTCAGTCCCTGAGCCGTGACTCCTTCGGGCAAGCCTTCCATGATGAGTTCGATCTCACCGTCAAAACCATCGCGCCGAACGACGACCACTTCGAGAGCCATCGTGGCTCCGCCGCGTAGAGCAATCGGCTTCGAGACCGCGTTGCGATCTCCGTTCCGAAGTTCCATGTGCAGGCCCCACGCGACGACCGCGAAGTCGGGAGCCGCCTTGCGAACGACCAAGCGATAGATGTTACGCGGATCGTTCCGCGTGCCGCCGAACAGGTCGCTGAGCTGCAACCGGTACAGGCCATCCGAGTTGATCTCGACCTTGCCGAGGGCATCCGACGACCCTGCATCATACGGGGGGCCATCGTACGCATAGCCGTTGCTCGACAGCTTCACGGGACTCGGAATGTCGGCCAGCTCGGCAATGTCGGTCAGCGTCTCGGCGTCCCCGGTTCCGGTGACCTGCTGCACGATGACTGCCGGGTCAGTGGGAAGGCCGAAGCGTTCGGAGGCGACCTCGACCCACCAGACCTCGCCCGCTTTGGCCTCGAACTCGAACAGGTCGACATCCGCAGCCGTCGCGAAGCTGCCGGAGATGTCGCACGGGAGGGTGATCTTCTGGACTAGGTCCCGCTTGTTGTTCGGCTCGATTTCGGTCGCGGTCGCTTGCTCGGGCAGACCAGTCGGTGGCCAGGAGAAGGAGCTGACCTTGCGCGTGGAGGGTTGGCGTGTGGCGACGGCATCGGCTGCGAGTTTGCGGAGGGCGAGGCGGTAGAAGAATGCCGGTCCGCCCTGGAAGGTGAGTTCGTGGACCTTGATGACGTACTTGCTGTCCTCGGGAAGCGTGTAGTCGAGCACCCCGCTGCGGCGCTCGACGACCAGATCGCGACCGGCAGCGTCGGCGATGACGACGACCGCTTCGAGCTTGGAGTCGATCCCGCGCGAAGCGACATCGACGAAGACCCGCTGGCCTTTCTTCCCTTCAAAGAGGTAATGATCCGCTGAGCGGGAACCCATGACCGCGTTGCAGACCGAGTTCAGCGGCAACTCCATCGCGGTCGAGAGCGAGGTGTTCCCCGCCTTCTGATTGAGTTCCGGCAGCGTCCCCACCGAGAATATCCGCGACGACGAAAGCCCCAACCGCGTCCGCACCCGGGACTCGTACACACCGACCGGACAATCGGCAGCGATGGCCACGACGTATTGATTCGGGACCGGTTTTCCAGCCGCATCGAGCTTGGCGGTCGCCGTGAGATGCGGGTCGGAGAAGAGGAACTCGCCGAGGTCTTCGAGCGACTCCCCGCTGATGGTGATCTCGACCTGCGAGCCGACCGTCCCGCCCATCGGCATGGTCGTGAGAAGCCGCGGCGCGGGGAGACCGACCGACTGGGCGTGAAGGGGCGCGATCACAAGTATCCCGGCGATCAATGTGAAGATCAGGTTGCGCAATGCTTGGAGTAATGACATTTTCGGATCTCCTGGAATGAGTGAGACGAAACAGAACAACTCTCCATCACGAGAAAGGAGGAATGTCAACGGGCAGACCAACACGCATCAAGAACCGAGCCAACGCTTGAGCCAAATGTTCCCGGTAGGGGGATCGGAGCCGCAACCGCTCTTTTGTTTGTACGAGTTGCGATTTTGCGACGGACAGGTGAATCGAATAGATCGACCGAAAATCACAGACCAAGTAGTCCGACTCGAAGCCGGGGAATTCGCATCGATTGAGCAGATGAAAACCGGGAAAATTCCCGCGACGTAACGCTTCTCGTACCCGCTTGCTCTTGAGGAACTCGGCGGACTGCATCATCAAGGACAGGGGAAATACTGGGCAGACGAGTACCAGTGTCAGTTTGTCGTTGACCAAATCACATGTTTGACTCAATACCACGACATCTGACATGATTTCGTCGTATTCATTGTTCTCCAGTGGATGAAAGATCGGACAGGCTCGCAGGACATCACCCTGAGCGAGATCGCTCCCTTGGACGAGTTCATACCATGGATACGGCTCAGTCATCCGGAAACTCCTCGGGGAAGATCAGGCACGGAGTGAGTGGAATCGACTGGCGGATCGTCCCGGAGACTGTTCGATGTTGAAACGGACTGGGGATAAAGACCTCGATTTCCATCTCATCTTCAAAGACCGGGGATGGCCGTAGCCGTTGCGGCACGAGTTCATCCGAAGTCGACTCCTCCACTCGGAGGATCACATCGTGGCCCTCGAGATCAGTCAGCGACTCCTTCACATGGAACTGCCCATCTTTGACGGTAGCGGGAATGACACGGTGGATCATGTTCGACTCCTGGTTTCTGTCCAAACTTCGCAGGGATTCTATCCTAAGTCACCAAGTTTGGAGAATCGGACAATTGGGACAAGCTGCAAACTTAATGATTGAACAGGAACTCCTTCGTGTTCACCAGCGCCCAGATCAAATCCTGGAAGTTCTCCCGTGCAGCTTGCTGCGTGTCGACCGGTTGCCCTTCGGCGTTGAGGCGGGGCTCGGCTAGGAAGTCCAGCGCGTGCTTCAGTTCATCCGAGCGCGGCTCGCGGGAGAAGGCCACGAGGTACAGCTCGCGGACCTTGGCGTCGGCGGGTTTCTCTTCTTTGGCGAGTCGTTCGGCCCGCCCGGTCGGACTGGCCAGCTTCGACCGCAGCTCGCCCGAGTTAATCAGGTGCAGGCTCTGCGCGAGGCTCGATGATTGCACCCGCTCGCACTCGCACACGCTCTCCGCCTCGGGTCGACCGAAGACGCGGAGGAACTGCGATGAACGGTTGTAACTATTGTCGGGCAAGGCCACCGCTCGCGTGCCGGCGGGCAGGTTGGCGAAGTCGGTCTGCGTCCCCGACAGATGATCGATGGCGTCGAGGAGAACTTCCGCCTGGAGCCTTCGCGGATAATAGCGAGAGTAGTTCTGCCGGTCCGCGAGGTTGTGTTCGTTCGGCGTCGCACTCAGCTGGTACGCATTCGATCGCGTGATGACCCGCACCAACTCCTTGAGGTCGAATTTGCTCTCGATGAAGTGCTTTTCGAGGGCTGCCAGCAACTCCGGATTGGTCGGCGGGTTGGTGTCGCGGATGTCATCTTCGGGCTCGATCAGTCCGCGCTGGAAGAAGTGCTTCCAATAGCGGTTGACGAGCGCCTTCGCAAAGAACGGGTTCTGGGGTCCGCTCATCCAATCGGCCAGCTTCAGTCGCGGGTCTTCGTCGGCGGTGATCGCGGGGATCACATCGCCGAGCGCTGCGGGCTTGAGCGGCAGGCCGGTCTTGATGTTGCTCGCGGTCGCGATTCCGCGTTTGTGGAAGATCAGGTCTTCCCCGCGCGTAGCCGAGGGCTTGCGTCCCACCTGACTGAAGAAAGCGGAGAACGAGTAGTAATCGTCCTGACTCCAGCGCTCGAACGGATGGTGGTGGCACTGGGCACACTGCATCCGCACGCCGAGAAAGAGCTGGGCTACGTCCTCCAACTGCTGCTTCGGCTCCTTGACCCGCTTGTACCACGCGACCGGCGGGTTGCCGATCACGGTGCCGGTGGCTGCGAGGAGTTCGCGCACGAGTTGGTCGTACGGCTTGTTCGCAAGCAGGCTATCGCGGACCCAGGCATGGAACGCGAAGTTCGAGATCGTGTCGCTGGCATCGTCCCGCCGGTTCTTGAGCAGAGCGGTCCACTTGTTGGCAAAGAAGTCGGCGTAGTCGGGACTCTTGAGCAGGTCATCAATCACGAGGTCGCGCTTGTTGGCCTCACTGCTGGCGAGGAACTTCGCCGTCTCTTCCTCCGTCGGCAATCGCCCGGCGATGTCGAGCGAGACTCGCCGGATGAACGTCGTGTCGTCACACACCGGCGATGGCGGCACGCCGATCACCTTCAGATTCGCAAAGACCTGGTCATCGACAAAATTCCGTGACGGCGGCAACTGCTCGACCGGAGCCCCCAGCGGGATCGAGGCACTGAACACAGCCACCTTCCCCTGATACCGGACCATCACCGCAGCCTTCCCCGTGATGTCGCTGGTCTTCACGAGGCCGCGGTCGGTCACCTCGGCCATGCTGCTGTCGTTCGATTCATAGATCGCCAGCGGGGTCACATCGCGGGTGGAGCCGTCCGAGTATTTGGCGATGGCGATGAGCTGTTGCTCTGCTTGGCGAGCAATCGTCCCGCGCTCCGGTTGGATCGCGAATGAAACCAGCTCCGGCGTCCCCGGCTTGTCGGCGGGAGCCCCCTGCGCGATCCACGCCCGCAGAACCGCATACCCGTCCCCCGTCGCTGGCAACCTTAAACCGCCCCCATGCGGCAACTGCCCCGAAGCTTTCTTGAGAATCAAACTCTGCTCAGGAACCGCCGGAGACAACCGCCGCCCGCGATCTTCCTTGGTCAGGTGTTCAAAATCCTCCAGCGGCTCAAATCCAAACAGCGACAACTGAAACCCATTCCGCCCGCCGCCCGCCTTGGCATGACACCCGCCGGTGTTGCAACCCGCCTTGGTCAGGACCGGCATCACGTCATTCGTAAAACTGACCGGAACATCACCCGCCTCAAGAACGCCTACCCCCAGACAGAACGCGACCGCCACCCATCGCAGTGGTCGCAAGAGATCGAAAGGCATCGGGTTGCGTTCAGTCATTTCCACTCCACATGCATCGTTTGGCCGAAAGGAGCGGGCACATCCCGTCTCATCTCGCCGATGCATCAGTCAAGTCTAATGCATACACGTGCCCCGGAGTCAATGAATCATCGCGATCTCTCAGAATTACATGGGATGCAGATCAGTGCCAAATTCCAAGTTTCAGCTTGGGTAACGAGATGTCAAGCAGTGAAGAAGCCAATGTGATGGCGACCAGCCTTCATGGAGGCGTAGTCCCACCACGCTGGGCACATGCTCAGACATTGTAAGCCTGACGTTTCCGACAGAACTCGAAGTAACGTGGGCTTTAGCCCACGTTTCCCTAAGAATATCGCTTTCGCGTGAGCTAAAGCCCACGCTACAGGGACTTTTGTCGGACACGTCAAGCCTACGCTCCAAAGCGAGCTGGATCTCACCCCAGGGCACTACCGGAGCTGGCTCAGCCCGTCGTAACTATTGACAAACAAGAATTTGCAATTAGCATGAGTGGAGGATCACTTCCGCATGGATGCAAAAATGATAGTCAACCTCGGAGTTTAAGATGTCTCGTCTCTCATCGTGATCGTTGCTTGCGTGTTCGCTAGTGCTTTAGCAAGAGCTGGGAGTTATGGTGTCGTTGACTCGCAATACTCATGGAATTTCAATGCGAAGTTTCGATTGAAAGTTGTTGAAACACATTCATCCGCGAATGGTGATTACACAACTACGCATTATAAGAATCATGAATGGGATGGTCCTGCTGGATATGGAGGATCTTATGGGTACTACCCAGGGTCAAAGTTCACAGCAACTGACATTGATGCCGCAGTAAACATGATAGGCGTGGTGATCACCGTGGAGCAGTAATATGGGAACGGGATATGCGCCAGGAGGAGGATGGATTTATATCCGCAGTCTGAATAGCACTACGGATTACCTTTGGATACCGTAAGAACTCTCTCGTAGAGACTGTCGCGTATGCACAAATTGCTGGGATTGAAGGGATTGAACGAATGCGAAGGACGCAGTTCAGAAGAATCCGTCGACGAACAGCCACGGGTTTCACGATCGTGGAACTCGTGGTGTCGATCTCGATTGTCGCTTTGTTGGTAGCTCTTTTGATACCGGCTGTTCAACGAACCCGGGAAACATCCCGTCGACTCAAGTGCCAGAACAATCTCAAGCAGATTGGGATCTCACCAGGCGGTACGCATCAAACGGTGAGGTTTTTCAGGACTTCCAGGATGTAGTTGGGATCGAGAGCAGCTTTAAAGCGTTTGTTTTTCGCGCCGAGTT
>JAYSUV010000655.1:0-8454 GCA_043718945.1 Planctomycetota bacterium
TTGGGATCCCGAATCGACTGAAAGGAATGCCTGCCATGGCTTTGGATCGTGCGTTGTTGGAGCGACAAGTGGGTCTGGCCAAGACTCGGTTGGAAAAGCTGACCCAGAAAATGGACACTGAGGGCACCGCTGGCAAGGCTCAGGAAAAACTCCTGCGCAAGTGCCCAGTCTGGCGCGAGGCGCGGGCAGAGGTCCGGAAGATCACCAATCGGCTCAATCGCTGTGCGGATAAGGAAGCTCTGCAGGCCGAGGTGGTCGCTCGCCGGGCAGCCAAGGACGCGGCGGAGTAGTTCTCGCCCATTCGCCGACGCAGAAGCGGACAACGGAGAGGTGGCAGAGCGGCCGATTGTGCAACACTGGAAATGTTGTGTCCTCGAAAGGGGACCGGGGGTTCGAATCCCCCCCTCTCCGCTCAAGACATGGTGATGGAGAAGAAGAACGCCCAACAGTGGGCGTTTTTTTGTTGGATATCTCTTTCGTCGCGACGCTCGCCAGAGCGTGGGCGAATCCCCCGATGTCCTCTCGTTGTGAGTCGAGCGACTGAACAAAGTCGACTCACCACACAATCGCCACCCAGCTGTTTCTGATCTGTGTTAATCTGTAAAATCTGAGTACGGAATCCTCTGGTCTCTTTCCATTGTTGTCAGAGGTGACGAGGTACACAGATCGCACAGATTGACACAGATCAGGAGACAAAGAAAAACCAGGGTCGGGGATCGCTTTTACCAAGTGCGGCCCATGTTCTGGCGAACGTAGCGACCTTGGAGAATCAACGCCGGTGGACGCTTCGGAACGCCAAACTCGCTCTCATCTGATCCGGCTGTTCGAAGCCCACGGGATTCATCCGCGCTCGGACCTTGGTCAGAATTTTCTCATCGATCTGAACCTGATCGAGTTCGTCGTCCGGCATGCCGAACTTGACTCCCGCGATGTGGCCCTCGAGATCGGCACCGGGACCGGCGGGATGACCACTTTCCTCGCAGCTCGTGCGGGACATGTCGTCACGGTCGAAATCGACAAGCACGTTTACGGGCTCGCGCTCGAAGCCACAGCCGGACTCGACAACGTCACGCTGCTCCACACGGATGCCCTCAAGAATAAGAACCAGCTGCACCCGGAGGTGCTCGAAACCGTGCGTCGCGAACTCGCGCGGGAGCCCGACCGGCGGCTGAAGCTGACCGCCAATCTGCCGTATCATGTGGCCGCTCCGATCATTGGGAACCTGATCGCCACGGATATCCCGTGGGAGCGAATGGTCGTCACGGTGCAGTTCGAAATGGGCGAGCGAATGATGGCTGCCCCGCGTACCGGCGAGTACGGCGCGATGGCGATCTGGCTCCAATCCCAGTGCCAGATTCGCATCCTGAAAAAGCTCGGCCCGCAGGTCTTCTGGCCCCGCCCGCAAGTCGACTCCGCAGTCGTACTGGTCACGCCCGACCCGGAACTGGCGGCGAAGATCGACCACCGGGAGTTCTTCCACGACTTCCTGCGGCGGGTGTTTACCTTGCGGAGGAAGCATTTGCGAGCGGCGCTCGCCACCGTCTACAAGGGCCACATCGAGAAGCCGCAGATCGTGGAACTCCTGCAAGGCATGGGCTTCGGCGAGAACGCCCGCGCCGAGGAGATCGACGTGGCCACACTGGTTGAACTCTCCAACCGCATGGTCCGCCTGATCGGCACCGCTTGTCTGAATGAGCCCGCAAAGTAGAACGAAATTCATTCCGTTCCCTGTGGCTCGGGCGTCCCGCCCGAGTTCTGTCCCGCCCGACCGCAGCAGGGGCGAGGACGCCCATGCCACGCCTTTCACGGGCATGACGGAGAGCCAGAAGAACGGAATGAATTCCGTTCTACGCCGAAAACCACCTCACTCAGAGAAAATGGCCCCGCCGCCACGAACTCCCAAGTGGAACTTGGGAGTTCGTGACGCACAGGGCCATCGGGGGTTGTAACAGGAAACTACCCCTGGGCTGCCACGAACTTCGCAATCGCCGCGTAGTCGCCCTTCAGCGACTGATACAGGTGAGCATAGAGCGGGTAGGCCGCGTCGTAGAGCTTCTTGGTCTTGGCATCGGGTTGCCAGGAGTCGGTGACTTTGATTGTGGCGTCGCAGGCCTCGACGATGGTCTTGTAGGCCCCGGTGCCGACCGCAGCCAGCAGCGCGACGCCGAACGCAGGGCCTTCGCTGGCGTTGATCGTGGCGGTCTTGACGCCGTAGATGTCCGCTTGCAATTGCCGCCAAAAGGCGCTGCGGGCTCCGCCGCCGGAGAGCCGGACTTCCTTCACCGGCACCTTCATCTCCTGGATGATTTCGAGGCAGTCGCGCATCGCGAACGTCGCCCCCTCAATGACGGAACGAGCCATGTGAGCGCGTGAGTGTCGCAGGCTCAAACCGATCCACGCGGCGCGGGCGTACGGGTCGGCATGCGGGGTCCGCTCGCCAGTCAGGTACGGCAGGAAGAACAGCCCCTCGCTCCCCGCCGGGGCCTGCTGGGCCTGGGCGGTGATGATCTCATACGGGTCTTGCCCGAGCGACTTCGCCACAGCGGTTTCGCACTGACCGAGCTGATTGCGATACCACTGCAAGCTCCCGCCCGCCGACAGCACGCAGCCCATCATGTGCCACTTGCCGCGCACGGCGTGGCAGAAGGTATGCACGCGCCCCTCGGGATCGATCTGCACCTCATCACTGTGCGCGAACACGACACCGCTGGTGCCCATCGTGGCGGAGAGGACTCCCTTGCGAACGATCCCGTTGCCGACTGCGCTGGCGGCTTGATCGCCACCACCACCGACGACCGGTGTTCCCACCGGCAATCCCATGAGTGTGGCAGCGGCCTGATGCAGCACCCCGCTGACTTCTTCCGACTCATACACCTTCGGCAGGATCGACGGCGACAGATCGAGCTTCTTGAGCAGCGCCGTCGACCACTTGCGATTCTGCACATCGAGCAGCAGCGTCCCCGAGGCGTCGCTCACCTCCGTCGCGAACTCCCCCGTCAGCCGCAACCGCACGTAGTCCTTCGGCAGCAGACAGCTCACCATCCGTTCGTAGTTCTTCGGCTCGTGATTCCGCAGCCAGAGAATCTTCGGAGCAGTGAACCCCGTCAGGGCCGGGTTCGCGACCATCCCGATCAGCTTCTTCCGCCCGCCCGCGCGCTCTTCGATCTCGGCACACTCGGCGGCAGTCCGCTGGTCGTTCCAGAGGAGGGCTGGGCGGATGACCTTCTGGTCCTTGTCGAGAAAGACGCTGCCGTGCATCTGCCCGCTGAGGCCGATCCCCTTCACATCGGCGGCCTTGACCTGGCCGCTCTTAAGGATCATCTGCACGGTGGAGATGGTGGCCTGATACCAGTCCTCGGGGTTCTGCTCGGACCAGCCGGGTTTGGGGCTGGAGAGTGGATACTCGACCATCGCCGAGGCGAGAATCGTCCCGTCCTCGCGGATGGCGATCGTCTTGGTGCCGCTGGTGCCGATATCAACGCCGAGGAAGACGCTCATGCGATGGCTCTGGGGAGGGGGGTGAAGTGGTGATGGGTAAGGCGATCAGCTTATCACGACTAACGTAGCGCGGCGACGATGGGGCCAATGGCTTTGGCCCGGCATTCAAGAGCCGTGCCAAAGCCCTCTCACGGGCCTCTGCTACTTCGTCTCGACGGTGATCGCCATTGTGACCGGGGCGGTCGGGTCCTTGTCGTTCTTGATCAGTTCGATCTCGGTCACGACCGCTGTCCGCTTGGGCTCGATCTTGAGGTAGCGAACTTGCTGGCCGCCCTTCATGGTGTAGGCGAACTTCGACTCCGGCACATCGACGCGGCGGATGTAGTCGGCAAAGTGGACGCCGTTCTTCAACTCAATGTCCTCGGTCTGGCCATCCGCATAGTGCAGACGGACGATCATCGTGACTGACTTCTCCTGTACAGCTGGGAAGCTCCAGCCGCCGATGCCGCCCAGCATGTGAATGGCTTTTACAGTCGAGTTGACCGGCAGCTTCACGCTCTTGGGCATTTGCGGGGCTTTGTTCCCGTTGTGGCCGTGGAGCATGACCGCGTTGGCGATGCGGTCGCCTTGCGGGTCAATGAGTTGGAACGGGATGCCTTCAAACGTCTTCGGTTCCCAGTTGTTGAATGCGAGCCGTTCCGCCTCGCCGTTGGTGTCGAAGAACATGCCGCGAGTGGTAATGATCGACGCGACCTTCCGCAGATCGAGCGGCAGGTACTTCCCCTTCTGGGTCAGGAACTCCAGCAGGTTGGTGAGATCCTCGGCAGTCGCCACCTTCTCGAACCCCTCGGGCATCACCGACTTGGTTCCGGCGACGAGGTCATCAATATCCTCGCGCTGGATCGGCTGGCGTTTGCCTTCAGTGTCGATGAGTTCGATGGAGGTCTTCGTCTCACCCGCCAGCATCCCGGTGAGGACTTTCCCCTCGACGGTACTGACCGTATAGATGCGGAAGTTCCCTTCGACGCTGCGACTCGGGTCGAGGATGTGAATCAGCAGTTCGTGCTTGGGATGCACGGCCATGCCGGTCAGGTCGGGACCGATCTTGTTTCCCTCGCCCGAGTGCATGTGGCACTTCGCACAGTTCTTGGTGAACACCGCCTTGCCGAGTACCGGGTCGCCGGTCTTCTCGGTCAGGTGGTGCAGTTCCTTCACGACTTTCTCGCGGTCCGGATTCGGCAACCCGCCGCCCATCGACAGCAGCTTCTTGGCTCGGTCGCGGACGCTGGCTTCGGGGTGATTGGCCAGGGCCTGCTTCTGGTCGAGCGATAGCTCATCCAGTGTCAGCTTCCCCTTCTCAACCCCGTTGAGGAGAGACGCCGTCGAGGTCGGGCGTGCCAGCAGCGACCGAATCGCCGCCCGCTTTACCTCCGGAGTCAGGCTGGCCATCCGCGACAGAATCAGATCGCCCGCGTTCTCGGCAGTGCTGCTGCCCGCCGACTCGATCAGCCCCACGGCCAGCGTGTTCGACACCTGCGGAGTGATCGCACTGATGAGAGCTTCCACCGCCGAACTGTCCGCTGGCAGGAACTCGATCAGCAACTTCGCAGCTGCGGCCCGTTGTTCGTCGGACTTCTTGGAGTCAGAGACATCGGCGAGAAGAGCCTTGGAGATTTCGCCGATATGAGCGGAGAAGGCTTGGCTGCCCCAGGCACTGGTCGCCATGCGGACAAGCTGGCCTCGCGTTCCAGCGGGGAGGTCCGTCAGACGCTTGAGCAGGGACTGCTCGACATCGGCGGAGATTTTGTTGTGATGATCGCGTGGCCAGCCTTCAGCGAGGCCCGCAACGAGTGTTTCCGCCACGTTCGCGGGGGCTTTCGCCACTGCGGCCAGCAAGGCATTGAGCTGTTCATCCGTCGGCTTGCCACGAGCGATGTGCTCGGTCACGCGAGCGGCGATCGCAATCGACAGGGCGCCCGGGTCCTTTCCTTCCGTCAAGTCATTAAACGCCTTCCACGGTTCGCTCGGCTCTTTCACCTCCGCCAAGCCATTGAGATACGACACGCCATGCGTACAGGCCGCAGCCGTCAGTGCATCGATGAGCCAGCGATCCTCCATCGGACGCTGGGCCAGGAAAGCGAGTGATATGCCGACCTGCTTCCGCGACGGTGTCTCGGCGATCTTCAGAAGGGAAGCGAGTTGAACCTGCGGAGTGAGTTGTTCCCATCGTTTCGGGTCGATTTGAGCAAAGATCGTCGTGACCACCATGCTGTTCATTCGTAGGTCTGCGTGGGTCGAAGCCAGAACCGCATTGCGTTGAACAGCGGGGGATGGATGTCGCATTGCTTGCGCGACCGCATCGCTTCCTCGACTTTGCCCATCGACGACGCCCAGCCCCTGCAACGTCCAGATGGCGTGGATCGCTCCCACATTGAGACCAGCGGCATCGACTGATTGATCCTTCACGAGTTCGATGAGGGCCGGGACTGTGCTTTTGTCACCCGCCTCGACAAACGGGATCACTCGATGGTTCTCCATTTCAAGCAGCGGCTTCACCTTCTCGATGAGCAGTCGCTGAGCTTGCAGCCGGCGTTCCATCGATTGGTGCTTGAGGGCTGCGAGGAGTTCAGCCGTGGTTGCTTTCGAGAGGTCGCTCAACACGGCGGACTTACGTCCGCCGCTCGCTGTCGGAGACGTAGTTGCATCGGGCACGATGCGATAGATGCGTCCGTGGCGCTTATCGCGCAGGTCGCTCTCGTAGGCGTTGCCTTTGCCGGTCTTGAAGCCTTGGGGGGTCGGGTTGTGCTGCACGATGTAGTTGTACCAGTCAAGCACCCACACGTTTCCGTCCGGCCCGACTTCGGCCATGATCGGGGCCGACCACTCATCGTCGCTGGCCAGTAGATTGAAACTGTTCTGCGAGCTGTACTGCGTGCCATCATGCCGCATGACGAACGCTCCGACGAGGTGGGCCGTCGGCTCGCAGACGAAGGCGATGCGATTCCAGTATTCCTGCGGATAGGTGCGGCCCGTATAGACCGCGTGCCCCGCTCCAGCTGTGTAGCCGCCGAACTGGTCGACTTGGCGAATCTTTTCCGTAGGTGATTGGAACAGGAATGTGTCGGACATTTGCGACAACACCTGCGGAGACCAGCCACGGACGTTCTCGTAGAACCGGTTGGGGATCGCCATGTGAACACTGGGGCAGTGGTTGGCGGTCGAGCCGAAGATCTCGCCGTCCTCGCCGATGCCCAGGCCCCATGTGTTGTTATTCGTGGAGCGGAGGAACTCGACCTCGGCGATGTTGATCTCGTGGCTGTCGCTCTCCCCTCGCTTACGCGTCGGGTTACTGGATTCCACCCCTCGCTTACGCGTCGGGTTACTGGATTCCTCCCCTCGCTTACGCGTCGGGTTACTGGATTCCACGCGAAACCGAAAGAACCCCTGGCGGAACCGTTGCTGTTCCTTGTCGCCGACAGCCGGGGTCGAATCGTTGTACCCCTGCATCGCGTAGATCCAGTTGTCGAGGCCGTACCGGAAATTACTGACCCCGCCATGTGTATCGCCCAGTCCCCACCCGGTCAGCAGCACCTGCCGCAGATCGGCCTTGTCGTCACCATCGGTGTCCTTGTAGTAGATCGTTTCGATCCCGTCCTGGACGATCGCCCCGCCGCGATAGATCACGATCGCCGTCGGAATGCTCAGCTTCTCGGCAAAGACCGTGAACTTATCAGCTTGCCCATTGCCATCGGTGTCTTCGCAGATCCGAATGCGGTCGCGGCCTTGGCCCTGCGGCTGCAACTCATTCGGGTAGTCATACGTCTCACAGACCCACAGCCGCCCGCGCTCGTCCCAGTTCATGGCAATCGGTTTGCCTTCAAAACCGGCCCACGGGAACGACTTGTCGTTCCCCTCTGGCCAGACTTCAGCGGCGTAGAGTTCGACTTTGAAGCCGACCGGCGTTGAGAATCGCTTGATCGACTCCAGCGGATGCAACGGCTTCTGCATGAGTGTCTTGTTCTCGCCGCGTTCGCCCCACTTCGTACTCTTCACGTAGTTCGGGATCTTCGGTCCGACATCTTCGTACTGGAATGTCTTGTCGGTGGCTGGAGGGATCGGCGTCATCTCGGGAATGGCGACGACCTGCGGATCGCGGAACGCGGGGGTCTCTTGCGGATCACGTCCGACAGCCCAGCGAATCCCGCGCTCCATCAGGTTCACAAACCCGGGGTTCCCCCAGGTCCGCTCATCATGGCCCCAAGCGGTGTAGAAGACCTTACCCTTGCCCTGCGTGCGGGTCCAGGTGTAAGGCTCGAACCCATTGTCATCGGCTCGGACTTCGAGAACGACGCGGTTCTCCTCGTTGTGCTTGGTGTGGACATAGGTCTCGTCAAAGCTGGCAAACCCGTCGAACCCCTTCATGATCGGGTGGTTCGGTTGCGTGATGCGAGTGCGGAACACCCCCGTCCCATGCTTTTGGAACTGCCCCCCCATCAGAGCCACGATCCGTTCATCGTTGCGGAAGCAGAAGGACGCACAGTGGACCGGGATGAACCCCTTGCCGCTCTCCACATACGCGAGTAGGGCGTCCGCCTGCGGCTTCTCGATGGCATCGATATTCGCAAACAGCAACAACCCATCGAATTGGTTCAGCGCCTCGGCCTTCAGCACCGACATATCATCGGTGTACTTGATCTCGATGCCTCGTGCTTTGAGAGCGGGCATTAGTACCGCCGCCTGATCTCCGGGCCGATGGTGACCATTGTCACCGAGGAACAGCACCTTGATCGGATCAGCTGCAAACCCCGGAACTGCCAGAAGTAACCAGCTGCAGAGGCCGAACAGTAGGGGCGAACAACGCATGAATGAACCCTTGGGGAACGCGACATGTGGGGGGGACTCATCGCCCCATGGGTGGATAGAATATCCGATCGGGGGGGAGAATGTGAACTCGCTGGCGTAGCGTGGGCTTTAGCCCACGCGAGTCGTCCGAGTCTTCCCCCCTCAAGGGGGGGA
>JAYSUV010000656.1:0-8439 GCA_043718945.1 Planctomycetota bacterium
TGTCTTCGAGAAGCCAAGGCGTCTGCCGTGGAGGGGGCTGGTCATGGGGGTTGTCCCAATTGAGTGTGGCACTGTACTGCTTGATCTACGCCACTGGCCGACCGCCTGCTCCGGACTGGCCACTGACGATCCGCTCGTCGTGCCGCTGCTACTTGGTGCGGAGGGGCTGGTTCCCCCGATGATCAGCGTTGGTCCAGCCGAGGCCGCCTTCGTCACCGTCGTCGACTGCCAGCCGGTACTGACCGTACTCCGCGTCTGCGAGTCATACGTCCGCACCCGCACCCGCACGGTGTGGCTCCCCACCCTCAAGCTCGGCGGTGCATACCGGTACGTCCCCTCCGCCCCCACCACCAGCGTGATGTCCGGCGTATCGCCCGTCCCGTCCGGAGCCATGCGCAATGCCTCCTGATCCCGCCACTCGAACGTCAACCCTCTGGCCGGGCCACCCCGCCGCTGGCCATGCCCCGGTCCCTCATGTGACTATTTCGTCACCAATCTCTCGAATTACTGACGACAACCATACCAAAGCATAAGACAACGGCTCAGTTGTCCCAGCCGAGATCCTCTTCAACTCGGACATGTCGTCACTGAGTTGTCCTAATGCGAGATCGGTTGGCATCGCATAAGGATTACGACGGGCGTCTTTGGGGACATCCCAATAGTAGTCGCAGTCGATTGAGACAGTGGCATGCCCCGTTTGCAATAAATGCGCAAACAGCTTGTCTGCAATCAATTTGATTTCGGCAATGTCGAATTCCATTGATCAATCTCCCAGCAGTTGGTGAATCTGGTCTTTAAACCCAATTATCTCGTTGTGAAGCTTCAAAATCCTTCCGTCAATGATCATCTGACGAATCTCGGCAGTTGTGGCATTCTTCAGTCTACCCAGGTTGTCGAATGCTGCTGGATTTGCCATGTAGTCAGCGAGCTTCTGTTCGTGCTCTGCTACAAGCTGCATCAGTGACCGGACAGAACTTTGCTTAGCAGCGGGAAGTTCGTTAAACCTCCTCCGCATGAAGAAGAAAAGGGGTCAGAGAAGAAAAAAGAAAAGGGGTCAGAAAAGGCAGAAAAGGGGTCAGGTCTCTTTGTTGGTTTTCTGAGCATGTGAAGATCGTACTTGATGCCTGCGGAGAAAACAATGAGACCTGACCCCTTTATCACTGCCTGACCCCTTTATCACTGCCTTTATCACTGCTTTATCACTGCCAGTACGTCGTCAGGAACCCATTCACGTCGATGTCGTACACCGCCGATGGAGCCGGGATCATGCACGGCAATCAACGGGACGATATTAGTGGTGGCCGGACTGGGGCTGCCCGACACGGGGGCGAGCGGGGTGGGGGCCTGTTGCTCGATCGTCGATTCTTGCAGGCTGGTGAACTGACCAATCTGGCGAGAATCGATGTTGTACCGATCGATGGCAATGACCGTGCCATCAGCCAGGATCTGGGAGCTGGAGTAGGCGTACTCGTTATCGGAGAGTTCGCCAAACGGGGCCTTCGGCTCCACGGCATTGGGGTCAGCCCACAGTGGATTGTCTCCCCCACGTTCGTATTCGAGAGAGTGACTGAACGTCTCTTCTGTGGCACCGTTGTTCCTTTGTTACCTAGACGTTCAAAGCTATTTCTGAGCGACCCCGCCCTACGAACCGTGTGCAGAGTTATCACACCTCGCGCTGAGTGGCACGCCTACATCGGGCATTTCAGCGGTTCGACGAACTCCACCGGGATGTCTCGCACTTCCCCGCGAATCTTCATCGGCAAGGTCTTCACGCCCCTCAGCTTCGGACGCTGGTCCCAGTATGCTTTCTCCCCCTTGTGTGGCCACCAGAAGCGGATGCTGTCCCACTCCGGGACGCGGGTGCAGATCTCGTCGAACCGGGCTTCAATCGAATCGATGTACACAAGGTGGAATATCTCATGCGGTGTGTACCCTTGGCGTTGCCGCTCTTGATTGGCTGCGGTTGGACTGAATTGCGGTCTGATCGTATTGAGTCCTGGATCGATGATGATTGTCAAGACGCGTTCATGCACGAAGAAATGAAACTTGTATTCCAGTTCCGTCTTGATCGACAGCGGGTTCACTGGCGTAATCTGCGGCAGCGGAACTGGTGTCGGATCGCCAGTCCATCGCTCTTCGGAAGCCCCCGGCCAGTATTCCCACTCCAGCCCCGGGAACAGCTCCGTCCACCGCCGCAGGTTATCCATGCCGTATCCGGTGAGCACTTCGAGATAGCTGCCCTCTGGGGTGTGGACCATGTCGAGTTGGAACTCGACGCCGTTGACTCCCCGTCCCTTCATGGCCACTGAATAATGCAATCCAGTCTCCGGAACATGCTCGGGCCGCGCGAACGGGTCGAAGCCGTCCTTGTAGGCACTGAAAGTTCGCAACGTCCAGTTGCGATGCTGGCGGTTCAGGTCCGGCACCGCCGCGAGAAATGACTCGATCGCGTTCGGGCCAGTGAACTCCAATTCGCCCGTGACGTAAGCCGGGGGGGCTTCGGTCACGGTCATCAGTTTTTTGCAAGTTGCAAATGCGTCGTCCACATCCTTAGCATAATAGTTTCCGGTATAGACCGACTGTGGGTCGTCAAGATCGATTGTACAGGGCGTGAACCACAATGAATCGAATTTCCAGTTGATCTGCCAGCAGTCTTCTTTGCCTAGGAGTGTTCGGCGAACAAGTTTTCGATTCAAAGACTCTTGGAGAGTCATCAACCCTAGCCCGCCCCCACCACATATCTGATTGCCATGTCCTGTTGAATAGGTGCCGGTATTCGCCGTTTCAATGTCATACAAATGCACTGCGCTAACATCGCCCTTCGCCATCCACTCACGAAATACGGCATCGGAGTATGGGACACGCCACTCCGAGTATAGCTCCACGTCCTCGTCAAATCTCCAGGCTGACAGGTCTGAGGGGAGAGGAGAACTGTAGATGCGCCGACATATCGCACTGCGATCCTCCGAGTCTTTAAACTCATCGAACGCACCGATATCGTCTATTGCTGTTCGGTACGCGGCAAACGCCTGATCTCTCGACGCAAACGCTCGAGCACAGGTCATCACGTACCGAGCCAAGTAAGAGTCAAACTTCAGCATGATTCGGCTCCTTAAAATCCATCAATCAGCATGAGGCTCGGGAGGGTCATCGGCGGGGTGGCCCAGACGCTGCTTTGAGCGTCTGGGTTGTGGAACAACAAGAGGTTAACACGGGCACGCTCGCCTCTCAATCCCTCCTGTTCCTGAGTCATTCAGTTCCGGTAGGTCAGGCTCTGCCTGACTCTTCGTGGTTGGTGGATGACCATACTCTCAAGAACGATCAGGCACAGACTGACCTACCGAGCCTTGTGGCTCACCACCAGGGTCGTAACAGCAGCCCGCTGGTGGCCAACAGCTTAAACGACCTCAGTAGTTCACCCAGTCCGAACGAGCAGAGGTTCGCCACGACGATGGCGAGTGAGTCACGCCGTGTCGCGCTCGGATCAGGTGGCCACCGTCTGCTAAACGCCAGACAGAACAGAATCACTTCGGCCAGCGGAGCGAAGGTCTCGGCGGTCAGGAGATACCAGCTGCGCAGGGCTGGGGTAAACAATGGTGGCAAGACGAGCCACACGACCGGATAGGTACAGAGAGTCAGCCACACCCCGGCGAGGAGTCGGACGCGCAGCGAGTGGCGGCGCGAGAGCAAGACCATCAGAACCGAGGTCTCGATGGTGATCGTGATCACGTAGCCAATCAGCATGGCCCGCAGGTATTCGCTCGTCGGCATGGGATTACATCATCCGGAGCAGGAACGGCACCTCGGCCAGCACATGCAGCATGGCGACCGTGAAGTAGACTCGGCGGGTCGTCTCGTAATCGACGCCAAAACAGACCCACAACACACTCACCAGCAAAACGCCGAACAGTAAGAACACGGCGACCCCGCGCGACCATGTCGGGCTGCGATGAGACACCGGAATCTTCGCGATCTGCCAGGGCCACGAACGCAGACCGATGAGCGGGATCAGCACGACCCACACTCCGTAATGGACCAGTTCGAGGAAGGTATGCGTCGCCACCAAAAAGTACGGTGACACTCCTGGCAACAGGCTGGCCCCGACATGATGTGTGAGCGTGTCCGCTCGAACAGTTGGCCCAAAGGCCAGCGTGATCTGATCGGTGCCCGGCAGGTCGGGCACGCCTTGCAGCTGCCACCACATCGCGACCAGCGCCAGCGGGACACAACTCACGACGCACCAGTAGGGCTTTCGCCAGGCGGGCCGCGATCGCGCCAGTTCCCGGTCGAGTAACCACAGTGCCATCAGCGGATGCAGAAACACGAGCGACAATGGCAGCGAATACGGCGAGTACCACGCCACAGCTGTCAGTAAACAGGCGACCGGCCAGACCCAGCCGCCGTCAAACCTCGGATTGGTGTGCGACCTCATCCAGACCAGCAGCGCGATCCAGAACAGAAATGCAGTACTCCAGATCGAGATCCCGAAGTCTGCGAGACCTTCCCACCGGTCCATCAGAAACGGAAGGGCTGCATAGGCTCCGGACAGCCCGACGACGCCGAGGCCCGACACGACGAAAAAGCTCTTCAGCTTCCCGGTGCGAGCAGGCAATCGCCCGAGCGCGTATCGCAACTCAAACCAGTTGTGCGGCCCCGCGAATAGGAACACAGCTGCGAATGCGACCGAGATCGGCAGCGCGACAGAGAGCCAGGCCGAGCCCATCGCCAGCCCGAGGAAGCCCAGAGCAAACACCCAGCGGAAGTCACTGGGTTTTGATGATGAGTCGATGGCGGCTCCGGCAACGGACATGACTTACTGGTCCTGCGAGTCCCCGGTGCGTCCCTTGTTCGCGATCCACAGGCCCAGCAGGACGACTCCCGCTGTGGCGGCCAGACCGGCGATCACCATCGGAACCGGACTGGTCACTTCCGGTACGGGGGACAGGGGAGCAATGTCTGCCTGGATCGTGGAGTCGGCCTTCCCCGGACTCCTCGACTCCAGTTCAGAGAGGGAGACGTGGCTGGGATCTCCGGGATCGGGCGACGGCCCCGGCCCGATATCTGCTTGAAGTGCAGACGCGGAGAGGATCAGGATCGCAAACAGGGACAGGATCGAACGCTTCATGGCCACCTCAAGGAGTTGACAGGTGCGGGAACAAGAGATTCGATGTCGCATCCGCTCAAATCGTTCCAGAAACTTCTTCATATGTCCTCAGCCTCACTGGGAAGTCTGCATGCTTGCTGGTTCTGAGATTTCCCAGAGCGTCGCCTGTTCGCGATCCACAGACCTAGGAGAACCACCGCGAGGGCGACCGCCACACCAGCGATGATCATTGGAACCGGACTATCTTTGGGTGCTGGTGGAATAATGATGGGCCGGGGCGAGGGTGCGACATCCGCATTGACCTGAGAGACCCACAGGCTCATGATTGCCATCGTCAACAACAGGCAACGCTTCATATGAAACTCATTTCCGTGAGATGGAGATTGCAGCGCAAGATTCACGACATCTTCGAGCCGAAGCCATTATGACAAACGGATCAGTAAGCTATCTGAGCGAGACGTTTGGTGGCAAGTGGGACATCCTCACTGAGAGGACGCTACCCCCCGCTCCCCGTCGGCTTCACCGGGGCCAGTTTGGTCCGGATTTGCGTGGCCCGGGCGGCGTTGCGGTCGGCGGACTCCATCGAGTTACCGCTGCGCTTTTGCAGGTGGGCCGGTTGCGTGTGGATGAACAGCTCGTTGATCGTCGGAATCTCGATCCCGTCGATCAGTCCGAGGTTGATCCCCAGTCGCAAGCTGCTGAGCAGGTGCATCGTTTCTTCGGAGGTAATCGTCCGCGCGCTTTGCAGGATGCCGAGCGCCCGCGAGACCTTGTCATGCAGCTTGGGGCGGTTGTCCTTGACCATCTCGCGGCGGGTGCGGCGTTCGTACTCCAGCACATCGGGGATGACCTGCTGCATGAGCTTGATGATCTGCTGTTCGGACTTGCCGAGCGTCATCTGGTTGGAGATCTGGTAGAAGTCGCCCATCGCCTGGCTCCCCTCGCCGTACAGGCCGCGGACTGCCAAACTCATCTTGTGCATCGACTGGAAGACCTTCTGGATCTCCTTCGTCATCACCAGGGCGGGGAGGTGCAGCATGACGCTGACCCGCATGCCGGTGCCGACGTTGGTCGGGCACGAGGTGAGGTAGCCGAACTCTTCGTTGAAGGCGAAGTTCACCTGCTGCTGGAGGGCGTCATCGACGCGGTTGATCTCCTGCCAGCACTCATCAAGGGCGAGGCCGCTGCGGAGAACTTGCATCCGCAGATGGTCCTCCTCATTGACCATCAGACTCATCGATTCTTGCGGGCCGATGCCGGTGCCGCGTGGGCCTTTGGCTTCGGAATGTTCGCGGCTGATGAGTTGGCGTTCGACGAGGAACTGCCGGTCGAGAGTTTCCAGCGGGTCAATGCGGACGTACCCCATCGAGCCGGGAGGCAGCACATCGGCGACCGGACCGCGCAGTGCCGCTTCCACCTCACCACGAATGGCATCCGTCGACTGCGGCGAAAATGGAAAGCGGTCGAGGTTGCGGGCCAGGCGAATCCGGCTGGAAACGACCACGTCCGACTCGGGACCGACTCCCTTGAGCCACTCTCCACTGCTGTTCGTTAGGACATCAAAATCGAGCACCGTCATCCCCGCGTCGTTGTCTGTGTTATGTGTCTGGCTTCTGAATCGCCACCCAATGAGTGACGGCCCCCTCATCCGGCGGCGTCTTCGGCCACCGGGGTTTGCGATTCAGTGGTCTGGATTTGATCCCGGATGCGGGCTGCCTCTTCGTAGTTTTCCTGCTCGACGGCAGCCTTAAGCTCACTCCGCAGCCGCATCAGTTCGTGATGCCGCATCGTGTTCGCTGAGGTCTGCGGCGGGCACTTGCCGACATGCTGGGTGTCCTGGTGAATGCTCTCCAGGAGTGACAGCAGATCGTCATGAAACGATGTGTAACACTGCGGGCAACCGAGCCGGCCGACGCTGCGGAACTGCTTGAAGGTGATCCCGCACCCAGTACATGCAGCTGTGCTGGTCTCCTCTTCGCCTTCGGTCGCAGCCAAAGCGGCGTCCTCGGCTTCCACTTCGCTGTCGAGTTCCTCGTCATCGTCGTCCAATTCCGGGGAGGGAAGGCCCCCGACCTCAACCGAACTGAGGTACTTCTGCGCACACGTCTCGCAGAGGTGGACCACCTGAGCCTGTCCCAGCTGGATTTCGGTGATGTGAAGCGTGGCCGGCTTCGTACATCGCATGCACTTCTTCATGGAGTCGTCCTGTGTCTCTGTTCCAGCTGCGACGAGATTGCTCTCGAGTTGCGGCTGGCTCGCGTGGTCCAGTGGGGACTATAGCAACGTGATGCGGACGTTGGCATGTCGAATCCGCACGATCACGAGACCCCGACTGCCATCATATGCAGCGAGAGAGATTCTGGGGGGCGCGACTTCGTAAAAGGGGGAGTGGAAGGCTGCCTAAGTCGGGGCTCTGACACAAAAAAAACGACCCCGGTCAGCGAGTGTGCTGGCCGGGGTCGGAGTGTCTTGAAACGGTCTGGGGCCTACACGAGTTCTTCGATCGGCTTGCCGGTCTCGATCATGTAGGTCGGACGACCGGCCTGGTTGTTGAACTGGATGCGGCGGTCGATGTTGAGAACGTGGAACATCGTCGCCATCAGATCCTGTGGAGTGATCGGGGTCGTCTTGGGAATGTCGGCCTTTTCGGCGGACTCACCCACGACTTGACCCATCTTGAGTCCGCCACCA
The DNA here is from genome assembly GCA_043718945.1 of Planctomycetota bacterium. Lineage (GTDB taxonomy): Bacteria > Planctomycetota > Planctomycetia > Planctomycetales > Planctomycetaceae > TH-plancto1. The sequence continues at coordinate 7,796 of JAYSUV010000656.1, forward strand.
GCGAGGGCCAGCGTGCTGAGTGGAGCCCAGTGATCGCGACCCGCCGAACCGTTGATCTTGGGGGTCCGACCGAACTCACCGCTGACGACGAGCAGCGTGTTCTCCAGCATTCCTCGCTGATCGAGATCCTCAACCAGAGCGGCGACTGCACGGTCGATCTCCGGTCCCCGCTTGTCCATTTCCATCTTAATCGTGCTGTGCATATCCCAACCGCCATGGTTGATGGTCACGAATCCACAACCGGCTTCGACCAGACGGCGAGCCTGGAGCATTTGCTGGCCGAGTCCGTCGCCGTAGCGGTCGACAACGCGGGGGTCTTCATACTTGAGGTCGAAGGACTGCTGCGACTTGCTGAGAATCAGGTTGAACGCCTGCTGCTCGAACGAGTCGAGTCCCTCCATCAAGCCGCTCCGGTCGACTTCGCGTCGGACATTATCGATTCCATCCAACATCTGACGGCGGTTGCCGAGGCGGACGTTGTCGACGGCGAGGCTCATGTTCCGGCGGGCTTCCCCGCTGGGGTCAAACGGACCGAAGGCAGTTCCTAGGAAGGACGGGCCGTCCGCATAAATCCCGCCCAGTCGGACATAGGTCGGAATTCCAGTCGTCGGGTGATTGGTGCCACGGACGCGCGAGACAATCGA
>JAYSUV010000657.1:0-3011 GCA_043718945.1 Planctomycetota bacterium
AACAAAAAAACTCCTGATGACTCTCCCATTGGAACAGAATCGTCACAATTCAAATACCCCTGTTTCAGCCCACAACCCCAAATTCTTAACAGCCCAGGCTTGTCCCCGTGGTTCCCGCGATTGTGCGATACAATACTCGCGACGAGGTGAAAGCCCGCGCCTTCCCGATCCCGGCCCAGCGAACGATCATCGACTACGCCTCCCTCGGCGGCGACGCCGGTTTCATCGGCTCGGCGGGGTGCATTCGGAATCATCTACATCGGTTGCAGGATTGACTGGGCACCTCAGTGGGTGTCGGAGCATTGCTCCCATGCCCTCAAGTGTCCGCATACTCGGGGAATCGATGGACAGCACTCCCGATGATTCGCATCATCCGTCGCCCCGGTCCAGACATCATTTTTTCCCACAAGGGGAAGCTGTATGTGGCTGGTGCAAATTGAGGCTGGGCATGTGGCCACGGGTATTCCACATTGGGGCCATGACTCGCTAAGCTGGGTGCCAGACGTTCCAGTTCCCTCGCGATCGGCAGCGATTGGCGTAACCAACTCTGGAAGTCATCTGATCTCTTGAACTCAAAAACATTCGCAACTCGTACTTGTTCGCTGCGTCGAACCTGTCCCCGAAATCTCAAGAACTGGACGAATCCTGCGTGATCTTTCGGGGGCGGTGAACCAGAACGCCAGAAGTATGCCTTGGCGATTTTCTCGGTGGTCATTTGCAGGTAATGCAGCGGATGACAGTGGGTGCTGCTGCGAAGCCCCAACAGGAGTAAGAAGATGTCGTGGTCCGATTTGGCCTGACCCCACCAGAGAGATTGAAAGCTATTCATCCAGTTGATCCACGAACTGCTCGACACTGATGCCCTGCGGAATCTGATAGACAACGGCGTCCACGAGAGACCAACCTCGCGGCAATTGCAGCGTTCCGGTTTCGATACGTTCCCATTCTTCGGAGGTGACATCCAGCACCAGTAAGCGATGTGCTGTCTCAGTGCCCGTCTCCATGCCGAAATCAATCGGCTCAAGCGACGAGCCAAATCGCTCTCCGATGAGATCATTGACATCGACAAAACGGATCTCCCGTTCTCCGGCATTGTGCGGGAGATAGTGAACGGCCACGATGCCCGGGTCAGTCTTGAGATGGGCATGCGCGTACCAGCGAGCCATCGTATCGCGATCGAATAGAAGGGTTGGCATGCAATTGATCCTTGAGGGGCAGTGTCAACGACACGGACTATTGAACACCGCCAACGATGGATCGGACCCGAATTCCGCCATCGAGATCTGCCAACAGCCCAACCCCGGACAGTCCATCCTGTCTGGCAGGAGTTGATTTGTCAAGATTTTTGCGCAGAGTCCGATACCGCGAGAAACTTCCCGGATTGGTCATTCCCACACACACTCACCCTTGCGGAGTGATCAATGCCACCTCCAGCACGCGCTGGCGGCGGACCTTACGCACCAGGGCGCGGATGCCGGCTTGATCGACGACCTCGCCGCCGGTCGGGGGCTCGCCGAGATGGCCGATGACCCACCCGCTCAGGTTGTGGATCTCGCCCTCGGGCATGCAGGATTCCAGATCGATGTTGGTCAGCTCTTTGAGCTTCGGCAGCGAGATCCCGCCGCCCGCGACCCAGCCCGCTCCGGACTTCACCACATGAGCGGGGAGTAAATCGTACTCGTCCTGGATGTCGCCAATCAGCTCCTCGATGATGTCTTCGAGGGTAATCATCCCCTGCACGGTGCCCGCTTCATCGCAGATCAGCGCGATGTGCGTGTGCATCTTCATCAGCTGTTCGAGGACGTTGGAGAGAACCTGGTTGTTCTTCATCCGGGGGATGTTCCGGACGATGCCCCGCATGGAGGGATCGCTCGGGTTGAGCTTCATGAAGGCGATGATGTCCTTGAAGGTCACATAGCCCATAATCCGCTGCGGGTTTCCGGGCTCACTCGTCACCGGGAACCGCGTGTGCATGTCGAGGTGGGCGCGGACCAGGCAGTCCCCGATCGAGTCTTCGAGGTTGAGCATACTGATATGTTCGGCGGGGAGCATGACCTCCTCGACGGGGCGGCTGGAGAGGCGGGCGGCACCGAGGATGATGTTCTCCTCGCGCGCCCCGATCAGCCGCGAGGTCCGCGCCAAACTCGCAATCGCCCGCAACTCCTGCAGCTCCAATGCCTCGGTCCGGGCATCCGCATGCGGCTTGGGCGTCCAGAGCTTTTCGCTGAGGTCCATGAGTCCCGAGGCGGAGGTCTCCAGCATCCACACGGCGGGCCAGACGCTCGTGGCAATCCACTTCATCGGAGGCGATAACCGCAGACAGACCCACTCTTTATTCCGCAGTGCAAACAGCTTCGGGACCAACTCTCCAATCACGATCGAGATCGCGGTCAGAGGAATGACGATCACCACGATGGCCAGCAACTGGGCGGTCCCCTTGCTCAGGCCCCATGTCTGGAGGACCGGTTGGATGTACTCCCCCGCACTGGAACCGCCAGCGGCCCCGGTAATCAAGCCGACGAGAGTGATCCCCAGCTGGACGACGGCGAGGCTCTTCTCAATCTCTTCTTTCATTTGGAGCGCCGAGGCCGCCCCGGTGCGGCCATCGCGGACGAGCCCCTGCAATCGTGAGACGGTGACCGAGGCCAAGGCGATCTCGTATGCGGCAAAGATCGCATTGACGAACACCATTAATAGGACAACAAAAAGTTCCATAAACTCCACGGGGCCTCATCAGGGGCGCGATGAACGGCACGCTGGCTCATCGCAAATCCGGTGTGCGGACCAGCCGACACCGTGCCGGAATACCGGCGTGAACTTGTATGTTGGTGGACCCGGACGGGAAATACAAACCCGCGCGGAAATGACCACAGGACCAGAGCGTGTGTTCTCAGCCTGCTCACTTAAAAAATGAAGCCTCCTCAGCAGAATCTGTGGCCGTCTTCCGGCTCCGGCAGGTGGCCGAGGGTATGGAATAACGCCAGTTTGGCCACGCGGAGGGTGCGGAACCC
>JAYSUV010000658.1:0-3003 GCA_043718945.1 Planctomycetota bacterium
CGTGATTCCGGTCTTCATCGACGAGTCCGAAGACGCCGACCACGTCCTCTCGCAATCGGCCTTCGAGCCAGTCTGGCAAGTGCTCAAGGCCCTGCGAGCCCATGACCGCCGACTGGCCGACGAACTCGACCAACTGCGTCTGTCGTTGGGGAAGCGGTCGAAATCCGGCGGACGAATCAGTCTGCCCGACAACATCCATCTGGATGTTCCCCGCCTGCTGCTGCGTGACTTCGAGCAGGCGTTCTACGTGCGGACGGTCGAACAGACGACCGACAAGCCTCGGTTGAACATTGAACAGATTCTGGAGTGGGCGGACGCTCACAAAGCCGCGACGGGAGACTGGCCAAGAATTACCTCTGGGAATGTGGCGGACACGGGCGAAACTTGGTTGGGGATTGATGCCACGCTACGGTCCGGCAGACGTGGCCTTCCGGGTGACTCATCGTTGGCCAAATTGTTGGCCGAGCACCGCAGCGTGAGAAACCATAAGGATCTTCCGCCGCTGACTATTCCACAGATCCTGAAATGGGCAGATGAGCATCAGGAAGCGAATGGTGACTGGCCGAAAAAAGACTCAGGACAGGTGAAAGGCACAGACGAGACGTGGGCCAGAATTAGTGCCTCACTTGGAATAGGACTTCGCGGCCTACCAAGAGGCTCGTCGTTAGCACAGCTGTTGGCTGAGCACCGCAGCGTAAAAAAACCATAAGGATCTTCCGCCACTGACTATTCCTCAGATCTTGATCTGGGCAGATGAGCATCAGTCAGAGACGTGTAACTGGCCCCAAAGGAACTCCGGTCAAGTGATTGGCACCGACGAAACATGGGCCGGAATCAATTCCGCACTGAAGCAAGGCAATCGCGGTCTTCCGAGTGGCTCGTCACTGGCCCAAATGCAGTCCGAACACCGCAGGGTGCGCAACCAATTGGATCTTCCCCAACTGACGATCTCGCAGATACTGATCTGGGCTGATGAGTACAACAAGAGAACTGGGGATTGGCCGAACGCGAAATCCGGTCAAGTCTTCAGCACCGACGAAAAGTGGTCAGGAATTGATGGCTCACTGCGGGCAGGCCGACGCGGACTACTGGGTGGATCGTCGATGGCCCAATTGCTGGCTGAACAACGCGGCGTCCGCAACACCAGTGATCTTACACCACTGAACATTCCGCAGATTCTGACATGGGTTGATGAACACAAGGCGGCGGCTGGTTGTTGGCCGAATCAACAATCTGGACAAGTGACAGGCACCGACGAAACGTGGGCCAGGATTAATAACTCGCTGAGCCTAGGTCTACGTGGCCTGTCGGGCGGCTTTACGCTGGCCCAATTGCTGGCCCAGTATCGCGGCGTCCGCAACATCATGGATCTTCCGCCGCTGAACATTCCCCAGATACTAAGGTGGGCTGATGAGCACAATGCGGCAACAGGTGAGTGGCCGAAACATATTTCTGGACCTGTAGCAAGCACGGACGAAACGTGGTCCGGGATCAATCACTCGCTGTATAAGGGCGGTCGGGGTCTCACCGGCGGCTCGTCATTGGCCACACTATTGGCAGATCAACGGGGCGTCCGCAACCACCTGAATCTCCCACTGTTGACTATTGAGCAGATTCTGAAATGGGCTGATGCTCACAGAGAGAGAACGGGGGATTGGCCGAATCGACAATCTGGTCAGGTGCCAGATACCGTCGAAACCTGGAATAATATTCATGACTCGTTAAGCAGAAGTCTTCGCGGCCTTTCGGGAGGCTCGACTCTGGCCCAATTGCTGTCCGAACATCGCGGCGTCCGCAACCACATGGATCTTCCGCCGCTGACTATTGAGCAGATTCTGGAGTGGGCTTCCGCACACCGGAAGCGGACGGGTGACTTGCCGAACATGAATTCCGGCGTTGTGTGCGGCACGGACGAAACCTGGGTCAAGATTCACGGCTCACTTCGCAAAGGTTATCGCGGGCTTCCGGGCGACTCGTCCCTGGCACAACTGCTGGCCCAGCACCGCAGCGTCCCAGACTGAACGTCGGGGTCACGAGCGGGCGGGCAGCACGGTCAGAGGCGTCTGGAAGAGCGTGTACCTGCACCATCGAACATCTCCGCCAGCAGGCCCGCACAGCTGCGGATGAAGCTCTGCTGCAAAAGTCGGTACGCGGCGTGGAGAAGAAGCCGCTGCCGCATCTGCTGTGCGTGACCAACATGCTGCTGCATGGGATCGACACGCCGACGAACATCTCGCACGACAACACGCTGGGTGGCACAGGTTGGCTCGCTCTGGAGCCTACCTGTGTGCCTTGGCACAAGAAGCGAACCGGAGAATGCCCATCGTGCAAGAACCTCTTTCGGCTCCGCCGCCCCGGTAGAGTCCAAAGCGACTCAACCGAGGCCACCCCTTGCCGACGCGGCGGGCTGGTCAAGTCAGTTCCTCAAGTCGCAATGCGGCGCGACTTGATGACGAGGGACGAACACTTCGATGCAGCTGTTCGAGGCGAAGAAAAAGTGGCGCGCAATGCGGTCGCGGGGTGGCCCAGACATCGCTTTGGATGTCTGGGTTGCAGAGCAACAAGAGGATTCTTGTGGACACACTCTCGATATTCAAGAAGAGTTCCTGTCTGGCGAGTTCATGTGGGGGGCAGGCTGGCGAGGAAGACGCGCAGCGGGTGGAGGAAGTTCATTTGTTAATACAGTACTGTCCGGCTAATTCTTTTTGAATCTGCTGGAAGTCTATTTCAGTTCTATGGGTTATGTCATTTTCGGGCTTCCCGCGATCTCAACTCGGTTCGTCGTCATCATTCCTTTTGGGGCCACAGCCTGCCGAGGGGGATGACGGATGCTTTCGGGACGGATGATATTTTCGCAGCTCATGGAGTTCCTGCCGAGGCAGGAGTTTCGGGATTGCGTCAAGCGATATGACGGCGACCAGCGGCTGCGGGAGTTCTCGTGTCGGGATCAGTTTTTGTGTTTGGCGTTTGCCCAGTTGACGTATCGAGAGAGCTTGCGCGACA
>JAYSUV010000659.1:0-3003 GCA_043718945.1 Planctomycetota bacterium
TCCGATCCGTGCGGCAGTCATTCGATCTCGAATGTCTGGAGTTCTCCGTGTCTCCGTGGTCCACTTCCGACCGCTGCCTACTTTTGAGATGCACACACCTCAGAAGCCCCACATGTCGTTTCCGCTTGGCGTGAACGCCATTTCCGCGTAAGATCGATTCCGTAAGGGCCAACTGGGGTCAGGAAGAGGAGTCGTTACATCTCCCATGGCTGATTTAACATCCATCAAAGCGATTGTCTCGCGCGTACTCATCGTCGAGGATGATTCCGATGAGATCACGTTCCTGAAGGCATTCCTCGAGCGCAATCTGATGTTCGTCGATGTCGCTCGGGATGCCGGGCAGGCGCGCGCCGCTTTTCATATGCACCCGCCCGATTTCGTCCTCTGTGACGGAATGCTTCCCGGCGGAGTCACCGGATTCGAACTGTGCGAGCGGATGAAGCAGGAGAACATCAATGTTCCGATCATCATGCTGACCGCGATCGACATGGACGATGCTCGCGACTTGGCCAAGCGAGTCGGTGTGGACGACTACCTGACGAAGCCCTACGACCCCGAAGAGCTGCTGGTCCGCATGCGGGATGTGGCCGAAGCTGTCTGGAAACGCAAGCATCACGGGAATAGTGAGGCCGACGAGGCCAAGATCAGTTTCACCTGTCCCGACTGTCAGAAGAAGCTGCGAGTCAAGGGGGGACACCGGGGCCGGACACTGAATTGTCCCCGTTGCGGCCAGCCGGTTTCGATCCCTTTCCATTCCTGATCATTCGGCATCCAGAGTAGAAAGAGTCGGGCCCCATGAATCCGCCGGTACTCATCGTCCTCACTGGGAAATACAAAGGGAAGCGCGTCAAGCTGACGGACGCGGAGACCGTGATCGGTCGTGACGAAAGCGCGAAAATCCGCGTCGCCACGCAGGAATTGAGTCGTCAGCATTGCTTGCTGATCGTCAGCGAAGCGGGTGTGCTGGTTCGCGATCTGGGGAGTCGGAACGGCACCTTTATTAACGGAATGCCGATTGCCGAAGAGACGCTTCTGAAGCCCGGCGATACGTTGACGACGGGCCCGATGACGTTTGAGCTGGAGGGTGACGAGCCCCCCTCCTCGAGGAAGTCGGCAATACCGACCAGTGCCAAGAAGGGGAAAGCGGATCCCAAGACGACCGACGATGACATCGCCAGTTGGCTGACGGACGAAACCAGCGAGGGACTTTCAACGTCCGATACCACCATCCTGACCGGGAAACCCAAGCCAGTTGTGGCACCCGTGACACCTAAGCCACCGAAACGTGAGTTCAAGTCCATCGCCGAGGAAGCCGAGGACATTATCCGTCGGCATCTGGAAAGCCTGAAGTAGTCGGGAGCCAGAGGGTTTTCTTTGGGATCTCTGTTTACCAGGACGACCTCGTTGACCCTTTCCCCAACTGCAGGGTCCGCAGACTTGCCCCCGACCGACCTCTGAGCCTCCCCCTCTTGCTCCCGACTCCCGACTCCCGACCCCCGACTCTCCTCGCCCCCCGCATTGAGAACGATGTCGCCTGCACCGTGTGCGGGTGCGTCTGCGATGATCTTTCGCTGCACTTCGAGGGCAATCAGATCGTGCGAGTCGAGCGAGCCTGCTCACTCGCGGAACCGTGGTTTGCAGCCCTGGCGAACGCTGCCCCCCCGTTGGCGTTCGTTAGGGGGCAAAAGACCAGCCTGGATCAGGCGATCCACTCGGCAACTGAAATCCTCTCCCACAGCCAGGCCCCTCTGATCTATGGCCTCTCACGCAGCAGCACTCCGGGACAGCGCGCTGCTGTCGAACTCGCGGAGAGACTTGGAGCCACGATCGATACCACCGCCTCGATCTGTCACGGCCCATCGATCATGGCCATTCAGGATGTCGGCGAGTCGACCTGCACTCTCGGAGAGGTGGCAGTTCGCGCGGACCTCGTTGTCTTTTGGGGAGCCAACCCCGCGATCAGTCATCCCCGGCACTTTGAGCGGTACTCCCTCGAACCTTGCAGCGATCTACTCCCTCGGGGACGGGTGGACCGGCGGGTCATCGTCATCAATCCGGCCCCCAACGAAACGAGCGACATCGCCGACCGATATGTGGCCGTCCCCGAGAAACGCGACTTCGAACTGATCTGGCAGTTGCGAGAACTGATTCGCGATCCCCTGGCGGTCCTCACTGGCCATCTGGGCATCACCGACGCAGATCTTCGCTCGCTCGCCGCTGAGTTCAAGGCGTGTCGCTATGGAGTGGTGTTCTTCGGGCTGGGTCTCGCCCAGAGTCCTCTCGGGCATATCGCCGTCAGCGGGTTGCTGGAACTCGTGGCCGACTTGAACGCCCACACGAGGTTCGCAGCCCGTCGATTGCGTATCCCTGGCGACGTGGCTGGAGCCGACAGTGTCCTCTGCTGGCAAACGGGATTTCCGTTCGCAGTCAACATGGGGCGGGGATATCCCCGTTACAATCCCGGTGAGTTCTCGGCGCAGCAACTCCTGGAACGCGGCGAGGTCGACAGCTGCGTGTTGATTGGGACGGAGAGCTTGCGCGAGTTCAGTCCCGCAGCCAGACAGCATCTCGCCTCGATCCCGACCATCGTTCTGGAGTATCCCCACATCGAGCCACAGATTGCGGGCGATGTCCGGTTCACCACTGCGGTGTACGGGATCCATGCTGCGGGGACTGCTTACCGCATGGATGAAACACCCATCCCGCTCCGCGAACTCTGCTCCAGTCCGTACCCCACAGATGAAACTGTCCTGCGGGGACTGCTGCTGCTGCTGGAGCATGGGAATTAGTCGGGAGTCGGGAGGTATTTTCTCAACCCGCAACCCCCTCTCGCAAAACGCGGATTGCGTCAAATCGACTCTCCGGAGACAATCCGGCGTTGCTGTTTGCGTGACTGCAGGCAGCTCGACGAAACAGCCCGACTTGGTGCATGCAGCACCTCTACGGATGGCAGGATGCCGCTGCGTCAGACCTTGCAATGGATGCTCATTCTGCTCGCCACGA
>JAYSUV010000660.1:0-3001 GCA_043718945.1 Planctomycetota bacterium
CCAAACAACGCGGCGTCGACTGGCAATTCCAGATCACCGACGCCCGCACCAAACTGAAGCGGCTCTACCCCGTGATTAAGTGTGGATGAGGCACTAGCGTCATATCCGTTGTGTTCGATCCTCTTAGAGTTTCTATCTAGAATCGGAATCAGTTCCCGGCATAGGGTGGTGACTTCGCTACGAGAAACGACTCCGGCATGATTGAAGTGGATCAGTGCTGCGCGGGCGACCACATCAGGGGAGTGATTCATGTCGTCGGCCAACACCTGCTGCGATAACATTTCAGCTGTGACAGGATCGGATTCCGCCAAGGTATCCAAGTACAGTCCGAGATAATCCTCATTCGTCGGATCGGACCCCCAGGCGTGTTCGTAGAAAAAGGCAGCGACTTCCGGATAACCAGACTGCTCCCAAATGGTTCCTCGCATGTAGCTCAACAGTGCCGGAGCGATGTGTTCTTGCCACTTGCGAAGCAGCTCCAAGGCGCGATCCCACTCTTGGTTCTGTTGTGCCTCGTACGCCTCGATCAGTTGCTGCTGGGCTTCGGGAGGCAGCTCCCTGATGGAACTTTCTGCCGGAGGCTCGCTGACAGAGTACATGTCTGCGGAAAGCCATTGAGCCCGTTCCTTCTCTGTCCGATTCAGGACACGCAACGGATCATCCAGTGCATCACGCACGAATTCCGCCTCGGGTGTGTCGTCCTTTCCGGCTTGGCCCAATCGGTGAAGCTCTATCAGCCCCTTCGCCACAAATCTGAAGCTCGAACTGCCGAACAATGGAAGTGCAATCATGATCACGTCTCGTCAATCTGCCACGCGGCGCGAGTGTTCACCAAGTCTGCTTGATACTCGGCGAACAGAACGGATTGAACCGGAGCGACAACGCCGTGGGTAACGGGTGATGGCACTTGATCGGGAATCAACTCCAGTCCGGTCGCGACCATTCCATTCTGGAACAGACCAACCCCCATGGCATAGCAGCACATGCTGTTTGCTCCCTTTGCACCCGGCACAATGTGCCCCAGCCGCTTCGGGATTCGGGTGAAATCGAGTTCACGCCAGCTCGGCGAAACCGACATTCCACTCCCATCAAGAACGACAGTCCCGGCACCATCGACCTTGATGTCAATCCCCGGACGAACACCCAACTCGGAGGAACTCGTCGACCCCACGACTGGCAAACCGTCCACCGCTCGCCTCATGGCGTGGTACACCTTGGGCGGCTGATTGAGCGGAGTCGTTGATTCAGCAGGTGAACTCATGTACGTCATTGTAGCGACCAGTTTCTCGGATTCTCAATCTCAGTCGAGGACTCCCATCTGAAGGGCGAAGTCGATGTCCTTCTTGATTTCACCAACGGTCTCCCACCGGGCCACGTAGTATTCTCGGGCAGACACCACTCGCGATGCGTTCCGCCCGTTCCCGGCCTGCGGTACACTGACGCCACCCACTCACACCGCTACCCCCAAGGCGATTTCATGAACTGGTTGCCCGGATTCACAGCACCGCTGAATGCGTTACTGCTGCTGCTGTTGATCCCGGTGGTGGTGATGTATTTCCTCAAGCTCAAGCGCTCACGGCAAGAGATCCCCTCGCTGCTACTCTGGCAGCAGGTGATCGCGGACCAGCGGGTCAATGCCCCCTTTCAGAGATTCCGCCGGAACCTGCTGCTCTGGCTCCAGCTGTTGTTGCTGACGCTCCTGGCCCTCGCGGCGGCTCAGCCGTTCATTCGTGGGCGGGACACGCTGTCGAAGAACCTGCCGATCCTGATCGACTGCTCGGCCAGCATGGGGGCGATTGACGCCAAGACGAAGAAGACCCGGCTGGAACTCGCCAAGGACGAGATTCGCCCGATCATCGACAACATGCTGCCGGACCAGCGGCTGATGCTGATTGAGGTCCACAACACCGCCCAGAGGCTGACCCAGCTCACCAACAACAAGACGGAGCTGAAGCAAGCCCTCGACCAGATCGAGGTCATTGATGTGCCCTCGCGGTTGGAGGACGCGCTGGCTTTGGCACGCGGGCAGTCCAAGTTGGTCGAAATCCCGAGCATCCGCCTCTACTCCGACGGCAACATCCCGACGCGACCCAATCCAGTCACCGGCGATCAGGAAGCCATTGTCGATTTCGAGTTGCCGTTCCAGGTCGATTACTTCCGAGTCAAGTCGAGCGGCGGCAACATCGGCATCACCTCGCTGAATGCCACCCGGTCCGGGTCGGATGCGTGGGAGGTCTTCGTCCGCGTCGAGGCCAGTCCAGAGGCCGCGGGCAACGGACAGTTGCGGCTCTCGAAGTTAGTGGACGGGAAGCCGGTCGTGGTCGGCGAGGAGCGGGTCGTCCTCAACCCCGGTGAGTCCCAGCGGCTGGTGTTCAATCTCGACTCCAGCATCGAACTGCAGCTCAAAGCCGAGCTGACCCCGACCGATTTCGACTCCCTGGCCATCGACAACACGTCGTGGATTGAACTGCCGGTCGGTCGCGATTTGCAGGTCTTCTGCCCCGAGGCACTCGCCGCGTTCCGGCATGCCCTCAAGGGCCAGCCGGGGATCAAGCTCGACCCTCCCGATGGGAAGACCTCGGAACTGGCGACTTATGACCTCGTCATCAGTGACAGCCTGGTCGACTTGTCGCGAGAAGCGACGACGTACCTCACCATTGGACAGGTGCCGAAGGAACTCGACGGCAAGCTGAGTATCGGCGAAGGGAATGTGACCGTCGTCGATTGGAAGCGTGATGCCCCACTCATGCAGCATGTCCAGCTGAAAGAGGTGTTGATGGTCGATGAGCCGATTCTGGCTGCGGGGGTGACCGACACGACGCTGGAAGAGATGGGCTTCGAGACGCTGTGCCACGGAGCCAAAGGCCCGCTGATCTTGGAGCGTCGGGCCGGGCCGCGTTTGTATCTGCACTGGATGTTCAAGCTCGACCGAACGACGCTGCCCTACCGGCTGGCGTTTCCGATCCTGACCACGAATCTCGTGAACCTCTCGTTGAGGCAG
>JAYSUV010000067.1:0-19520 GCA_043718945.1 Planctomycetota bacterium
CTCACCTCAATGCCTCGAACCTTCAATGCCGACCCCGAGTCGGGGCCATCCGCAAAGCCTCCTGACCCCGCCACCCCGGTGTTTTCCACACTTACGGCCAAAAGTGGCGAGGTCCAACTAAAGTAGGTGCCTATGGGCAAGCGGAGTCCGATTGTCGCCTTTTTCTCCGAAAAAGGGACACTCCTCGCCCCAGCCGACAGTCTCTCATGAAGCACAAGGCACATCGAGTGAGAGTCCATCGTCTGTTCCCTGAAACTCTCGCCCACGACAGAAGATTGGTACACAGATTTCGCAGATGGGCACAGATTCAGCGGGGAGAAGAGAAATCTCCTGTGAGTCATTATCGCCCCCGCTGGCGTCGCATCTGTGAAAAGCTGTAGAATCTGTGTACCACAACGGACCTCTGCCACCGCGATGGAATTGCGGTGTGCGCGGGCATCGGTGGGAACACTCGGGAGACTCTGTCGGCTTCAGCGAGAAGTGTCGAAAAAGGACACCGGTTTGTCGAACGAATGGCGACTCAGTTCGGTTGAGAGGTATTTGGTCCGAGCGCTGGGTTTCTGGCTCGCGGACCTGGCTGGCGCATTTTGAAGTTGCGCATTTGGGACACGGACCGCACGGAGTCCACGGAAAATGGCCTGTTCGAGGTGGAAACGATGAGAGACTCGGCGTCGCACGATCAAGATTTGGGATCTCACGGTTTCGTCGACAGACTCCTCTTTTTCCGTGTCTTCCGCGTCTTCCGTGTCCAAGATCGCAACTTCAAAACTGGCGCAGCAGGCTGAGCGAGATGCTCCGTCAGCCTCGGAGTGTTCATCCCGGTGCCATCACATCTGGACTCATACATTCGCGCCACTCAGGAATAACTGAGGCTCCGCATGAGAAGTCCGAGGAGATAGGCCCCCGAGGCGGCATATCACTCGATCCAAAGTTCGACACTCAACACGCAAGGGATTCGGTTTATGCGACGGATTGGGTTACAATCGAACTCTTCGAGAGATCTCGCTGGATGAACTGCAACCCGGGAGCGTTGACGATGACAGGTCTGGCATCCAAGAAGGTCATCCTGATCGTTGGCATGTTGTGGCTGAGCGTTGGTATCGCTGCCGCTGGTGATCGCGAACAGCTGTTCGAATCGAAGGTTCGCCCGGTGCTGGTGGGAACGTGCTTTCGTTGCCACGGAGATACAAAGACTTCGGGCGGGTTACGAGTCGACTCGCGCGAGTCTCTGCTGAAGGGCGGCGAATCTGGTCCGGCAATCGTACCTGGCCATCCGGACGAGAGCCTGCTGATTCAGGCCATCCGCCATCAGGCCGATGTCTCCGCGATGCCCCCGGAGAAGGAGAAGACTCTGCGACCCGATCAGGTCGCAGACTTCGTCGCGTGGATCAAAGCGGAGGCAGCTTGGCCCGCCCAATCCACGAAGTTCGAGGGTGCCAAGCACTGGGCGTTCGAACCGGTCCGCAATGCCGCTCTTCCACAAATCACCGACACGGCGTGGGGCCACACCAGCGTTGATGCCTTCATCCGCGCCAAGCAGGAAGCCGCCGGAGTTCAACCTGCCCCCCCGGCGGACAAGCGGACACTGATTCGCCGCGCCACGTTCGATCTGACCGGGCTGCCTCCGACGCCGGAAGAGGTCGACGCGTTCATCCAGGACGACTCTCCGGGAGCGTTCGAGTCGGTGGTCAATCGACTGCTCCAGTCCCCGGCCTACGGAGAAAAGTGGGGACGCCACTGGCTCGATGTGGTCCGCTATGCCGACACCGCGGGCGAGACAGCGGACTACCCGGTGCCGCTCGCGTGGCGGTATCGCAACTATGTCATTGATGCGTTCAACGACGACAAGCCCTACGACGAATTCCTGCGCGAGCAGATCGCCGGGGATATTTTGGCGAATCAGGGCCCACCCGAGCGCTATGCCGAGCGAGTGACTGCCACGGGTTATCTCGCGATCTCGCGGCGCTTCGGCTTCGATTCCGAGAACTACCACCACCTGACAATTCAAGACACCATCGACACATTGGGCCAATCGGTTCTGGGACTGAGTCTCGGCTGTGTCCGCTGCCACGACCACAAGTTTGATCCGCTCTCGACCCGGGATTACTACGCGCTGTACGGCATCTTCGATAGCAGCCGTTATGCCTTTCCGGGTTCGGAGCAAAAGCAACGTATTCGCTCGATGGTCCCCCTCGTCCCGGCAAGCGAATCGCAGCCGAAGTGGCGCGAGTACGAGCATCGCGTCGCCGCCCTCTCCGCAACCCTGTATCGACAGAAGCGGCCCGTCCCATCGGCACTGTTGCGGTCACTCAACGATCTGGACGGCGACTTCGAACAGCAGGCTCCCGCAGCGGGGGGCAGCAATGGCGTCCTCGTCCCCCCTTGGCTCTATGAGGGGAAAATCGCCGTCACGAACGCCGCCCAAAGCCCGTTTAAGAATCTCTATCCGCAGGGGAAAATCGGAGCCAGCATCGCTGCCGATGGGGGAGCGTATCGCATCTCGCAAGCTGTGTATCCCGCTCGAACCCGCGACACCACGGACACCGTGTCGATCAACCTTGACTTCCGCGTGGCCGCCCCAGCGGATGGAGTGACTGGATCTCACCGCTTCACGATCGGCGCGAACAGCGGATCACCTGCCGCCGAATTTCTCATCTCTTCCCAAACCCTCTCGCTGCGAATCGGCGACCAGACGGAAGTCCTCGAGACTTTGCCGTCCAATCAATGGCAAAACCTCCAGCTGACGTTCGATTTCAAATGCCGCACACTGTCGGGTCGCTTCGGCATGCCAGGGACGATGACGGAATTCGCTGGCAAAGCACTCGCTGCCGAATGGGCAGGGCTGATTGATCTGGTCGTCCTCGACTCAGGCCCTGATCCCGAAGCCAAACGTCCCAGCATTGAGTTCGACAACCTGGGCGTCCAGGAAGCCGCGATCGCCCAGGTATCAACCGAAATGCCGACGATCGCCGTCGCCGCGAATGCTCCCGACCCCGCCGCCCTCGCCGAGTTGTTGCAGACCATCGGTGGGATCGATGGCAACTTCGAGTTGCAAACGAAGGCGACTCCCCCGGCCAGTCCGTGGGGCCCCGGACCGAACAGTGTCGTTCAAGTTGCAGCTGAATCGCAGAGCCCCTACCAAAATCTGTTCGCTGCTGGTGAACTCGGCATCCACATGCCGAATCGCGGCGAGTACGACGGTTTCGGGATCACGCTGCCGAACGTCAAACCGGACAAGGAGGGCCGCTTGTTTGTCAGCTTCGACTTCCGCTGTATCAACCAAGAAGCTGGAGGAAATGGCTCCTGGCGGTACTACATCGGGCACGGCCCCGGAAACTCCGCAGCTGTCGAACTGTTCTTCCATGGATCGGAGTTCTTTCGTCGGAGCGCTGACGCCAGAGAGGCCGTTAGCCCACTCGTCATCGGGCAGTGGTATCAAGTCCAGCTGGCGCTCGACCTCAACGCCAAGACCTATACCGGCAGCCTCGCCTCGACGAACAGCAAAGTCGATTTTGGCGGCCAACTGGCCAGCGGGTGGGATGGAGCGATCGACTACTCGTTCATCGACAGCTACAGCCACATCGGGGGCGTCCGCCCCGCGATCGATGCCGACAATTTCGTAGTCCGCGATCAACCGCTGGCTCCCCTGGATGCTCCTCCTCAGCCAGTTGTTGAGCAATACACTCATCGTCAACAAGTCGCCGAGCTGCGCCGCCAGTTGGCCACGCTGGCGACGGTGGCGGATCAGGAGGCCCTGGAGCTGAACTCGCTATTGGCAGACGGCCCGCTGCCGCTGACCTATGGCATGGCGGAAGGGACACCGCATAACGCCCGCATTCACAAACGGGGTGAACCCGACCAGCTCGGCGATGTCGTGCCGCGCGGGTTCGTTCAGGTTCTCGGAGACTCCGCCCTCCCCGAGGGAACCACGGGCAGTGGTCGGCTGGAACTCGCTCACTGGCTGACTCGCCCAGAGAATCCGCTGACGGTCCGCGTGATGGTCAATCGTCTGTGGCAGTACCACTTCGGTCGTGGACTGGTGAAGACTCCCAACGACTTCGGCTTCCGGGGACTCCCACCGACACATCCCGAGTTGCTCGATCACTTGGCCACGCGGTTCATCGAGAACGGCTGGTCGATGAAGTCGATGCACCGCTTAATCATGCTGAGCGCGACGTATCAACAAGCCTCGGATCGCATCGAGTCCTCGCCCTCCGGCATCGATACCAGCGACTTTTACGTGCGGTTCCCCCGTCGCCGACTCGACGCCGAAGAGATCCGCGATTCGATTCTCACGGTCAGTGGAGAACTCGATGCAGCACCTGGGCGCGAACACCCGTTTCCCACGCCGACCAGCTGGGGCTTCTCCCAGCATGGTCCGTTCAGTGCGGTGTACGACAGCAACAAGCGCAGCGTGTACTTGATGACCCAGCGTCTGAAGCGACATCCCTTCCTGGCACTGTTCGATGGAGCGGACCCGAATGCCTCGACAGCTGACCGCCTCGGCACGACCGTCCCCACGCAAGCTCTGTTCTTCCTCAACGACCCGATGATTCATGCCAAGGCCGACAAGTGGGCCGGTCGACTGCTGTCAGCAGCCCCTGATGATTCGAAACGACTGGACATCGCGTGGCGACATGTATTGGGCCGACTGCCCACCGAGACCGAGCGAGCCGAGTCTGCCGAGTTCCTGTCGGCCTACCGCACGGAACTGGTGGCCGCGAACATGGACAACGTCGAGCAGCGCTCGTGGGCAGCCTACCTGCGAACGCTGATCGGAAGCAATGAGTTCCTGCACGTGGATTGAGGACTCACGGAGAGACTCACTAACCCGACGCGTCAGCGAGGCCGAACCACCCAAGACTCAATTCCCTTGGACAACCCCGACCAAAAGTGAACCACGAGGCCAGCCATGACTGGAGACCCCTTAGGAATCCTTCTGACATGGGTCACCTACGGCACTTGGCTGCCCGGTGACGCAAGAGGTTGGATCGAGTATCGAGCCGGTTGGCAACTGCCCGACCCAGTCCGAGAATTAGAAGCCATGGCGATGATGACCGAAGAGGCTTGCCGACTGAACCCAGTCCAACGACAAGCTGTGGAGTCACAAATTGCAGAGACGTGTCAGCACCGAGGCTGGCACCTGCACGCCGTGAATTGCCGATCGAATCATGTGCATGTGGTCGTCACAACTCCGGGGGTGTCGCCGAAAAAGGTTCTCTCCGATCTTAAGTCGTGGGCCACTCGATGCCTCAAGGATCGCTTCGATGCGAAGCGGGAAAACTGGTGGGCGGAAAGAGGCAGTGTCCGCTTCTTGAACTCGGACGCGAGCTTAGAAGGGGCGGTGGTCTATGTCCTGGAAGTTCAAGACCGAATGGGAAGAGATGTGGAGAAGACAGTGAGCAATGCGGAGTCCTGTAGACGTTCGCCCTCGCTGACGCGTCGGGTGAGTGGAGAAGACCAACATGAATGACAGAATGAATTTCAACCCCACCCGCCGTAGCGTCCTGCGATCCATGGTCGGCGGGTCGCTGCTCTTTCCGGGCATCCTCTCTCAGTTGCTCGCGGATGACGGGACATCCAGCACGCCCGCTGACCCACTGTCCCCCCACCCGTCGCATGCGGCCCCCAAAGCGAAGCGGGTCATCTTCCTGTATATGAGCGGTGGCGTGTCGCACATCGACAGCTGGGATCCCAAGCCGAAGCTGTTCGCGGATGCGGGCAAGACGATCCCTGTGAATGAGTTTCAGGGGCGTAAAGGGGACTTCCAGATGTTCCTCAAGCGGCCGCAGTGGGACTTCGCTCCGCATGGGCAGAGTGGGACCGAGGTCAGCTCGCTCTTCCCCCACATGGCGGAATGCGTGGATGACATGTGTGTGATCCGTTCAATGAAGTCGAATCACACGAACCATTACGAGGCGACTCTCGGGATGCACACCGGGTCATTCACGTTTGCCCGCCCGAGCGTCGGGTCGTGGGTCAGCTATGGCCTGGGGACGATGAATCGCAACCTGCCGTCGTTCGTGGTCATCGCGCCGCAGTCTCCCTATGCCGGGGGACAAGTCTGGGGCAGCGACTTCCTGCCCGGTTCGCATCAAGGGACACTCGTCGTCCCCGGTCCGGAGCCGGTCGCCAACATCCAGCGCCGCGCTCCGACCAGCCGTCTGCAAGAGCTGGAGCTGGGGGTACTCTCGCAGATGAACCAGCGGCATTTGACCACACGCTCTGCCGACCCTCTGTTGGCGGCGCGGATCAAGTCGTTCGAAACCGCCTTCGGGATGCAGGCCGAAATGCCTGAGGTGTTCGACCTCTCGAAAGAGACCGACTCCACGCTCAACCTCTACGGACTCGAACGCGGCAGCACAAAAGGCTTCGCGTGGCAGTGCCTGGTCGCCCGGCGGCTGGCCGAACGCGGCGTGCGCTTCGTCGAGCTGATCGATGTCGGATCGTCCGGGAACTGGGACGCTCATGGCGACATGCTCTCTCATGCCCCACTGGCCAAGAATATCGACCAACCGATTGCGGGACTGCTGAAGGATCTCAAGCAGCGCGGCATGCTGGATGACACACTGGTGGTCTGGACGACGGAATTCGGGCGGACGCCATTCAACGCCGCTGCGAATGCCGCAGGCCGCGAGCATCACCACTGGGTCTTCTCCTCGTGGCTCGCCGGTGCGGGAGTCAAGCCGGGAATCACCTATGGCGAATCCGACGAGTACGGCATCGACGTGGCGAAGAACCAGGTCCATGTCCACGACTTCCACGCCACCATCCTCCACCTGATGGGCCTCGATCACACCCAGCTGACCTACCGCCACACCGGTCGCGATTACCGATTGACCGATGTCGAAGGGCACATGGTCGAGCCGATTCTGGCGTAAACGATCGCGATCCGCGAGCGCCACGCCGAACACTTTTCTTCGACGACTGGGGACAATTGCCTATTTGAATAGAGGATGAGTAGCGTGGGCTTTAGCGAACTGAATGATGTCCGCCGATCACGTGGGCTAAGGAACTGGCTCGATACAAGTTCCTGGAATTCACCGCAGAGGTCGCGGAGGTTCGCAGAGGGAAATTCAGGAGATCACTCGGACCTCTGCGGTCCTCCGCGCCCTCTGCGGTGAATCCTCTTCAGCACTTTCGAGAAGTGGTTTCGGACCAGTTCCTAAAGCCCACGCTACTTTAAAAAAGACGATCGCTCACGGAGCAATTGCCCTGTGAATTCCCCCTGCCCGCGCGTTATGCTTGCATCGGAGTTTACTCATGTGTCAATTGGGTGCCGCCGAGGCAGCTTGGAATCTCCATGAAAGGGAATCCGTATGAGCAATTCCGTCAGCGCGAAGTCCTCGTTGTCCGATGTCCTCTCCCGCCGGAGTCTGTTGCAAGCGACCGGCCTCGCGGCGCTGCCAATGGCGCTCCCCGGCATGGTGGCAGCGGGAGTGAACCCCGGTGCGAGCCTAGGCCAGGGGGCTGCCCAGAAGTCATGCATCTTCCTACTCCTCTGCGGCGGACCGCCTCACATCGATACGTGGGACCTCAAGCCCGAGGCCCCCGACACCATTCGCGGTCCGTACAAGCCGATCGCCACCACGGTCCCCGGCATGCGCCTCAACGAGATGCATACCGAGATGGCCCAGCTGACCGATCACTTTTCGCTCATCCGGTCGATGACGCATGTGGGGAACATCAGCAACCATTTCGACGCGATGCACCACTGCTTGAGTGGACAAGCTGGGGCTCCGTCGGATGCTCCCTACATCGGGTCGATCCTGGCCAAGGTGCGGCCCAACACCCAGACGATTTCGCCGTATGTGTGGCTGATCAAGTGCGTCGGCGACCCGGTCTTCTGTGCCCCGAACATTGGCATTGGTGGACACCTCGGAGCCGCGTACAGCCCGCTGTTCGTCGGCTCAGCGGCAAATCATCCAGCGATGCCAACCTTCAAGGCTCCAGACGAACTACAAGCATCCGTCGAGGCAGCCCGGCTCTCGAACCGACGACAACTTCTCGACACTCTTAGCCCCACAATCAGCGACAACGAGGCCGCCCGCGCGACGAAGAACTGGCAGGACATCCACCACCGCGCCTTCGATCTCACCAGCGGCTCCGAGGCCCGCTTGCCCTTCGAACTGCACCACGAAACCGACAAGGTCCGCGACCGCTACGGCATGCACCCACTCGGCCAGAATTTGCTCCTCGCAAGAAGGCTCGTCGAAGCCGGTGTCGGCTTCGTCACCGTCAACGGCTGGACCGGCACAGCTCCCGAAGGCGGCGGCGGGGCACCGAGTTCCAGCTGGGACATGCACGGCGGCGAGATGGGAATGGGGAGTGCCTTTGGCAATGGCTCGTACGGCCTGGGGTGGTGCCTGCCGAGGCTCGACCAGGCTCTGTCGGCCCTCCTACTCGACCTCAAAGATCGCGGGATGCTGGAGAGTACGATGGTCGTTGTCTGCGGCGAATTCGGTCGCACGCCGAACATCAACGCAGCTGCGACGAACCCCGGCCGACAACACTGGCCCGCCTGTTTCTCGGCGATGATCGCGGGCGGCGGGATTCGCGGTGGAGCCGTCTACGGCGAGACCGACAAACACGGAGCCTACGTGAAAGACCGCCCCGTCAGACCGCAAGACCTCGGCGCGACAATCTTCCACTCGCTCGGCGTCCCGCTCGATACCCGTCTCGGAAAGGACGGGTTTACCAGACCGCTGTCGACCGGCGAACCGCTGATGGATTTGTTCGGGTGAGGTCGAGTGGCGCGGGGCAGCTCTAGAGCAGTTTCACAATCTCTCTTCAGTGAACTTCCTAGCGATCAGCCGTCAGCTTTCAGCAGTCAGCCAGATGGTTTTGTGTCGGTTTCTGGCTGACTGCTGATGGCTGACCGCTGAGGGCTTCGACTGAAGACCAATTCCAAACATGCTCTAGCGAGTTCAATATGCAGTATTTGCCAGTTCACCGGCAATGAACGTCCGCTTGATGGTCAGCGACTTGCTCAGCACGACCAGGTCAGCCTGTTTCCCAACGGCCAGGCTCCCGCAGGTGGCCGCGATGCCAGTTCGCTCGGCGGGAGTGAGGCTCGCCATGCGGATCAGCTGGGGCAGGGGGGCCTTGGTCGCGGTGTGCATGGTGCGGAGCATGCGGTCCATGCCGACGACCGAGCTGGCGAGATTCGTGCCGCCCGGTATTCGGCCCACCTCTCCGTCGCTGGAGATCAGCGTGCCGCCATCCAGTGGTCCAAACACGTACTCACCCGGTGGGCAGTCGACCGCGCGGCTCGAATCGGTGACGAGGCAGAGTCGCTCCGGCCCCTTCATCTGATACGCAAACCTCAGCAGCTCCGGGGAGAGGTGATATCCATCGGCGATGACTTCGGTGCTCATCTCTGGAATGGCGAGGACGAACTGCTCCATGCTTGCCTGCATCGGTGTGCCGAAGCGGGGGCGGAGCGACGCCACCGAACTCATCACGCACCAGAAGTGGTCGACGTGCCGCATCCCCGCTTTGAACGCCGCCTCCATTTCGCCCCAGCTGGAGTTCGAGTGCCCGCAAGTGACGAGGCAGCCGTGCTTGCTCGCGAATTTGTAGAACTCAACCGCGCCGGGGAGTTCGGCAGCACAGGTCGCGATGCGGATCATGCCAGAGGCGAAATGCTCCTTGTATTCCGTGGCATCCGGGTCGCGGCGGCCCTCTTTGGAATGGCAGCCGACCTTGTCCTCAGCAAAGTAGGGGCCGTAGAAATGGACCCCGCCGACTCGTGCCCCGTCGGCGGGAGTCCAAGTGCGATAGACCTCTCCGCAGGCATCTAGCATGCGCGCGATCTGGTCGCGCGAACCGGTGGTTGTCGTTGGGAAAATCGTCGTCGTGCCATGCCGGGCATGGCAGCGATTGGCCACTCGCACCGCCTCTGCGGTGCCGTCCATATAGTCGGCCCCACCGCCGCCGTGGACGTGAATGTCGACGAACCCGGGAGCGAGATAGGCTCCCTTCAGATCAATGACCTGGCCCGCGAACTTCTTCCGAGTCTTGGGCGGGCCGACGTACTGAATCAGTCCGTCTTCGACTAGCAGTTCACCGCCCTCGATCAGCTGATCAGAGAGAATCAAGGTTCCGTTCGTCAACAGAAGAGGCACTACAGATGCTTCCGTTTTGGCCATCAGAACTGTCTGCCTTTATCTCTCATCCTTCGTTTCCTTCGTGGTCTTCTGTTCCCCTCTTCCCTCATGTTGTGAGACCAGAAGATGATTGAACAGAAGTTCACAAAGGAAAAGAAGGGGTATCCGGTGTCACACCAAGACGATGAGCGAGTTTAGTTCCCTGTCCACGTGAAGTCTGGGGATGCGGCAAGCCAGTTCGGGAGGGCGAAGCTCCTGCTGAGCCGCGAGCCAAGGACGACGTTTTCTCGCAGGAGCGGCTCGGCAGGAGCCTCGCCCTCCCGAAGCAGGCGATCCCCCAGTTTTCCCGTGGACCGGGGGCTGGCCACTCATTCTTCGTGGCCGAGTCTTCGGCTCATCAACATCGCCTTCTGCGTTCGCATCCTCCTGATTACTCCTTCTTCGGCTCGCCCGTTTCCTTCTCGAACCCCGCTTTCATGATGTCCTCAAACCCCGGCTTCAGCGGTCGCACGTCGTACCCCATCTTCAGCAACAGATCCGCAGCTGCCACCGACCGCCGACCCGCTCGGCAGTGGGTGTAGATAATCTTGTCCTTGGGCAACTTCTTGGCCACCGCTTCGGCGTTCGCTTCCTTCAGCTCGGAGAGGGGAAGGAACGTCGCCCCCTTCACATGCCCTTCTTTCCATTCATCGGCCTCGCGGACATCGACGAGCACAGCTGTTTTATCAGCGGTGGCCTTCTTGACGGTTTCGAGCGAGTCCTTCGTGTGTTCGGCAGCCAGAAGCAGGGCAGGGGCTGTGATGAGTGCCAGCAGCAGGGCGATTCGAGTACGCATGGTCTGTCCTATGAACGATGAGAGAGCGAGTCGGAGATAGATTATCATAAGTGAAAGATGATGGTCACCACAGCCACCTTCAAAGCTCCGCCACCTCGCGAATCCATAAACTCCACTGGAACTTTTCCCTCGGTACGGGTATCTAACAACGAATGGCCGTTTGCGCGGTCTGCGATTGACTCGACTTCCGATCCGTCCGGGTGATGCGTTGCCTGGAGGTTGTTTGCTGGAAACTGATCATGCGTTATCGGCTGGGTTTGGCCTTGGCACTTGTGTTGGGGTTGTGGGGAGTGATGCACTTGAACGCGGAACCCCCGGCCATCACGGACCAGCGGACTCAAGCGGACAAGTTGTTCGCTGAGGGCAACTTCAAGGAGGCTCTGGCCATCTATCGGGCTCTCGCGCTCGATGCCGGGAACACCGGGCCTCTGTTGTCGCATGATATTACCCAAACCAACCACAGCTACCGTAGGTTACAGCGGGACAATGAGGTCGATGCCTACCTTGAAGAGGCCGAGAAGGTTCACGCCGCCAATTGGCGCGGCCTGAGAGCCATCGGCGTTGAGTGGATCATCAACCAGCACTATGGGTTTATCGTCGCCGGGAAATTCCACCGAGGGGACCAAAACTCCGGCGGGCAGTACGTCGACTCGACACCCCGTGACCGGGTCAAGGCCCTCCAGATTTTCGAGAAGGCTCTTCCGCTGGTGGCCGCTGAGGCCATCACCGATCAGAACCGGGGCGAGATCGCCACGTTCTACAACCAGTTCTCCGACTTCGTGCTGAATGGTCGCACGGGTGGGTCGGCGTGGCAGCTGCAATCACTGACGAATCTGAAGGAACTGCCCGACTATGACAACGTGAATTACGGGCGCTGGGGTGGCGGTTGGGGCGGGAGTAAGGGGGCCTCGGTCGATGCCGAAGGGAACCCGGTCTTCTATACGGTGCCCGCAAGCTGGGAGGCGTCGACCTCGGATGGCCAGCGCTGGCGGTGGGCGATGGAGCAAACGAAAAAGGTCTCACCCAGCCTGACCAGCCGGATCGACTCGCAGTTCGCCGACTTCCTGCATTCGCAGTTCGGAGTCCAGACCCTGCGGGAAGGCGGCATCTCGCTCCCCGAAGAGAATGACAAAGACGGCGACAAGGAAGCCAATCCGTTTGCGGTCAAAACCCTCAAAGACAACGAGACAATCGCCCGCCTCGCCACGGGTGCCAAGCGGTTCACGCTGCCCGATGAGTTCAACCCCATCACGATCTACAAGCGCCTCGCGGATAGCGACGATCAATACGCCTCCCATTCGATGGAAGCACTCGCCCGCATCGCCACCGACCGACAGCAGTACAAGCAGGCCGCCGACTACTGGGGCCAAGTCATCAACCGCTTCGGGCATCGCTTCGGTGCTCTCGATGGCCGCCAACAAGCCCTCGACCAGATCGTCGGCAACTGGGGCCGCTTCGAGAACATCCAGTCCCTGCCCGCTGGCGAGAAGGCGACCCTCGATTACATCTTCCGCAACGGCACGCGTGTTGACTTCACCGCCCGCCGGATCAAGCTCGCCTTGCTGCTTGACGACGTGAAGAAGTATCTGAAGACGAACCCGCAGAATCTCGACTGGAACGAGATGCAGGTCGACAACATCGGCCACCGGCTCGTCGACCAGAATCAGGTCAAGTACCTCGAAGGCGACGCGATCGAGTGGGCCAAGGATCTAACCCCGCGTCCCGAACACTTCGACCGCCGCGAGGAGATCGAGACTCCGCTGGAGAAGGCCGGGGCGTACCTCGTCGAAGCGAAGCTGCGCGACGGCAACATCAACCGCATCATCGTCTGGCTCGATGACACCCTCATCGTCAAGAAACCGATTCACCAGGGACACTGGTATTACGTCGCCGACGCGGCGACGGGCAAGCCGGTCGCCAAAGCCAATGTCGAGTTCTTCGGCTGGCGGCATGACTACGACGACAAGGCCAAACGCCACAACGTCATCACCAAGAACTTCGCCGAGTTCACCGACGCCGAAGGTCAACTGCTCCCCGATCCGAAGCTGCTTGACCCGAACTTCCAGTGGATCACCGTTGCCCGCACCAAGGAAGGCCGGCTGGCACACCTCGGCTTCAACAACGTCTGGATGGGTCATCACAGCTGGGATGACCTCAATGAGAACAAGGCGTACGCCATCACTGACCGTCCGGTCTATCGCCCAGCGCAGACCGTGAAGTTCAAGTTCTGGATGGGCATTGCCAAGTACGACCAGCCCGACAAGTCACCGTTCGCGGGGCATAAGGCCCGCGTGCTGATTCACGATCCCCAAGGGAACGAAGTCTACAATCAGGAACTGACCGCAGACGAGTTCGGCGGGATCATGGGCGAATACGCGCTACCCGCCGGGGCTCCACTGGGGGCCTACTCCTTTGGGCTTCAACACCCCATTGTGGGTGGGGGAGGGCAATTCCGTGTCGAGGAATACAAGAAGCCCGAGTTCGAAGTCACCGTCAAAGGCCCCGACAAGCCGGTCATGCTCGGCGAGAAGATCGAGGCCAAGGTCATCGCCAAGTACTACTTCGGTGCCCCCGTCATCAACGCCAAAGTCAAAATCAAGGTCGAACGCTCCGCCCACGATAGCCGCTGGTATCCCGCAGCCAAGTGGGACTGGTTGTATGGCTCGGGTTACTGGTGGTTTTCGGGCGATTACAACTGGTATCCGGGTTTCTCCCGGTGGGGCTGCCTGAGCCCGCGACCGTGGTGGGGCGGTTGGAATCCGGAGCCACCGGAACTCGTCGTCGACATGGAAGCCGAGATCGGTCCCGACGGCACCGTGACGGTCCCGATCGATACGGCACTGGCCAAAGCCCTGCACGGGGACGAGGACCACTCGTACAAGATCACCGCCGAAGTCGTCGACGAATCGCGACGGGTCATCACTGGCAGCGGAGATGTCCTGGTCGCTCGTGAGCCATTCAAGGTCTTCGCGTGGACCGATCGTGGCTACTACCACACCGGCAACACCATCAACGCCGAGTTCCAGGCCCGCACGATCTCCGGCTCGCCCGTGGTCGGCCCGGCCGAACTCAAGCTACTTCAGATCGCCTATGACGCCGCCGGCAAGCCGACAGAAGCGGTCGTCCAGAAGTGGGATCTTAAGATCGGCGAAGACGGTCACACCGCGCAGCAGATTAAAGCCACAGCTGCCGGACAGTACCGGCTCTCGCTGACGGTGACTGATACCGAAGGGCACAAGATCGAGGGCGGTCATCTCTTCTACATTCGCGGCGAAGGAGTTGATGACTCGCAGTTCCGGTTCAACGATATCGAGATCACCAGCGAGAAGGCTGAGTACAAGCCGGGCGAGAAGGCCGAGTTCCAGATCACGACGAATCTGGAAGGCTCGACCGTCCTGCTATTCGAGCGTCCCTCGAACGGCACCTACAAGGGGCGTCCACGTCTACTGTCACTCGGTGGCAAGACGACGACCAGCGACCTGGGGATCATCAAGAATGACATGCCGAACTTCTTTGTCGAGGTGCTGACGATCAGCCACGGGCGAGTGCATACCGCGATCCGCGAAGTGATCGTGCCGCCCGAGAAACGGACGATCAACGTCGCCGTCAAGCCCTCCTCGGAGAGTTACAAGCCGGGGCAAGAAGCGACGGTGGAGTTGACCCTCACCGATGACAGCGGCGAGCCGATCGCGGGCTCGGTGGCGATGACGATGTACGATAAGAGCTTGGAGTACATCTCCGGCGGCTCCAACGTCGGCGAGATTCGCGACTTCTTCTGGAAGTGGCGTCGCAGCCACAACACCCATACCGAATCGAGCGCGGGCCGCTGGTTCACGTCCCTGTTTAAGGGGGGCGAGGTTCCCATGCAGCTGCTGGGAGCTTTTGGAGATCTGGCCGAAGTGGAGTTCGCGGGAGCGAAAGATCGGCTGGTCGAATCTCGCCGTGACAATCGATCCTTGCGAAAGTCCAAAATGGAACTTCGGGGCGGAGGAATGGGCGGGGCCATGCCAGGGGCTCCAATGGCGGCGATGGCAATGGAGATGCAGGCGGACGCAGCTCCGGCTGGCATAGCCATGGCGGGAGCAGCCCCCGGCGGAGAGGGCGGTGGGGGAGTCCCCGGCAGTGGCGAAATGGCCACACCAACCATCCGCACCAACTTCGCCGACAGTGCCTTCTGGAAGGGGGACATCACCACCGATGCCGAGGGCAAGGCCACCGTCAAACTGACCATGCCAGAGAATCTCACCGGGTGGAAGATCCGGACCTGGGCCTTCGGCGCAGGCACGCGCGTCGGCGAAGGAACCGTCGAAGTGGTGACATCGAAGAATCTACTCGTACGGCTCCAGGCTCCCCGATTCTTCGTTGAGAAGGACGAAGTGGTCCTGTCGGCCAATGTGCATAACTACCTGAAGGTGAAGAAGACCGCGACGGTCGAGTTCCTCTTCGACGGCGGCGAGCTAGCCCCCCTCGACCCCGCACTCGCCACACAGCAGATCGAAGTCGCCCCCGGGGAGGACAAGCGTGTCGACCTGCGCGTGAAGGTCATCAAAGAGGGCATCGCCAAGATCACTGTCAAGGCTCTCACCGACGAAGAGTCGGACGCCATGCAGATGTCCTTTGCCGTCTACGTCCACGGGATGCTCAAGACCGAATCGTTCAGTGGGGCACTGCGACCGAATGAAACTATCGGCAAGCTGGAGATCAACGTCCCGGCGGAGCGTCGGCCCGAGCAGTCGCGGCTGGAGATTCGCTACTCGCCGACTTTGGCCGGAGCGATGGTAGATGCGTTGCCGTACCTCGTCGACTATCCGTACGGTTGTACCGAGCAGACGCTGAATCGGTTCCTGCCGACGGTGATCACGCAGCGTATTCTCCAGAACATGAAGCTCGATTTGGCCACCATTCGCGACAAGCGGACGAACCTCAATGCCCAAGAGGTCGGCGACGATCCGAAGCGGGCCGAGGACTGGAAACGCTTGACCAAGAACTGGCACCACGAGGCGAAAAATCCCGTCTTCGACGAGGCCGAAGTGGCCCGCATGTCGAAGCAGGGGGTGATCGACCTCATCGCCATGCAGTGCAGCGATGGCGGCTGGGGTTGGTTCAGTGGCTGGGGCGAACACTCGTGGCCGCACACGACAGCGACTGTCGTGCATGGGTTGCAAGTGGCTGCGAAGAATGACATCGCGCTCCCCCCGGGCGTGATGGAGAACGGTGTCGCCTGGCTCCGCCGATATCAAGCGGAGCAGACTGCGCTTCTGCAAGAAGGCGAGCGTCACGCCGAAGACCCGAAGCGTGAGTTACCCTACCACTCCCAAGCAGACAATCTCGATGCCCTCGTTTACTCCGTGTTGAGTGATGCGCCACAGGAGCGTGTCGCCGGACAAGATCCCAACGCGGAGATGCGGCGCTTCCTCTACCGCGATCGCACCAAGCTCTCCCTGTACGGAGCTGCTTTGTTCGGTCTGGCTCTGCACACACAGGGCCACATCGAACAACGCGACATGATCATCCGCAACATCGACCAGTTCATCGTGACGGATAAGGAGAACCAGACGACCTACATCAACCTGCCCGATCACGGGTCGTACTCGTGGTACTGGTACGGCGACACGATCGAGGCCAACGCCTGCTTCCTCAAGCTACTCACGCGAGTCGATGCCCAGGACGCCCGAGCCAGCGGGCTGGTCAAGTACCTGCTCAACAACCGCAAGAACGCCAGCTACTGGAACAGCACCCGCGACACCGCTCAGTGTATCGAGGCCCTCGCCGAGTACCTGATCGCCAGCGGTGAGAGCCAACCGAACCTCTCCGTCGAAGTCTGGGTCAACGGCGAGAAGAAACAGACCGTCGAGATCACGCCCGAGAACCTGTTCAACTTCAACAACAAGCTGGTCATTGAAGGAGTGGCCCTCACGACCGGCAAGCATGTGATCGAACTGAAGAAGGCGTCCACCAAGGAAGGATCGGCCAGCCCGCTCTACTACAACGCCTACCTGACGAACTTCACCCTCGAAGACCAGATCACAGCTGCGGGTCTGGAAGTGAAGGTGAACCGCAAGTTCTACAAGCTCACCCAGAGGAAGGACGCGACCGCCACGGTGCAGGGTGCCCGAGGCCAAGCGATCGACCAGAAGGTGTTGAAGTACGACCGCACCGAACTGGCGAACCTCTCCGAGGTGCAGAGCGGCGATCTGCTGGAAGTCGAACTGGAGATCGACTCGAAGAACAACTACGAGTACATCCTGTTCGAAGACCTCAAGGCAGCAGGCACCGAGCCGGTCGATGTCCGCAGCGGGTACCTCCCGAGTGCGTTCGGGGCCTATGTCGAGTTCCGCGACGAGCGGGTCAGCTTCTTCGTGCGGGAACTGACACGCGGCAAGCACAGCGTCAGCTACCGCGTCCGCGCTGAGATCCCCGGTCAGTTCAGCGCGTTGCCCACTCGGGCCAGCGCGATGTATGCCCCGGAGATCAAGGCCAACTCGGACGAGATGAAGCTCAAGATTCGCGACATGGATTGAACGAGCGAGTCGTATCACGCGAAAGCCCAGGGGTTGCCACCCCTGGGCTTTTTTCGCGCTTACCATTCAATCGGACGCTACGATAAGATACCCCCGCGTTCGCCGTTCGCACTCGCCCGCGTTGTCTGGAACTGTGGCTGATGTCTGGTCTGCCTTCCGATCCTGGTGCCCCAAAAGCGGTGGCGAAGGCTGCCGCCAAAGCGGCTCGCCAACAGGCAGTTGAGGAACTTCGAAAGCAAGCCGAAGTCCGCGCTGAACTCCGCCAGCAACTTCTCGACGGCCCGCGTCAAGACATCCGCCACAGCTTGCCGGGTCTGGGGATCAGCCTGCTGGTGCATCTGGTGATTATTGTGGTGCTAGGTTTCACGGTACTGCGTATCGACCGTCCCCCTGCGGACGAGGTCGTGGATGCCTGGCTCGGCCCGGAATCGGCTGTGGTCTCAACCGACTCTGCACCGCCTGTCGATGTCGTGGTCCCCTCGATTGCGGATGAGATGCGGGCTGCGGCTCGCGCAGCTGCAAAGAATCAGGTCGTCGCTGCTCCCGACGAAAACGCTAAGCCAATGGTCAGCCCGGTCAGCGTCGAGGGAGCCCTCGGGGGGCGCGGTACTGGCGGCGGGACACTGAACGGCAATGGTCAAGGCACCGGCCCCGCTGTGACTTCTCCCAATGGTGGTGGCCCCCGTGATCCCGCGCGGGATGGTCTTGATCGGGCGCTTTCATGGATCGTGCGGCAGCAGCAACCCGATGGCCACTGGAGCATGACCGGCCCATATACCGAAGGGGCCGAAAGCCGCGAGGCCGACACAGACACCGGGGCCACTGCGCTCTCATTACTCGCACTCCTCGGCGATGGCCATACCCCCAACGCGGGCAAGCACCAAGCTGCCGTCGACAAGGGGATTCGCTGGCTGATCGGACATCAAAAGCCGAGCGGCGATCTATTCGACAGTGACGAGCAGGGCCGCTCCGCCCACTTCTACGCCCACTCTCAAGGCACCATCGCCCTGTGCGAAGCCCTCGCTCTCTCCGGCGACGAATCAATCCGTCCCGCAGCTGAGAAGGCCGCCGCGTTTCTAGTCGCCGCTCAGAACCCCCGGCTCGGTGGGTGGAAGTACCGACCGCTGGGAGCCGAAGGGATCGGCGACTTGTCAGTCACGGGTTGGGCACTGATGGCTCTGCATACCGCCCGCATGGCGAAGATCGACATCCCTCCCGAGACGTTCCTGCTGGCGTCGAGCTTCCTCGACTCGGCCCAAATCGACGCTGCCGATGCCTCGCGCTACCGCTATCGCCCCGATGAGCCAGCTCAAAAAGAGCAGCTCTGGTCGATGAGTGCCGAGGGCCTGCTCTGCCGCCAGTGGCTCGGCTGGCCCCGTAAGTACCCGGCCTTCGCGAAGGGGCAAGAGTTCCTCACCTCCGAGGTCAACCGACCCGTCTGGGAGGAGGGGCAGCGGAACGTCTACGCCTGGTACTACACCGCTCAAACCCTACACAACCTCGGCGGCGACCCCTGGAAAACCTGGTTCGCCCACACCCAGGGCCTGCTCCTCAAACATCAAGCCGCTGGCGGCGGCAAGACCGGCGGCAGCTGGCACCCGACGAAACCGAGAGGAGCGTTCCTCGAATGGAGCGAAGGGGCCGGGCGGTTGTACTTTACGGTGATGTGCGTGCTGATCCTGGAGACCCCGGAGCGGCACGCTCCGGTGTATCCCGAGACGCCCTCTCCGTAGCAGAACTCGTCAGAGTTCTGACGGCAGAAGTCTCACGACTTCTGCCACGGGAGAGCGGCCCAGACATCGCTTTGGATGTCTGGGTGACGCAGGAACAAGAGGCCATTCGTACTCGATGCGAATCATAACCAACAAGACTTCACAACCACACGTCAGAGAACGAGTTACAACATGCGGTCGAAGCGACTCCGCGTCGCGTGAGCGTCCACAGTTTACATAGAATGCCACAACTGTCCGGCTAATGGTGTCGGGATTGGTTGAAACACTCCGTCATACTTGAGGTTGCGTCGAATTCGGAGCGCGCACGATCTCAACTCCCTCT
>JAYSUV010000661.1:0-8394 GCA_043718945.1 Planctomycetota bacterium
CCGGAGTCTTCTCGACGTGCGGTCCGGGGGCTGACGCCGCCCGGCTCGCCGAATTGATTCTTGCAGGTGGGCAGGCGCTCAACTGGCTCTCATAAGGCCGGTCCGCCCGGTTCGAGTCCGGGACCTGCAACTGGGGGATCGTTGAGCGATGAGGGTTGAGCGTTGAGAATCAGAGGGGGACGCCAAACCTTTTCCTCTGACCCTCAACTCTCATCGCTCAACCCTCAACGTTCCCCCACCGACCGAGTACGCAAACCGGCAAAGCGGCCAGGTCGAGAGCCTGGTGCCTGTGGGTTCGACTCCCACTTCGGTCACTGGGAGTCGGAGGACGGGTGTTTGGAGTCGGGAGCCAGAAAGACTCGCCTCTGACTCCCGACTCCCGACTCTCGACTCTCGACTCCCGTCTCCCGACTCAACGATCCCGTGGTCCAACGGCACGACACCAGTTCGACATACTGGCGACGATGGTTCGACTCCATCCGGGATCATTCACTCTCGGGCTCATGGTCCAAAGGCAAGACGACAGCTAGGCAGGCTGTTGATCCGAGTTCGACTCCCGGTGAGTCACGATCACTCGTAGATGCCAGCATCGATGGCCACTTGGCGATTGTGGCCCTCTTCCACGACCACCCCATTCAGTTGCACTTGGGGGTATTCGCCTCGTTCGACGAAGACTTGTGTGTTGTGTTCTGTTTCCACGAGGACGAACCAAGGGCCGTCTTTCGTGTCTGGACCACGAGTGGTGACGGTCATCTTCTGACCGGGGAGCATCGTGAAGTCTCCCCCCCAAGGCTCGATCCACACCAAGTGGGGCTGAGAGCGATCATTCCAAATGCCGATGGAGACTTGTTGGTTCATCACATCATCGTAGTCATGGCATCACCCGGAAGGCAGCCGAATACGGTTGGCCGGGCCGCATTGCTAATGCGGTTCTCCCGCCAGGGAGATGAGGGTTCGAATCCCTCGCCTTCCGCTTTGGGAAGTTGTCAGTTTTCAGTCGTCAGCTCTCAGTTCTCAGTTGTCAGTCCGGAAGACTCTCTGGCTGATAACTGAAAACTGACGACTGACAACTCTCCCCCCTGCCCCGATGGTGAAACGGAAATCACTCCCCGCTTCTAACGGGGCATTCCAGGTTCGAGTCCTGGTCGAGGCAATCGAGAAGCGGTCAGCAGTCAGCTTTCAGCCAGAGGCGATGAGTGAGCGTACTCTTCTCCGCAGCCGCGAAGCGGTGACAGCATGTCGCCGTGGGCGTAGCCCACGGACCCGTATCCACATGATCTCAAGCCGTGAAGCGGCGACAGCAAGCCCCACCCGCTTCGCGAAGGCGACTCCGTCTCAGCGACTCGATGCCACTCCTTCTGTCGCCGCTTCGCGGCTGGGGTGCATCGGGATCGTGGACCTTGGGCTGACGCCCAAGGCGACTTGCTGCCACCGCTTCGCGGTTGTGAGTGAGCGAATGCAGCGTACGCAAACGACAATCGTCGATTCACGGAAGGGCCTCCCGATGGGTGCCGGGCACCGGTTGGAAGCCGGGTGGGGGTGAAAGCCCCTTGCGGGTTCGACTCCCGCCCCTTCTGCTGAGGGAGAGCGGTCAGCATTCAGCATTCAGCCAGAGGAGGCGAACATCCGCACCTCCCTCGGTGTCTGGCTGACAGCTGAAGGCTGATCGCTGACAGCTTCTACACGGTGTTCGTAGTGTAGTGGTGTCTGCACGTCGGTTTGTGAAGCCGAAGGTGGGGGTCCGATTCCCCTCGAACACCCTGAAGAGGGTTGATGGTTTATGGTTGATCGATTCAGACGTTTGACTTGTCCATCACCCTCATCTCCTCCCCTCCGTCACTCAACCCTCAACCCTCAACGATCTCCCCATGATCCAGACCCTCGACCGTCCGACCCTCGTCCTCAACCGCAACTGGCAGCCGGTCAGCGTGGCCCCGGTGGCTCGCGCGCTGTCGCTGGTCGTGGCGGAGCGGGCGCGGATCGTCGACCCGGTCGATTTTCAGCAGTACACCTGGGCCGACTGGTCTCAGCTGGTGCCGGAAACGGACGAGATCTTCGTCCAGGCGGTGACGTTCCGGGTGCGAGTGCCCGAGGTCATCACCCTGCTGGAGTACGACCGCGTGCCGAAGAACGCGGTCACCTTCAGCCGCCGAAACATCTTTCGACGCGACCACTTCACCTGTCAGTATTGCCATCGCCAACCGGGGACCGAGGAGCTGACGATCGACCATGTGTTGCCCCGCGCTCAGGGCGGAACGTCGACGTGGGACAATTGCGTGCTCGCCTGCATCAGCTGTAATGCTCGCAAGGCGAACCGCACGCCGGTCGGGGCTCACATGCCCTTGCGCAAGACGCCCACCCGCCCCCAGTGGCAACCGCTGTACGCCCGGCACGATCTGCGGATCGAAAGCTGGTCGAAGTTCATCAGCGCCGCGTACTGGGAAGTGGAGTTGGAGAAGTAGTGTTGAGTTGTCAGTTTTTAGTGATCAGTTGTCAGTTCAGAGTGAGACCAGAGAATCGCTCTGACTGACAACTGAAAACTGACGACTGACAACTGAAAACAAGCCCTGCGGGTGTGCCGGACGCATGACGGCCTTCGAAGCCGTCGGACGAGGTTCGATTCCTCGGTGGGGTATGGAGGAACGTTGAGGGTTGAGGGTTGAGGGTCAGAAAGGAATCCCTCTTTCGCTCAACTCTCAACCCTCCTCACTCAACGATCCTCCACGCGTTCTCGGAGTGTGGTGGACGCACGCGACTTTGCGAAGGTCGTAGACCAGGTTCGACTCCTGGCGAGAGCATCTTGAACAACCATATCGGAACACCCAGAGCAGGTTCGGGTTCTGTCCTCAGTTCGCACAGACAGGAATGTCTGTGCCACTGAATTCAGTGGGGCAGATATTCCTGTCTGCCTTTCCTGCAAACCAATCCTGAAACCGCTCCATGCCCCCCACCATCCACATCCGCCGCTACGAGCCGA
Organism: Planctomycetota bacterium; assembly: GCA_043718945.1. Classification (GTDB taxonomy): domain Bacteria; phylum Planctomycetota; class Planctomycetia; order Planctomycetales; family Planctomycetaceae; genus TH-plancto1. Next base: position 2,978 of record JAYSUV010000661.1, read on the forward strand.
CAGATATCGACGCGATTTATGAGGCCGTATGCGAGTCGCGGGCGGAGTTGTCCCCGTGGATGCCGTGGTGTCATGCCGAGTATTCGCGTGCAGATACCACCAGCTGGGTGGGGAGCCGGGTCGATGCCTGGGAGAGCCACTCCGAGTGGAGCTTTGTCATCGTTGATGCGGGCGGGCAGATACTGGGGGCTTGCGGCCTGCATCGCCTCGATCTTCGCAATGGGGTCGGTGAGCTGGGCTATTGGGTTCGCACTTCAGCGACTCGACAGGGCATCGCCTCGGAGGCTGTCCGGCAAGTGACGCAGTGGGCCTTTCGTGAACAGAGCTTGCACCGGATTGAGATCGTAGCTGCGGTCGAGAATCTCCCCAGTCAGCGTGTGGCCGAGAAGGCGGGGGCGGTCTGTGAGGGAGTACTCCGACAGCGGTTGATTCTGCATGGTCGACGATACGACGGCGTGTTGTGGGCCCTTGTCAACGACTGAACAATGACGCGGAACTCAGCCAAGAGCGTCTCGCATTCACTGGATACGCGGGATCAAAGTCGATCTTGCGTCGATCGCCCAGTTGAGGGAACATCCACACTGCAAAGGAAATGCGCCACCGTTGGGAACGGTGCGTGAGTTTCAAGGGGGGAACGCAGGGATGTGGTGTCCACGGTGTCATACAGAAGTTGCCGCTGAGATTGCGCAGAACGGCCAGTCGCTGCTCTGTACCTCGTGCGGAACCGAGATTCAGCGGATCTACGCGCCGTCGCTGCATCCGGATACGCGGAGTGCTCGCGAACTGCTGGAGCGCTGGTCGAAATCTGACTTGCTCGATGTGGCGTCAGGATCCCCTTCCATCGGGGAGACAGTGGTTCCGACATCAATGGTTCCTCCGGTGGTCGTCGCTGCGACGATCGAGCCCTCGGTGGCTGCTCTTTCGCTCGTAGCCAACTCAGAGATTCCCGCCAACCAAACGAGTTCTTCCCCTCCTTCCCAGCCCGCAGCCCGCGAGGTCACGTCTGACACTGAGGAGGTTCTGAGTGACACATCGATTGGTCGACGTGATCGACCCGAGCGTCCCAAGCCGGAGCGATCAACGCCCAAGCCCCGCACCACCTGGCGGGTCGATGCCCCACACTCCGTGACGCAGCCGGTCGCTCCGCCGCCCCCACCAGTCCCGCCGCGTCGACCGCATTTCTCGGCGGTCGTGGGGGACGAAGCTGCGAAGCCCGCCCCAATGGCTCCTGCGCCGGTTGAGGTGAAGCTCGCTACGGCGGCTCGCACACCCGATCCGGTGCTGACGCCGCGCGAGGAGCCTGTACGCCACGAGGCCCCGCGAATGACCGGCACTTCAGAACCGGCAGCTCCCCGGATGGCAGGCTCCACGAACGTCCTTCAGAGGCGTCTCGACCCCGCTCACGAGTCGCTCGGTGGCCCGCATTTCGACTTGCAGTCCTTCCTTGACCAGGACAGCCGCAAGCCCGGCAAGTCCGAGTCGATCTGGGGGCAAGTGCTGGCCTATGCTGGCGTTGGCCTCATCACGGTGGGCACGACACTGGTCCTCTGGAGTTGGTTTGGCAAGACGCCGCAATACGCCCCGACCGGCTGGCTGATCTGCACGGTCGGTCAGATGCTGCTGTTCCTGGGCGTGACCACGCTGATCTCGGGCGGCATGCAGCAGACCTCGCACGAGGTGACGCGCCGGGTGGAGTACCTCGGTGATCGCATCCTGCGTTTCGAGAACACCGCCGATCAGCTGCTGCGTGGACCGCACTTCAATGAGCTTCGCGAGCGAGCCAAGACGAAAGCGGGACAGGCGTCTCATACAGAGGACCGGGAACTCGACACTTGAGGTGCGAATCGTTCAGCTCGTCCAGATCGACAGTGAGAGCGGACTGCGGGTGGCGTGTGTACGTCAGGAAAGTCGGCAGCGATTCCCAGTGGCACGTCATGATTCAAAGGGGAAGCCGCAGATAAACACGGATAAACGCCGATGAAGAGACTTAACAACGAGAGGACATCGCGCGCGATTCCTCCCTGATCTGTACGACTCACGTCGAAAATGTGCGCACGCTGCGCAAATTTCTGAAGTCACCTCGAACACCATCAGACCCCGGCAGGGGTCACAGCCATGCGCCAGTGGTTGATCGCAGCGACACCACCGGACACCAGTCGCCCACCGATCCTCCATTCCGGAAGGGATAGCAGCCCACCACCGATGTGGGGTGATTTTCTGCCGAGAGTGACGCCTTCTGGCATCCCTCCGGGATGGAAGAGAACTGAAGGCTCTTCCCATTGGTTGCGGCTACGCCGCGCTGCGTTCATCTGCGTTCATCTGCGGCTCACCCACTCCTGGGTTTCGGAGCCAGGGCCAGCGGTCACTAAGTCGTGATCCCCGTAAGGATTTCGAGGAGGGTAGCTTCGTTCCAGCCGCAGCGGCGGCGGTTCATGGCAACGCTTTTCTGATTCTTGCACGGCTTCAGCAACGACAGCGTGAAGCGGTACAGCCAAGCCAGATTCTCTCGCATGAACACGCCGCGCGTCCGAGATTCGTCCTCACGATAGGTCATGTCTAATGTCCAGTGGCACGAATTCTCGATCGCCCAATGCGACCGTACCTCGCGAGATAACTGTTATATATACATCTCCAGGAGGCTAATAATATATCGAGTGTCATGCGTCTCCATTCCATTCCGAATACAAGTCAGCATAGTGACGCCGATCATTTTTATCCCCTACCACTGGCTGCATTCCGGCAGCGTCTCGAGAGCGGGGAACTGCATAGATATACGTTACCATATTCGTCCGTGGCCGGCCTCTCGAGTGACCAGACGTTGAACGACGGGAATGTCATTATCGAGTTATGCATTCACATGTGCGATGACCGCTTGATACAGCGTCGGGGAGTTGCCTTTGAGGGCCAGCAAGTAGTCGCCCTTCCCCTCGACGATCTGCTCCGCACTCTCGGTCTGAGTCCCCATCGCATCGATAGTCATGATCGCCCCGACCAGGTTGACCAGCTTCAGAACCTAGGGAAATGCTGTGCTTTCATGGGACTTCTCCGAGGTGGCCACCTGGGCCAGTGTGATCCCCGGCTGCGCCGCATAGACACTCACCGAGTGCAGCGCCCCCCATCCCCGCTTTCGATCATGGCTGCGTCGCGCCGTCTTGCCGTCTACGGGGAGCAGCCCCTCCCTCCCCCGCAGATGCTCGCGGCATCCGCTGGTGAACAGACGAAAGCCACAACAGAAAAGATTGGAAACGCAGAGGTCGCGGCGAGGTGCAGCCGCAACCAAAGGGGAAGTGGGCAACCATCAGTAGTCAGCCAGAAGGCTCACCCAGAGGATCGCCCAGGGTTGCCGACCGAAGGGAGCCCACCTTGGGTCAACACACTGCACGGGGACAAACCCTGAAGGTGTTCTACACAGGACGTGCGGGTGTACAACCCCTTCAGGGAACAGAGGTCTCCAGACCATCGGATATTTACGCAGAGTGCGTAGGTTTCAGAAGTGAGTAGTACAGATTAAGAATTGGATGTATCGGCGAATGAATCCTCTTCGATGAGCATTGGACTCTTCTCCGAAATCTGCGGACGTTATGGAAGCTGTGGACAAGTATCTCCAGCTGAGGAGAGGGGGGCACGGCGAGCCCACGACAATCACAAATCGCGACTCGCACTCGGTCATTTCCGGGTGAGAGCCCCTAGGCACTGAGCGTCATCATCAGTTCTCGTCCGCATACTCCAGCACACTGAAACATTCGTGAGGAGCCAGACGTGACCGGCCATTCAGAAACGTCAGTTCAATTGCAAACGCACAGCCCACCACTTCCGCCCCGCTGCGCTCGACCAGCTGGACGCAGGCATTAATCGTCCCTCCGGTGGCCAGCAGATCGTCCACCAGCAACACGCGGTCGCCGGGCTTCACCGCGTCCGTATGCATCTCGAGCGTGTCCTTTCCGTACTCGAGTTCGTAGTGAAAGGCACTCGTGTCAAACGGCAGCTTGCCGGGTTTTCGAACCGGTACGAAGGCCGCGTTCAACTCCAGCGCGACCGGGGCCGCGAAGATAAAGCCCCGCGCTTCGGCAGATGCGATGACGTTGATGCGGCTGTCGCGAAATCGCTCGACAATCCGACGGATCGACTCGCGAAACGCCTCGGGATGGGACAGCAGCGGTGTGATGTCCCGGAACATGATTCCCGGCTTGGGAAAGTCTTTGATATTGCGGATGTACTGCTTCAGGTCGAGCATAGGGGATCCACGAATCGGGATGGTTCGTCGTCGTTCGCTCTGAACTGCGAGCAGCCGAAGACAGCAGTATTCTGGAGTTTCCTGAATTGCTTCCTCAAACGCCACTGCCACACCGTTTTTTTTCGCACCTTCTGTCGCAGTCTCTCAGTCACCACGTGCCGACGACATCGGGGACTCAATCCTTCAGCTGACTCGATGGCCATCGTTGTGGTCATGCCGAGATCTTCGAAGAGGGCTTCATCTGGGATGTCATGCGGTGCGTTTTCGATCACTCCAGTGGGCATGGTGAATACACCAGCCCCTGAAAGTCCATGACATGGCGTTCTTGTCCTCCGTGAAACGTCTCCGACCCACCGGGATCTCCCACATTCAACACGTAGCAGTAAAGATCGTCTTGTACTCAAACGCCATGACCCTTGCTGTCTGGCGTCATCGGCGGTAGTGTGGGTGTCGAGATTCACACACTGCAAATAGCTGTGAGGCTGCGGGCGACGAGCCGTGCTGTCCTTGCGGGATGGAATTGGAGAGACTGATGTCGTCACTGCGCGCCGAACTTGTGGCTGAGATTCTGTACGGACTGAAGAAAGAGAATCAGTACGCCACGCTGACCTCAATCGCCCGCCGGGCCGGGTTCAGCCCGGGGGCTCAATGCCGCACGATCCTGGCTTGTATGAATACGATTCAGAAGGACTGGCCACATTTGGAGGCGTTTCGAGCGATTCACGATGATGGCATCACTCCCAAGGCTTCGCCTCAAGCGGAGGCTTTGCAGAAGCAGGGGATTGAACTTCGCGATGATGGCGACAATTGGACAATCATTTTGGACGAGCGGATGCTGATCGTGTGGGAGACCTCACTGGATGGGAAAGCCATTCCCGTGAAACCCGCAGTGACATAGCGGATGCGGAAGGGGCGAGTGCCCTGATGATACGGCGTTTTGAACGATGCCCGTCGGAGGTTCCCGCAATCACACACGAGAGTCACCGGGATCCCCGACAGCCCGCTCACCGCGGCGCCCTCTCATCCCGAGTCGCGACTGCCACAGCCAAACCTCTCAATTCAGCGACGATTTACGGTTCCTCCGACTATTTCTACTGTCCGGTTTAGGTTCTGCGTTGGTTCCTCAATGGCGGCAGGAGGTTACGGGATTCGTAGCGGAAGGCCCTCGCGAGTTCGTTGCGTT
>JAYSUV010000662.1:0-8375 GCA_043718945.1 Planctomycetota bacterium
CGGGAGCGGTTTTCGCTTCCACTGAACCAGTCTCCCCGGAGTCTCCTCATGATTCGTCGCTCACTGTTTGCGTTCGCGGTCCTCGCTCTCTCGGCTGTCGCGGGTCAGGCCGAAGAGAAGCAGCTGTTCAATGGCAAGGATCTGACCGGCTGGGCAGGTCGCAAGGATCTCTGGTCGGTGCAGGACGGGGCCATCACCGGCAAGACCTCTGCCGATAAGCCGATCGGCAACAACACGTTCCTCGTCTGGTCGGGTGAGGTGTCGGATTTTGAACTGACCTTCAAGTACCGCATCGTCGCGGGCAATTCCGGGATGCAGTACCGCAGCAAGGTCGTCTCTGAGAACGATGAGACCGGTCCGATCGTCGGTGGATACCAAGCCGACTTCGAAGCAGGCAAGACCTACAGCGGGATCAACTACGAAGAGCGCGGTCGCGGCATCCTGGCCGGACGGGGCGAGAAGTCCAAGCTGACCGCTGATCCGAGCGACAAGAACAAGATGGTCAAGACCACCACCGGCAAGACCGAGAAGACCACCGAAGAGCTGCAGGCGACGATCAAGAACGAAGACTGGAACACTTACCGCATCGTGGCCAAGGGGAACACGCTCCAGCACTTCATCAACGGCAACATGACCTGTGAAGTGGTCGACGAGCATGCCGAACGGGCTGCGAAGTCGGGCAAGCTCGCTCTGCAACTGCATGCTGGTCCCGCGATGATTGTGCAGATGAAGGATGTGGTGTTGAAGACGGAGTAGTGGGAAGTTTTCAGTCTTCAGTTGTCAGTGACTGAGAACAGAAGCAGGGATTATCCCGGAGGGATGGAAGCCATTAGCCGGTGGTTGAGCGCAGCGACACCACCGGTGACTTGGCTCCATCAATTTCAGCATCCCGGAGGGATGCCAGAGAGTCGAACGCAACGGGGCAGCTCCTCTGGAATCCCGCCGGGATTCAATTTGTCTCGCGACTACTGTTCCGGTGGTGTCGCTGCGTTCAACCACCGGCTAATGGCTGTGACCCCTGCCGGGGTCTGTCCACTGGGGATGGCGTTCTCTCTTTCCTGATTGGGAGGCGGTCATGCGACATTTTATTTCGCTTTTGATAGGCGTCGCTCTCGTGGCGATGGTCTCGACCGTGCAGGCCGAAATCACTCCGCGCGAGGCCCAGCGGTTCGGTGTCGACATCGCTCTCCTCAAGGGCGGTGTCGAACTGCGGGGTGCGGTGTTGAGCCGCGATGCGAAAGAACTGCGGATGGCGGTTCAGCGCAGCTGGTTGACCGCCAAGCATCCGGAGATTTTGAAGCAGGTCGACGACGAGGCCGGTGAGAACCAAGCCGCCTCGCGGAAGGAATTGCGGGAACGGATCGAGACATGGAAGACGGATCGGGCTGCTGAGACTCGACTGGTGGCCGTTCTCAACCGCGAACTCGCGAGACTCGTCAAGGCCGTGAATCCAGCAGCTGTCCCGGACTCCCAGTTCGTCATCGTGACCACGCCCGCCGATCAAGTCCGCCGCGTCTTCACTGCCCCCGAGGCGTCACGGCAAGTTGCGATGGCCGCTTGGAGCGAGCGCTTGGAGCGGGTTGAGGAGACCGTGCTGACGACATTGAAGATCGCCATCGAAAAGAAGAGCCCCCAGTGGCAAGCGGCTAAGGTTGACCTCTCGGATCGGCTCCCCACGGGCCAGCCGCAAACCGCAGACGAGTGGGCCGCCCGGCAGGCGATCTTCGAATACGAGTATTGCGATCGACTCGACTACCAAGGAACCGGCAACATGGTCGTGCGAGTCGGTGAGGGAGTCGCCAAGCCCGACCTCTCGTCCCTCCTGGCCCAGACCGCTGGGGATGCCTTGCAGGGGCAACTCGAGGGGCTGGACCTCGGTGGACTCGATCTGGGGGGTTTGAATCTCAACCCGCCGGGCAACAAGCCCGCGAAGTCCGACTGGCAGTCGACCGCCATCGCCGAGGCGAAGTCCCTTGATCGGCGCGGCTTCCGAGTGACTCGTATACCGAAGATTACCGGCGGCGGACCAGCGACGGTCTCCACCAGCTTTTTCGCTCGCCTGAGCGATGGCACGTACCGCATCCTCTGGACCAATGAGACGACGACTGACCCGGCGACGATCAAGGACGAGGCGATCAAACGCCTCGAACAAGACCCGCAGGTGCAGGAGATTCTCAAGGTCGCTAGCGCTCTCTCACTCGGCAATGATGCCAGCACAGCGGTTCGTTTCGGAGCTGCTGTGCAGTCAAGCCTCGACACCTCGGAGACCCGGTTCTTCGAGTTCCGCCAACGCTACAACGACAAGCTCGACGGCCCGCAACTCGTGGTGCCCGCCCCGTAGCTGTTCGCCCTGACGACACTGCTTCATATAGACCGGACTCTCGCATGCCCACTCCTTCCCTGCACGGCCTCAAACTCCTCTGCTTCGTCGGCGACGATTACGAGGATCTCGAACTCTGGTATCCCAAGCTGCGCATGGCCGAAGCGGGAGTCTCGATGACCCTCGCCGGGCAAGAGTCCAATCAGCGATACACCGGCAAGAACGGTTACCCGTGTACGTCGAACGCCGCCATTTGCGACATGGAGGCCGACGACTTCCAAGGTGTCCTGTGCGTCGGCGGCTGGATGCCCGACAAGCTGCGGCGGGATAAGAAAGTGCTGGAACTGATTCGCCAGTTCCACGAGCGCGGCCAGTTGATCGCAGCGATCTGTCACGGCGGCTGGATGCCGATCTCGGCGAAGGTTTACAGCGGAGTGCAGGTGACCGGCTCGCCGGGGATCAAGGACGATCTGATCAACGCCGGGGCGATCTGGTCGGACGCCTCCGTCGTCGTCGACCGCCACTTCGTCAGCAGCCGCAAGCCGGATGATCTGCCCGACTTCTGTGTGGGGATGTTGCAGGTGCTGAGCGAGTATCGGTCACGACACGGGCAGTGAGTGTCCGTCTCGGTAGTGCCCAAGAACATGCTGAAAGGGACGGGTCATGCCGAGTCCACGCACCAAGCGTTTCCTGTTGGCTGGCCTTGGATTAACTCTCACCTGCACTCTGTGGATGGTTGCAGTCGACGAATCCTGGTTCGTCGAGGATTGCCCCGAATGTCACTGGGGGGCAGATGTGTGCGAGTATCGAATCTTTCAAAGAGCGGTTACCAGTGATGCCCAGGTCTTTGAGGAATCTTGGGACTATTTCGTCTCCGTCGATTTGAACGTTCCCTGTGAACATCCACACAAGACCAGGTGGCATAGAGATCGATACTGGGGGCTGTGTCTGTGTGCGGCCCCCTGCATTAATGGCTCGTATCGCCTCACCGGAAATGGGAGTTACGACTCCTTGTCGCCTCGAGTCCGGGCCTGGGCCAAGACCGATCCTCAGCTTGGTCTGAGGTTCCGGCGAGCCTTGCAGGAAAATGACCGGAAATACATTGGCGAGTTCTTCGACAGGCTACACGCAAACGGGCAACCGCCGCCTGCGGAATAGGTCGACGTGAAGGTTGAACTCGGCACAGGCTGGTCAATGGTCGTGGCTTCACTGCGATCTGGTCGGACACCTCAGTCGTCGTCGACCGCCACCTCGTCAGTAGCCGCAAGCCGGATGATCTGTCTGACTTCTGTGTCGGAATGTTGCAGGTGCTGAGCGAGTCCCGGACACGCACGTCGCCATGACCATTCGCACGGGCCGTTCACTCACTGTTCGGCGACTCACCCAATGTCTCGACCCAGCTGAGGTCACAGGCCACGAGCGATCCGTCCTGTTGAACGGCGAAAAAATCGGGCGTTGCCGTTGACGAGAGATAACTCCACTCCGGCAGCATGACTGACCAGCGATCCAGATACCCAAATTGGCGATAGGTTCGCGTCGTCCCGCAGACCACACCGTCGACCACGGCGATCAGTTCGACCGGTTGCTCCGGCGGGCTGGGTGAGACGATTCGGCCTTCGATGTGATACGGACGCAGCTCCGCCCCGATCGAGTTCGCTGGCAGCAGCGGCAACTGGCATTCCAGCTTCAGCGGGGCTCCCTGGCCGAGTGGCAGCCCCTGCACCGGCTGTCCGAGCCACTCCGAATGTGGGCCGATCCGATAGAGGTTCCAGCGATCGGTTCCCGCGCCGAAGCGTTTCCGGATGATGCGGGGCACTTGGGAATGGAGTAACACTTCCGGGGAGAAGGCGAGATCATGTTGTGAGTCGCGGACGATGACCTGGGTCCGCAGAGCCACACGCGGATCGCTCACGGGAACACCATCCAGCGGAGCCGCAGGGTGAATTCCTACGACATCCAGAATGGTCGGTAGCAGATCAATCGACTGAACTGGAAGGTCGTTGACCTCGCCCACAGTCTGCCCCGGAGACTTGATGAACAAGGGGATCGAGAGGAGGTCTTCCGTGTTGCCACCGGTATACTCCCGGCGATCCTGACCGATACGAAACGAGATTCCGTGGTCGGCGGTGACGATCAGCAGACAGCGATCCCAGATTCCGACCTCTTTCAAGCGAGCCGTCAGCTGGCCGACGATGTTGTCGACGTACATGACTTGCAAAAGATGTCGCTGCTGATTTTGAATCACTCCCAGTTCATCGGACATGATGGTGTCGTCCGATTCCAAGCAGAGGCGATCCAGGTTGCTTCTGTCTCGGGCATAGCGAGTCCCGGAAGGGAAATAGCACCAAGGAGCATGCGGAATCAGCAAGTGGGCGAAGTACAGCACCGACTGGGGTGTGCTGTCGATACACTCCAGAAAGTGCTCCACCTGCTGATCGCGGCGATCTGTCCACCCGTAACGAAAACATCCGCGTCGACGATTTCGGTCCACCAGATTCGTGTCATGCAGACCAAACCAGGCCGGAGGAACAACCGGAAGGTGGGCATGAAAGTCCGGGGGACAGATCTGATACAGGTAGACATGGTTCAGCACGTTCAGCATCCCGGCAGTTTGCCAGAACACGTTGTGAGTCTGTGACGTGGGCAGTTCATTCTGCCTAGGACATAGTGCCGAAAGAGGTTCAAATGCCGCGAGTTCATATTGACCCGCCATGGAGAGCAGGGAGAACAGATTCTGAGGCAATTCCTTTGAGGATCGTGCGTATTCCGAGAGCGTATACTTGCTGGATAGCAGGGCGGGCAGGGCACTGGCGGTGGCGGGAGAAACACTGGCTGCCCCACGATACCAGGTCGTCCCCTGCTGGAGCCTGGCGAAGTTCGGAAAGCGGTCGGCATCGATTTCTCGATCCGGTGTGAGCAGCGACGCACCACAAAACTCGTCAAACACGACCACGACCACGGGAACGGGTGCTTGAGTCAAATCGTGAGTGGCTCGATGGGCGACGTTCCCCTCTGCCGCATTCAATCGCATAAAGAGGATGCCCGGAAACAGCACGATGCCGGGCGACACCCACGTGACCATCGACCGGAATCCCGTGTAGCGGTCGTAGCCAGCCGTCAGGGCACAAGCAGTTGCCAGCGCAGTGACAAGCATGAGCCAGCCGGGCAGGAACATGGCCCTCTGCACGACTTGCAGGAAGAGCAGCGTGAAGCAGAGGAGCACAACCACCAGATGCACCGAATCGCGGAGCTGCCGATGGACTCGTCCCGCGAGACCTTCAGCTGCGACGATCAGCGATGGCAGGACGACTGACAAAATGATGACCAACCCCGCGATGGCGGCGGGAGTCACCTTCGGATCGACGAGATACTCGCCTTGATGCGCCAGACGGTCGTAGTAACTTTGCGCGATGACGAAGCTGGTGAGGACGAAAACATGCAAGGCATCGAAGCCAAATCTGCGTGCCTGTGGAAGAGGCAACTGCCGATCCTCGTTCTGGGTTTGTAGTGGATGGGCTTCAGTCGTCATGGGGCCACTCGCGAGCGGGCGAAATAGAGCGTCCTGAGCCCCTGACTCAGTGAGAGTGTGTCCGACACCTCAAACAATCGATGCAGTTCTCGCTCGAAATGGGTCCGGGTGTAGTCGGGACATTCGCCACCGCGACGAAACAGCAGCTGACTCGCCATCGCGTCCTCGCGGTCCACAAACTCGATCACCAGATGCGACCGGAGCTCGGCGAGCCACTCCAATAACTCGGTCAGGGGGATCCCGCACCCAATCACGAGATGGTGAATCAAGGCCAGCGACAACACCAGGTCAGGTGGCCCTCTGTGAAGGAGGCTGGATCGCTCCCGACCTCGCCAACCGAGTCCGGCCACCTGATCGGCGAGGTTGAACACCAACGGCAATATCCGGCCTCCCGGGCCATTCGCATCAGACTTCAACGACTGATAGAACCGCTCGACACACAAATGGTCGGCGTCGAGGGCCACGACCTGTTGAGAATTCTCAGCTGCGATCCGACTGAACGTGCCAGTGTTGCAGCCGATGTCCCAGGTCAGCGACCACGGTCGCGAGGCGACACAACGCCGCACGAAGGCTTCTTTCTGCTGACGGTCCTCAGCGGTGTAGTTGTGATTCTGATCGTACTCGGACCAGTTCGATTGGGCAGCGGCCCACGTTAACCCGCTGACGACATGGGCCAAGTTGCGGAAGTTGGCGGCGAGCATTTCCTTCTGAAAACCCGACTGCCCGAGCGACTGCGGCGTGTGATTCTCGTTGATGGATTGCGATGACTGGAGCCAGGCATGCAGCCAGACATGGTTACGAACTCCGCGACGAAAGAAGTCGCGGAACGACATCAGGTTCCAGCACTCCTGCGGAGAGATCCCGTCGAGGCGACCTCGCAGCCAAGGATGAAACGAGACGTTCTTATATGCCTGCAACATCAGTGGATAAAGCATGGTCTGGCAGAACTGGCGATAGCCCGACCAAGGACGATCGGGGACCAGCGTCTCAAAGGAGGCCACATCGATAAACACCGGCCGCACGCCGCGAAACTGCACGTTATACGCGGTGCCATCCTTGAGCGTCAGATCCTCTGCCAGTGCTTCCGTCAGCAAATTCAAGTGCAGCTGGGCGGCATCTTTGAGCATCCCGAAGGACCACTCGTAGGGGTAAGACACGAACGGGATTCGCTCGTGCCGCAGGACGCCCGCCCATGCAGAATTATCCACAGAGCATTCGGAGTAACACTCCGTACGAACGACTTGTCCCTCGTCCATGAAGCGCTGAAAGCAGACCGAGTTCTCCAGCAATTGCCACTGGGTCCAAGCGCGAGTCGACAGTCCTCGCAGGACTCGACCGTACTCGTCGTAGAAGACGCGACCATCCCGGTCACGATAGGAGCCAGGCTCGGGGCGGAGCATTACAGTGACTCGGACCGCTCCACGACTCGTGTCGAACGCTGCCGAGGTGAACGCAATCGGTGCCCGAAGTTCGAGATCAAATAGCGGCAGAACACCAGCATCCCGGCCGAGCCGCCGACGATCGCTTGCAGTACGAGGCTACCTGATCCCGGATCAAAGTAGGCCAACAGAGAAAACGAATCCATGGTTGTCATCCTCATTCACTCGCCATCACGGCAAGGCTACGGGGTTCCGCGCGACTCTATCAAGTACGCCCACGCCAATACGAATCTACCGTTTTCCGTGTCAGCTCAAGAAAAGGGGTTCGTTCGACTATGTTTGGGGTGTCGGATTTCCTGACCGCATAGGGAGTTACGGAGGCATGGCCCCGATGTCCCATGTGCCAATCCTGAAAGAGGCTCCTGGCCGAGACCCTCGGCCAGAGGCTGACACGCCCTGGGCGCATCGGAGACAGGATATTCCTGAGCAGACTGCTTCCCAGCAGAACTGCCTCCGTTTCTCCTCGCATAGAGATTGTAGCAGATCGAGCTATCTCCTAGCAATCATTGAACATCGGAGAGATGCCTTAGAAAACCCACCCTGATCAAGGGGCACCCCAAAAATAGTCGGATGAACCAGATTTCACAGATTGGACAGATTGAATACTCCACAATCTCGCGATTTCCGGTCGTGGACGCGGGAGGTTGAATCGCAAAACGGCATTCACCAAGAGTCCCGAGGTCGCCCCGTAATCGTTCGTTTCATCAGGCCCGGGCCGGGAGTCCTGCTCGTCCGTACGAGACGGGACACCTCTGATGTCTTGCGTCCGACGCCTAACGCACAGAGTCGCCTCATGCAGACGTAACTCGTGAGTTTCGCTAGGGAAACAACGGGGCGGATACGTTGTGAACATCCTGATAAAACAGTACAATTCTGCGATTCGTAGAGCAGCAAGCTCGGCCACTGTTCGCAGCTTGTAACTCTCGATTCACGAGACTGTTGTGTCAAATGAATGCCAGCCGACTGGTCCTTCGGATCAGCGGGCCACCAAGGAGTTGACCGTTGGTCTCCAAGAACGACAAGAACGTCCCGATTCCCGAAGACAACGGCGACGATCGCATCCAGCGGATGGACATCCGCGATGAGA
>JAYSUV010000663.1:0-2987 GCA_043718945.1 Planctomycetota bacterium
TCTGAAGCTGTTGGAGCGCTATGGCCACGACAAGATTCTGTTCAAGCCCGAGGCGGCCCCGATCGGCCCGAATCTCTCTGCGTTACGCGACGCCACACAAGGGCAGGCCAAGATCTACGAGGGCTCCGGCGGCATCCTCTTAATCGACAGCTACCGCCGCGGGATTGCCGGAACGATGCCGGGTATGGATCTGCTCGACGGGATCGTCTCTCTCTGGAACGCACTTGAGCGCGGGGATGACGCGGGGGCGTATGCGGTCTACTTCCCGATCTGCGCGATCGTTGCCCTGCAGCTTCAAGCCGGACTGGATGGGTTTTTGGCGATTGAAAAATACCTGCTGGTGAAACGCGGAATCTGGGAGACTGACCGGCGACGGGCTCCTTTTGGCTGGTCGCTGGATGATGAGACAGCCCGCGAAGTCGACCGATTGTTCGAACAGCTCAGCGGAGTGATCTCGTCATGACCAATGTTGCCGACGAGTCTCCGAATGACCGCCACTGGGTGTTGGCTTTTCTGTGTCTGATGGCAGCCATTGCCAACCTTCAACGGTCAGCTCTCAGCGTTCCTGCGAAGGAGATCGCAGCTGATCTCCAGTTCGGCAGCCTGGGACTGAGCATGGGGATGGTGCAGGGGGGCTGGTACTTCGCTTATGCGCTGCTGCAACTCCCGAGTGGCAGGTTTGCGGACCAAGTGGGGAGTCGACGGGCACTGGCGATCCTTTGCGTGATGTGGTCGATCGCCACACTCATCAGCGGTTTTGCGACCGGTTTCTACTCGCTCCTCATACTCTGGGGGATCATGGGAGCCGCTCAGGCCGGGGCGTTCCCCTGTGCTGCCAAGGCCATCGGTCAGCTTTTCCCGGAGTCGGAGCGAGCCCGAGCTTCGGGGCTTTTGGCAGCAGGAATGATGGTCGGCGGAGCGATCAGCCCCAGCTTAACCGGTAAGGCTCTCACGCTGTTGCAGCCGACAGCTGCCGCTTGGGAAATCGAGCGATGGCGACTTGTTTTCGGAATCTACGTGATTCCCGGCCTGCTGTGGGTAGCGCTGTTCCTGGTCTGCATTTCGGTGAGGCGATTGCCGTTTATCCATCAGTCCGTGGAGACCCATCGTCCGATCGATTGGTCGCGCATGATCCACAGTCGGTCGATGATTCTTTTGTGTTCCCAACAGTTTTTTCGCGCAGCAGGCATGGTCTTCTTCATGACCTGGTTTCCGACCTTCTTACAAAAGACTCGCGAAGTTTCGACAGAGATGTCGGGAATCATGACAACTGTCGCAGGGATTGGCGGAGTGATCGGGAGCCTCACGGGAGGGATGGCTTCCGACGGGATGCTTCAACGAACCGGAAACTCACGCCTCAGTCGACAGGGAATCGCTGTTGCGGGGATGGGCTGCTGTGCCATCTTGATTCTCATTTCGTACTTCATGTCCAATGTCTGGGGCAGTATTGCAGTGATCTCGCTGGGAGCATTCTGTGCGACCTTTGGAGGAGTCAGTGGTTACACCGTGGCGATCAAGTTCGGTGGCCAGCAGGTCGCCACCGTCTTCAGTGCGATGAACATGTGTGGCAATATCGGAGCCGCGCTCTTTCCGCTCACAGCGGGTTGGCTGGTCGAGCGAACCGGCAACTGGAACCTGATGCTGTTTCTGTTCGCCGGAATCATGGCGGTTGATGCGGTCTGCTGGGCGTTTCTGAATCCACAAGGCACTCTGTTTGGAGACGAAGATGATCAGCGTTAAGACTCCTCAATCGCGCTGTCGGGCCAGTGTCGCTCGGTGTGACATCACTCCGCCAGTGGGGATCTATCACCGGATGTGGGGAGCGGCTTTGCATGACCAGGCGACCGGAGTCCATCGTCCGCTGACGGCGACGCTGCTCTGGTTGGACCCCGACGATCTTTCGAAGGGCGAATCGCAGATCATCCTTTCGCTCGATCACTGCATCCTGGATACGGCAGAACTGCGGAGCATACGCGAGTCAATCTCCGGGGCGACCGGCGTATCATTCCCGAACATCCAAGTCACGGTGACGCACACGCACGGGTCTGGCTGGATGTCGCGGACGAGGAGCAGCCTGCCCGGCGGGGACATGATTGGGCCATACCTCGATCAGCTCGCAGCGCGATTGACACAATTGTCGCTCGAAGCCCAGCCACGCAGAGAAGCGGCCATGATTGTGTACGGCACCGGACACTGCGATCTGGCGAGGCACCGGGATTTTCTGGATGTGGAGCGAGGGCGATTTGCCTGTGGCTTTAACCCGGATGGACCAGCCGACGACACGCTGTTAGTGGCACGCATCACGAATGCCGCTGGAACCACGCTGGCGACACTGGTGAACTATGCGTGCCATCCGACGACGCTCGCTTGGGACAACACGCTGATTAGTCCCGACTGGGTGGGGGCCATGCGAGAGGTGATTGAAGCACAAGAAGGCGGATACTGTCTCTTTCTTCAGGGAGCCTCCGGTGACCTCGGCCCGCGTGAAGGGTTTGTGGGTGACCCGGCTGTGGCCGACCGGAATGGCCGACAGGTCGGGTTCGCAGCTCTTTCGGCACTTGCCACGTTGGCTCCTGCCGGAACCGAATTCCGCTATGTCGGTCCGGTGATCTCCGGAGCAACCATTGGGACCTGGCGGCATCAGCCCATCTCTGAGGACGATGTCCTGGCCCAGGCCAGGTGGCAATGGAAGCAGATCACCGTCGAACTCCCTTATCGCCATGATCTCCCGACAATCGAGCAAACGACGACGGAGAGAGAGTACTGGCTGGTTGAAGAAACTCGGGCTCGCGAGAGCGGAGACGAATCCCAGCTGCGAACTTGCCGGGCCCAGATCGAGCAGCGCACGCGGCAGCTGACTCGGCTGCATGCGCTCTCTCCCGGACGAGCCTGCCCACTGCCGGTGCAGATCGGTTTGTTGGGAGACTCGATCTGGATTCTGCTGCCCGGAGAGCTCTACCAGGCCTTTCAGATCGAGTTGCGAGAAC